>JBIKWU010000234.1:0-6280 GCA_044356115.1 Burkholderiaceae bacterium
CGCCGCGCAGCGAGTTCCAGCGCGATCGCGACCGGATCGTGCACTGCACCGCCTTCCGGCGCCTCGAATACAAGACCCAGGTCTTCGTCAATCATGAAGGCGACCTGTTCCGCACCCGTCTGACCCATTCCATCGAGGTGGCGCAGATCGCGCGCTCGATCGCGCGCCGGCTGCGGCTCGACGAGGACCTGATCGAGGCGATCTCGCTCGCCCATGACCTCGGCCATACTCCCTTCGGCCATGCCGGGCAGGACGCGCTGGCCGTCTGCATGGCGCCCTGGGGCGGCTTCGAGCACAACCTTCAGTCGCTGCGGGTGGTCGATGCGCTCGAGCAGCGCTACGGCGCGTTCGACGGCCTGAACCTGTGCTTCGAGACGCGCGAGGGGATCCTCAAGCACTGCTCGGCGGCCAATGCGCGCGGCCTGGGCGAGATCGGCGAGCGCTTTCTCACCGGCCGCCAGCCCAGCCTCGAGGCGCAGGTGGCCAACCTCGCCGACGAGATCGCCTACGACCACCACGACGTCGACGATGGCCTGCGTTCGGGGCTGCTGAGCGTGGCCGAGCTCGCGACGGTGCCGCTGTTCGCCGGGCATGCCGAGGCGGTGCGGGCCCGGTTCCCGGGGCTGGCCGAGCGTCGCCTGATCCACGAGGTGCTGCGCGGGATGATCGACGAGCGGATCAGCGATCTGCTGGCCGAGACCGGACGGCGCCTGGCGGCGGCTGCGCCGGCCGATCCCGAGGCGGTGCGCCGCGCGCCGGCGCTGGCGGGCTTCTCGGTCGGCATGCTCGCGCGGGTACGGCCGCTGAAGCGGCTGCTGCGCAGCCGGCTGTATCGCCATGCCCAGGTGGTGGCGGTGATGGACGAGGCGCGCAAGGTGGTGACCGGGCTCTTCGAGCGCTTCATGGCCGAGCCGGCCCTGATGCCGGCCGAGCACCGGATCCGGAATGAGGCGATTGGCCCGCGGGCGGTCGCCGACTATATTGCCGGGATGACCGATCGCTTCGCGATCCGGGAGTTCCTGCGACTGGCCGGCGACGGGCCGGCGGCGCAGGCCCTGCTGAATTCTCCGCTGGCCGCCGGCGCGCTCGCCGCGCGTCGCGAGCCCGCGGCCTGACCCCGGAGGCATCGCATGATCCCCTCACGCGGCGTGGCGGCCCTGCTCAACCTCGGGCATGCCATCGATCACATGTTCCTGCTGATCTTCGCCACCGCGGTGACCACCATTGCGGCGGAGTTCGGCGTGCAGCGCTGGGAAGACCTCATGCCCTACAGCGCGGGAGCCTTCCTGCTCTTCGGGCTGGGCTCGCTGCCGGCCGGGCGCCTGGGCGATCTCTGGGGTCGGCGGGCCATGATGGTGCTGTTCTTCTTCGGCATGGGCGCCTCGGCCCTGCTGGTGGCGTGCACCCAGGGGCCCTGGTCGATGGCCGCGGCGCTCACCCTGCTGGGCGCGTTCTCGTCCATCTACCACCCGGTGGGCATTCCCATGCTGGTGCAGGGCGCCCGCAACCCGGGCATCACCATCGGCTTCAACGGGCTGGTCGGCAATCTCGGCATCGCGATCGCCGCGCTGGTCACCGGGCTGCTGGTCAAGCACTTCGGCTGGCGCATGGCCTTCGCGCTGCCCGGCCTGATCTCGATCGCCGCGGGCGTGGCCTTCGCCGTGATCGCCCCGCGCGAGACCGAGCCGCCGGCGCGGCGCACCGCCAAGGTGGTGTCGCTGCCGCGCGCCGTGATGCTGCGCATCGTGCTCATCATGACCATCACCGCGATCACCGGGAGCCTGCTCTTCAACTTCACCACCAACGGCAACGGCCAGCTGCTGCGCGAGCGTTTCGCCGGCATCATCGACGACCCGGCGACGCTCGGGCTGCTGCTGGCCTCGGTGTATGCGGTGGCCTCGCTCGCGCAGATCGTGGTCGGCCGCCTCATCGACCGGTATCCGCTCAAGCGCATCTATGTCGGCGTGGTGATGCTGCAGGCGCCGCTGCTGCTGATGGCGGCCAGCGCGCAGGGCTGGTGGCTGTTCGTCCTGCAGGTGGCCATCATGGTGTCGATCTTCGGCGCCATCCCGTTCACCGATGCCATGGTGGTGCGCTACGTCGACGACCGCATGCGCTCGCGGGTCTCGGGCATCCGCATCGGCGTGTCCTTCGGGGTGAGCTCGCTCGCGGTCTGGGCGCTGGGACCGATCGTCAAGGCATCGGGCTTCCAGTGGCTGCTGCTGCTGATGGCGGCCATCGCCGTGGTCACCCTGGCCTGCGCCTCGCTGCTGCCCGACGCCAGCCAGACCGAGCCGCGCCCTGCCGCGCCCGATCCCGCCTGAACCCGCTGGCCCCCGGCCCCGGGCACCGCGCTCCATCCCGCATCCCTCCAGGAGACCCTGCCATGGCGATCTACGAGCAACGCACCTACCAGGTGGTGGTGGGCAAGATGGCCGAGGTCATCGAGCTCTACCGCACCGAGGGCTATCCGGCCATCGCCCGCCATCCCGACCGGCTGGTGGGCTATTTCACCGGTGACATCGGAGCGCTCAACGAGATCGTTCATCTCTGGAAGTTCCACGACGATGCCGACCGTCGAGCATTCTGGACGGGGCTGTTCGCCGACGAAGCCTTCATGGCGTTCGCCCGCAAGCTGCGTCCGCTGCTGCGCGAGCAGAGCAACAAGCTGCTGCTGCCCGCGCCCTGGGGGCCTCACCCCTGAGGCCCGCACCTCGCCGGCCGTAGCGCCGGCGCCTGTCCGCGTGACTGCGCGCCGGGTCGGCCTTGCGCCGCGCCGTGCCTTCGGCCCGAGGCCGCGCTGTCCGACCCTGGCACTCGGATTGCTTCAAAACCGGGGGGCGCCCTTGTATAGTGCAAGGTTCGTCCGCGTTCGGTTCGCTGCACCGCCGCAATTGCCCGCCGTGCCGCGTGCCGGACGCCTGCGCAGGAAACACCTGTCGGACGTCCCGGCAGGGCACCCCTGCACGGTTTCACCCAGCGACAGCGCGGAGCGCCGAGATGCACAGCCAGCACCTCCCCGACCCTCATCCGGTCGGCAGCCAGATTCCCACCGACGGCGGGTCGTTCGCCGGCGCTCCCGAGGCTCAGGGTCTCTATGACCCCGCCAACGAGCACGATGCCTGCGGCGTGGGCTTCGTCGCCCACATCAAGGGCAAGAAGAGCCACCGCATCATCGAGCAGGGCCTGCAGATCCTGTGCAACCTCGATCACCGCGGCGCGGTGGGCGCCGATCCGCTGATGGGCGATGGCGCAGGCATCCTCACCCAGATCCCTGACCAGTTCTTCCGCGAGGAGATGGCCGCGCAGGGCGTGAGCCTGCCCCCCGCCGGCGAGTACGGCGTGGGCATCGTCTTCCTGCCCAAGGAGCATGCCTCGCGGCTGGCCTGCGAGCAGGAACTCGAGCGGGCGGTGCGCGCCGAGCGCCAGGTGCTGCTCGGCTGGCGTGATGTCCCGATCGACCGCGACATGGCGATGTCGCCCACGGTCAAGGCCAAGGAGCCGGTGATCCGGCAGATCTTCATCGGCCGGGGCCCCGACGTCATGGTCACCGATGCCCTGGAGCGCAAGCTCTACGTCATCCGCAAAATGGCCAGCCACGCCATCCAGTCGCTCAACCTGAAGTACGGCAAGGAGTACTTCGTGCCGTCGATGTCGGCGCGCACCATCGTCTACAAGGGCCTGCTGCTGTGCGGCCAGGTGGGCCAGTACTACCGCGACCTGCAGGACCCGCGCTTCGTGTCGGCGCTGGCGCTGGTGCACCAGCGCTTCTCGACCAACACCTTCCCGGAGTGGCCGCTGGCCCACCCGTACCGGCTGATCGCGCACAACGGCGAGATCAACACCGTCAAGGGCAACTACAACTGGCTGCGCGCCCGCGAAGGCGTGATGCGCTCGCCGGTGCTGGCCGAAGACCTGCCCAAGCTCTACCCGATCGTCTATGCCGGGCAGTCGGATACCGCCACCTTCGACAACTGCCTCGAGCTGCTGGTGATGGCCGGCTATCCCATCGCGCACGCGATGATGATGATGATCCCCGAGGCCTGGGAGCAGCACACGCTCATGGACGAGAAGCGGCGCGCGTTCTACGAGTTTCACGCCGCCATGATGGAGCCCTGGGACGGGCCGGCCGCCATCGCCTTCACCGACGGTCGCCAGATCGGCGCCACGCTCGACCGCAACGGCCTGCGCCCGGCGCGCTACTGCGTGACCGACGACGACATGGTGATCATGGCCTCGGAATCCGGCGTGCTGCCCATTCCCGAAAGCCGCATCGTCAAGAAGTGGCGTCTGCAGCCGGGCAAGATGTTCCTGATCGATCTCGAGCAGGGCCGCATCATCGATGACGCCGAGCTCAAGCACCAGCTCGCCAACAGCAAGCCCTATCGCGAGTGGATCGAGGCGATCCGCATCAAGCTCGACGAGCTCGACGCGCAGCGCCGCGACGTCCAGGTCGACGAGGCCGCCAACCGGCCGCTCGCGTCGCTGCTCGACCGCCAGCAGGCCTTCGGCTACACCCAGGAGGACATCAAGTTCCTGATGACCCCCATGGCGCAGGCCGGCGAGGAGGCGGTGGGCTCGATGGGCAACGACTCGCCGCTGGCGGTGCTGTCCGACAAGAACAAGCCGCTCTACAACTACTTCAAGCAGCTGTTCGCGCAGGTGACCAACCCGCCGATCGACCCGATCCGCGAGCAGCTCGTGATGTCGCTGGTGTCGTTCATCGGGCCCAAGCCCAACCTGCTCGACCTGAACAACATCAACCCGCCGATGCGCCTGGAGGTCGCGCAGCCCATCCTCGATGCCGAGGACATGGCCAAGATCCGCCACATCGAGCACTACACCGACAACAAGTTCAAGGCCTTCGAGCTCGATGTCTGCTACCCGCTCGCCTGGGGCGCCGAGGGCATCGAGGCGCGGCTGGCGTCGCTGGCGGCGCAGGCCGAGGACGCGGTCCGCTCGGGCTACAACATCCTGATCGTCTCTGACCGCAGGGTGGCCGCCGAGCGTGTGGCCATTCCCGCGCTCCTGGCCATGAGCGCGGTGCACCAGCACCTGGTCGACAAGGGCCTGCGCACCAGCACCGGCCTGGTGGTCGAGACCGGCTCGGCGCGGGAGGTGCACCACTTCGCGCTGCTGGCCGGTTATGGCGCCGAGGCGATCCATCCCTACCTCGCGATCGAGACCCTGCGCCATCTGAACGCCGCCGCCGGCGAGGCGGCCGGCGACAAGGCGGTGAAGAACTACGTCAAGGCGGTGGGCAAGGGCCTGAACAAGGTGATGTCCAAGATGGGCATCTCCACCTACATGAGCTACTGCGGCGCCCAGATCTTCGAGGCGATCGGCCTGTCGCGCCGACTGGTCGAGCGCTACTTCACCGGCACCGCGTCCAACGTCGAGGGCATCGGCGTGTTCGAGGTGGCCGAGGAGGCGATCCGCCTGCATCGCGCCGCGTTCAGCGACGACCCGGTGATGGCCGGCGCGCTCGATGCCGGCGGCGAGTACGCCTTCCGGATCCGCGGCGAGGCTCACATGTGGACGCCCGACGCGATCGCCAAGCTGCAGCACAGCACGCGCTCGGGCAGCTTTTCCACGTATCAGGAGTACGCCAGGCTGATCAACGACCAGAGCGCCCGGCACATGACGCTGCGCGGCCTGTTCGACCTGCGCACCGACGCCTGCACACCGGTACCCCTGGACGAGGTCGAGCCCGCGGCCGAGATCGTCAGGCGCTTCGCCACCGGCGCGATGTCGCTCGGCTCGATCTCCACCGAGGCGCACACCACGCTGGCGGTGGCCATGAACCGCATCGGCGGCAAGAGCAACACCGGCGAGGGCGGCGAGGACGCCATGCGCTACCGCGCCGAGTTGCGCGCCGGCCGCTCCACCATCGCCGACGGCGACACGGTGGGCAAGGTGATCGGCGCCTCGCGCATCGAGTCCGACATCGTGCTCAAGGCCGGCGATTCGCTGCGCTCGAAGATCAAGCAGGTGGCCTCGGGGCGCTTCGGCGTCACCGCCGAGTACCTGTCCAGCGCCGACCAGATCCAGATCAAGATGGCGCAGGGCGCCAAGCCCGGCGAGGGCGGCCAGCTGCCCGGGCACAAGGTGTCCGACTACATCGGCATGCTGCGCTACTCGGTGCCGGGCGTGGGTCTGATCTCGCCGCCGCCGCACCACGACATCTACTCCATCGAGGATCTCGCCCAGCTCATCCACGACCTCAAGAACGCCAACCACCGCGCCTCCATCTCGGTGAAGCTGGTGTCCGAGGTGGGCG
>JBIKWU010000236.1:0-6272 GCA_044356115.1 Burkholderiaceae bacterium
GCTGTGGCCGGTGGTGCGCCTGAGCATCGAAGTCAGCGGCGCGGCCACCCTGCTGGCTGCGGCGGTGGCGCTGCCGTTGGCCGCCTGGGTGGCGCTCACCCCGTTCCGGGGCCGGGGCGGCGTCATAGCCGGGCTCAATGCGCTGATGGGGCTGCCCTCGGTGGTGGTCGGTCTCATCGTGTACCTGATGCTCTCGCGCGCCGGCCCGCTGGGCCCGCTGGGGCTGCTCTTCACCCCGCCCGCCATGGTCATCGCCCAGGCCCTGCTGGTGGCGCCGCTGATCACCGCCCTGGCCCGCCAGACCCTCGAGGACGCGCTGGCCGAGTTCGGTCCCTACCTCGCCTCGCTGGGCGCGGGCAAGTTGGCCACCATGGGCACGCTGCTGCGCGAGGCGCGGTTCTCGTTGTCCACGGCGGTGCTCGCCGGCTTCGGTCGCGCGGCGGCGGAGGTGGGCGCAGTGCTGGTGGTGGGGGGCAACATCGACGGCGTCACCCGGGTGATGACCACCGCCATCGCGCTGGAGACCAGCAAGGGCGATCTGCCCCTGGCCCTGGCCATGGGCGTGGTGCTGGTGCTGATGGTGCTCTCGGTCAATGCGCTCGCCCACGGACTGCGCGTCTACGCGCAGCGGCGTCATGGCTGAGCCGGACCAGGCCGCGGCGCCCTGCGTGATGCTGCATGGGGTCGGTCTGCAGGCCGGCGGAGTGACGCTGCTCGGCGAGCTCAGCCTCACGCTGCCGCTTACCCGCCGCGTGGTGGTGCTGGGCCCCAACGGCGCGGGCAAGACCTCGTTGCTGCGCCTGCTGCAGGGCCTGCTGCCGCCGACGCGTGGCCACCTCTCCTTTCACGACGGAGCGCAGACCCCGTCGCGGTCAGGCGGCGCGGCGCGCCGGCTTGCCTATGTCTTCCAGAAGCCGGTGATGCTGCGGCGCTCGGCGAGCGCCAACATCGAGCACGCCCTGGCGGTGGCCGGCATGCCGCGCGCCGCGCGTCGCGCGGCGGCGCTCGCCGCCCTCGAGCGCGTGGGCCTGGGCTACGCCGCCGAGCGCCCGGCGCGCAGCCTCTCGGGCGGCGAGCAGCAGCGCGTGGCGCTGGCCCGCGCCCGCGCGCTCGAGCCGCTCGCCCTGCTGCTCGATGAGCCCACCGCCAGCCTCGACCCCGGCGCCGCGGCCGGTGTCGAGCGCGAGCTGATGCGGCTGGCCGATGAGGGCACCGGGCTGATCGTCGCCACCCATGACCTGGCGATGGCGCGGCGCATGGCCACCGACGTGGTGTTCATGCACCGCGGCCGGGTGCATGAATGCGGGCCGGCGCAGCGCTGCTTCGAGTCTCCGTCCGACCCGCACTGGCGCCGCTTTCTGGCCGGCCAGTGGCTCGACTGAACCTGCCCATGATCCTGCCCGCCGACGCCCCGCGCTGCCACTGGGCGCGCAACGCGCCCGATGACTATCGCCGCTATCACGACGAGGAGTGGGGCCGGCCGGTGGCCGATGACCGCCGCCTCTTCGAGAAGCTGTGCCTGGAAGGCTTTCAGGCCGGGCTGTCGTGGCTCACCATCCTGCGCAAGCGCGAGGCCTTTCGCGCCGCCTTTGCCGGCTTCGAGATCGAGACGGTTGCCCGCTTCGGCCCTGCCGACGTCGCGCGGCTGCTCGCCGATCCGGGCATCGTGCGGCACCGCGGCAAGATCGAGGCGGCCATCGGCAATGCCGTCCGCGCCCTGGCCCTGCGCGAGGAGTGCGGGTCGATCGCCGCCTTCGTGTGGCGCCACGAGCCCGATCCCGGCAGCCGGCCGGCGCGGCTGGACGAGACTGCGCTGCGTGCGCTCACGCAGTCGCGCGAGTCGGTGGCGCTGTCACGCGGGCTCAAGCAGCGCGGCTGGCGCTTCGTGGGCCCGACCACGATGTACGCCTTCATGCAGAGCGTGGGGGTGGTCAACGACCATGCCCATGACTGCGTGGTCTGCGCCCGGGTGCAGGCCGAGCGCGACGCCTTCCGTCGACCCCGCTAGGGTCGGTCGGGCGACCCGCCCGCGAGCGCGCGCTCACCCGCCCGCTCCCGCGCAGCCGCCCGCCGGCTCGCGCTCAGCCGCCCGCCGGCGCGGGGGTGACGTCGATGTGATCCCAGCGCCGGCGCATCACCGGGTGGGCCTTCCAGCCGATGACCCGCTCGTGGCTGAGGTCGGTGCTGATGCTGTGCACATGCACCTTCCAGGGCTGGTAGGCCAGCACCAGACGGGTCATCTCGCGGATCAGCGCGTTGCGCTGCGGGCTGTCGGGCAGGCGGGTGGACTGCTCGTAGAGCTGGTTGTAGGCCGGCAGGTCAAAGCGGCTGAGATTGGCGCGGCCGGTGTTCGGGCCGTAGAGCGACGCCAGCGTGCCGTCGGCGTCGGGCGCCCCGGCGGTGCCGCCCACTGCCCACATCTGCAGCTTGCCGGCGCGCGCGGCCTTGAGCTGTTCGGGCCACTTCGCGCGCTTGAATCGAAGGCGGATGCCGATCGCGTCCATGCTGCGTTTCCAGAGTTCGTTCCCCTGCTTGGCCGACTGGTCGTTCCCGGTGGCGAATTCCAGGGTGAGCGGCTGGCCATCGGGCCGCTCGCGATAGCCGTCGCCATCGCGGTCAAGGTAGCCGTGCAGGTCGAGCAGGGCGCGGGCGCGGGCCGGGCTGTACTCGTTCATGCTTGTGCGCAGCGCCGGGTCGTAGCCGGCCGTGCCGGGGGGCGCGATGCCGTGCGCCGGGATGCCCTGGTCGCGCCGCAGGATGCGCAGGTCGTCGTGGCTGTTGTAGCCGAGCGAGATCGCGCGGCGCAGCGCCACCTGCGCCGGCTGCGGGCCGCCCACCACCGGATCGGTCCAGTTGAAGAAGGTGTAGCGGATGTCCGGGCGCAGGTAGCGATCCATGCGCACGCCGCGCCGCTCGAGGTAGGCCGCCAGCCGGTTGCCGGGGAACGCGATCGGGGCGAACTCGTTGGGCACCATCTCGATCAGGTCGTGCTGGCCGTTGAGGAAGGCGAGCCAGCGCGGCTGCGCCTCCTCGACCACGTCGATCTCCACCCGATCGAGCATCGGCAGGCGCCGCCCGCGCAGCCGCTGCGCGATGGCCATGCCCTCGGCGTCGTCGTCGGCGGGCTGGGCGTCGTAGTGGGCCTCGCGGTACGCGGGATTGCGCTCGAACACCATGCGCGAGGAGCGCTTCCAGCTCGCCAGACGGAAGGGGCCGGTGCCCACCGGGTGCTCCATGATGCGATCGCCCTGCGCCTCGACCACCTCGCGCGCCAGCGCGCAGGTGGCGCGGCAGTCGGCCAGCGCGTACACCATCGTGAAGTTGGGCTTCACCAGGTTGAGCTCGAAGGTGTAGCGGTCTAAGGTGCGCACGCCCTCCACCTCGGTGTCGTAGTCGAAGCGGCCGCTCTTCAGGGCCTGCGCGCGCAGCGCCGGCAGGCCGGCGAGGTATTCCTCGAAGGCGCCCAGGCTCGAGCTGCGCCAGCGCGGGTCGAAGTGGCGCTTGATGCTGTAGACATAGTCCTCGGCCACCAGTTCGCGGGGCGCGCCGCCGAAGGCCGGATCGTCGGCGAACCGGATGCCGGGCCGGATGCGCACCCGGATGCGCCGGCCATCGGGCGAGACCTCGGGCATGGCCGCGGCGCTGCCCGGGCGCAGCCGTGCCGGTCGGGCCAGGAAGTCGTACTGCAGCGGCGAATCGAACAGGTGTGCCACCAGCGTGGCGGAGTACAGGTCGCTGATCTGGGCGGGATCGAAACCGGTCTCGGCCACCGGCAGCGCGTAGCGCAGCACGCGCTCGCCCGCGGCTTGCACGGCCGGGCTCCCGACCATCAGGCCCAGGGCGAGCAGCAGCGCGGCAAGGGCGGCGGGCATGGGCAGGACCGTTGGATCGGCATGGTCGGTGCCCGACCGGGGTGGCCGGGGCGTCGCTTCGATTCTATGCTGTCGTGATGCTCGGCTTTCTCGTTCGTCGTCTCTGGCAGACGGTGCCTACCCTCGCGGGGGTGATGCTGCTGGTCTTCGTGCTCTTCCACTGGGTGGGCGGCGACCCTGCCGAGCAGATCGCCGGCCTGATCGCCGATCCCACCCGAGTGCAGGAGATCCGCGCGCAGCTCGGCCTGGACCAGCCCTGGTGGGCCCAGCTCGGCCTGTTCGTGCGCGAGGTGCTCACCTTCGACTTCGGCCGCAGCTGGGCCACCAACGAGGAGATCCGGGCCATCTTTGCCACCCGCATCGGCCCCACGCTCACCGTGATGCTGCCGGTGCTGGTGCTCGAGACCGTGCTCGGCGCGGGCCTCGCGCTGGCGGTGGCCTGGGTGCGCGGCTCGCTCACCGACCGCGCCATCATGGTCGCCTGCACGGTGGCCATGTCGATCTCGTTCCTGGTCTACATCATCGTGTTCCAGTACCTCGTCGGGTTCCGGCTGGGCTGGTTCCCGGTGCAGGGCTGGAGCGAAGACCCGCTGCGCAATCTGCTGGTGTATGCCCCCCTGCCGGTCATCTGCGCGGTGGCCGTGTCGCTCGCGCCGCAGATCCGGCTCTACCGCTCGTTCTTCCTCGATGAGCTCGAGCAGGACTACGTCCGCACCGCGCGCGCCAAGGGCCTGGGCGAGGGCGCGGTGATGCTGCGCCACGTGCTGCGCAACGCCGCGATCCCCATCCTCACCAGCGTGGCCATCCAGCTGCCCGGGGTCTTCGTGGGCTCCTTCCTGCTCGAGAAGTTCTTTTCCATCCCGGGCCTGGGCCGCGAGGTGATCGCCGCCGTGGAGCGCAGCGACTTCCCGGTGGTCAAGGCGGTCACGATCAGCCTCGCGCTGCTCACCATGGGCATCAACCTGCTGGTCGACCTGCTCTACCGCGCGCTCGACCCGCGGGTCGGGTACCGCTGACCATGGCCGGGACGTCTGCATCGACACCGGCACCGGCGTCAGCCTCGGCCTCGGCCGTCCGGGCCGGGCTGCTCGCGCTGGCTGCCCGCCGGCTGCGGCAGGACCGGGTCGCGCGGGTGTCGCTGGGGGTGGTCATCGCCTACCTGCTGCTGATGCTCGCCTCCTGGAGCGGCCTCGTCGCCCGTGACTGGAGTCGCGAGGTGGCGGTGTCGTACGCACCACCGAGCTGGGTGGCCGCCACGCCGCCAGGCACAGGCACAGGCACAGGCACAGGCGCGGGCACAGGCACAGGCACGGGCGCAATCGGCAGCACCGCCGGGACGGCTGCCGGCCCGACCCTGGACCTCCGCGATGTCGACCCGCTCGCCCCCCGTCAGGCCGAGTGGGACCGGCGCGCCGCCGAGATCGACAGCGCCGAGCCGGCCCGCGCCACCCACCTGCCCCTGGGCGCCGACAAGTGGGGACGCGATGTGCTCGCCAAGGCCATCAAGGGCACCGAGATCTCGCTCTTCGTGGGCCTGAGCGCCGCGCTGCTGGCCACGCTGATCGGCACCGCGCTGGGCGCCTGCGCGGGCTTCCTGGGGGGCTGGGTGGACGACGCGCTGGAGTGGTTCTACAGCGTGTTCACCGCCATCCCCGGCATCCTGCTGATCCTGGCCTTCGCGGCGGTGCTGCGCCCCGGCATCGCCAACATCATCGTGATCCTGGGCCTCACCGGCTGGACCGGCATCTACCGGCTGGTGCGCGCCGAGTACCTGCGTCACCGGGCGCGCGACTACGTGCGTGCCGCCGAGGCCATCGGCGCGGGTCGGGCCTCGCGCATGTTCCTGCACATCCTGCCCAACGTCGCGCACGTCTCGCTGGTGCAGCTCTCGCAGCATGTGGTGGGCTTCATCAAGGCCGAGGTGATCCTCTCCTTCCTCGGCTTCGGCGTTCCGCTCGATCGCGTGTCCTGGGGCACCATGCTCGCCGAGGCGCAGTCCGAACTTGTCACCGGCCAGTGGTGGCAACTGCTCGCGGCCACCGTGAGCATGGCCGTGCTGGTCACCGCGTTCTCGCTGCTCACCGATGCGCTGCGCGATGCGCTCGATCCGCGGCTGCGCGGCGTGGACGCGGGTGCGGCATGAACACCCCGGCGAGCACCGTGCCAGCCCTGGCCGATCCGCTGCTCGCGGTATCGGGGCTGCAGGTCGATTTCCTCGGCGAGCGGGGCACGCGCACCACCGCGCTGCGCGGGGTGTCGTTTGCCGTGCCAGCCCAGACCACCGTGGCCCTGGTAGGCGAGTCCGGCAGCGGCAAGAGCGTCAGCGCCCTAGCCGTCCTGGGCCTGTTGCCGCCCAATGCCCGGGCGCGGGGCTCGGTGCGCTTCCGGGGCGACGAACTG
>JBIKWU010000237.1:0-6250 GCA_044356115.1 Burkholderiaceae bacterium
CGCCGCCGAAGTCGGCGTGGCCCGGGGTATCGACGATGTTGATCCGGGTGCCGTCGTAGTCGACCGCGCAGTTCTTGGCGAGGATGGTGATGCCGCGCTCGCGTTCGAGGTCGTTGCTGTCCATGACCCGCTCGGCCACCTGCTGATTGGCGCGGAAGGTTCCCGACTGCCGCAGCAGCTGGTCGACCAGGGTGGTCTTGCCATGGTCGACGTGGGCGATGATCGCGATGTTGCGGATCGGGGTGGTCATGAGAGGCTCGTGGGGTTGATGCGAAGGGGAAGGAGACGGCGCGGCGCAAGCAGCCCGTCGTCGTACTGGCCGGTGCCGATCAGGCGCGCGCCGTGATAGACCCGCACACGCTGGCCGCCGTCGGCGACAGCAACGCCGTCGGGATCGAGGGGTTCGGTGCGGGTGACGGCGGCCAGGCGCAGCCGCTGGCCATGAAGAAACCGGCGGGCATGCGGTTCGTCGAGCACCACAGGCGGCAGCCCCGACACCAGCATGTCGGCCGGCTGGAGCAGCGCCCGCCGCTCGGGCAGCGTGAGCGATTCGAGCCGGTCCAGGCTCACCGCGCCCTGCAGGCCGAGCCCGCCCACGCGCTCGCGCCGCAAGGCCACGAGATGCGCGCCGCAACCCAGGCGCTCGCCGATGTCCTGGGCCAGCGTGCGGATGTAGGTGCCCTTGCCGCAGCGAACCGTGATCTCGGCGCGCAGCGAACCCGGCTCGCCCGCGGCCACGCCAGGCACGGCCTCGAGGCCGTGCAGCTCGATGGCGTCGATGCGCACGGCGCGCGGCGCACGCTCCAGCTCGATGCCCTCGCGCGCGTACTCGTAGAGCGGACGACCGTCACGCTTGAGCGCCGAAAACATCGGCGGCACCTGCGTGAGGCAGCCGACATGGGCCGCGCAGGCCGCACGGAGCTCGGTCTCGGAGGCGCTCACCGGGCGGCGCTGCAGTTCGCGGCCCTCGGCGTCGGCGGTGTCGGTGACGATGCCCAGCAGCAGGGTCGCGCGGTAATGCTTGTCGGCCTCCAGGCTCTCGTGCGAGAAGCGCGTGGCCAGTCCGAAGGCCAGGGGCAACAGCCCGGTGGCCATCGGATCGAGGGTGCCGCCATGGCCGGCCTTGCGGGCACCGAGCAGCCGCTTGACGCGGTTGAGCGCATCGGTCGAGCCCCAGCCCGCGGGCTTGTCCAGCAGCATCACGCCGTCGATGTCCTGTGTGTCCTGGCGATTCATGATCGGGCGGCATGGCCGCAGGTGAGACGCGGCGCTGGCCGCGGTGAAGCATGAGCGGCCGGCATGACCGGCCGAAGACGACCCGCCCGTGGGTCAGTCGCGGGCCTGTACCGCGTTGGCCGCGTCGATGAGCGCCGACAGGCTTGCGCCACGACCGACGGAAGGGTCGTGCGCGAAGCGCAGTTCCGGCGTGGTGTGGATGCGCACCCGTCGACCGAGTTGCGAACGCAGGAACCCGGCCGCGCGGCGCAGCCCCGCGAGCGTGAGTTCGAGCGTGGCGGGATCGTCAGGCAGCACGCTGAACCACACCGTGGCATAGGCGTAGTCGGGCGTGAGGTCGACACCGGTGATGGTGACCAGACCCACCCTGGGATCCTTGAGCTCGCCGCGGACCATCTCGGCGAGTTCGTGGTGGATCTGCTCGGCCACGCGCGCGCCGCGGCCGCTGCCGCCGGGTTTGTGGCGGGTCATAGGGTGCGCGCGACCTCCTTAACCTCGAAGGCCTCCAGCTGGTCGCCTTCCTTGATGTCGTCATAGCCGCGCAGCGACAGGCCGCACTCGAAGCCTTCCTTGACCTCGCGGACGTCGTCCTTGAAGCGCTTGAGCGAATCGAGTTCGCCGGTCCAGATGACGGTCTGGTCGCGCAGCAGCCTGATCCGGGAATTGCGGCGCACCAGGCCCTCGGTGACCATGCAGCCGGCGATCGTGCCCACCTTGGAGATGCGGAAGATCTGGCGGATCTCGACCATGCCGGTGATCTCCTCGCGCTGCTCGGGCGCGAGCATGCCGGACATGGCCAGCTTCACGTCATCGACCGCCTCGTAGATGATGTTGTAGTAGCGGATGTCGATGCCATTGGACTCGGCCAGGCGCTTGGCCTGCTGATCGGCGCGCACGTTGAAGCCGATGACCACCGCCTTGGAGGCGGTGGCGAGGTTGATGTCGCTCTCGGTGATGCCGCCCACCGCCGAGTGCACCACCTGAACCTTGACCTCGTCGGTGGAGAGCTTGGCCATGGCATGCACCAGCGCCTCCTGGGAACCCTGCACGTCGGACTTGATGATCAGCGAGAGGGCCTTGGCGGCGCCCTCGTTCATCTGCTCGAACATGTTCTCGAGCTTGGCGGCCTGCTGACGGGCAAGCTTCACGTCGCGGAACTTGCCCTGGCGGAACAGCGCGATCTCGCGAGCCTTGCGCTCGTCGCCGAGCACCAGCACCTCCTCGCCGGCCTGCGGCACCTCCGATAGGCCCTGGATCTCGACCGGGATGGACGGGCCGGCCTCGGTGACCGGCTTGCCGGCCTCGTCGAGCATGGCGCGAACCCGCCCGAAGACGCTGCCGGCCAGCAGCACGTCGCCGCGCTTGAGGGTACCCGACTGCACCAGCACACTGGCCACCGGACCGCGGCCCTTGTCGAGGCGGGCCTCGATGACCAGACCCTTGGCCGCGCCCTCGCGCGGCGCGCGCAGTTCGAGCACCTCGGCCTGCAGCAGCACGTTCTCGAGCAGGGTGTCGATGCCGGCACCGGTGCGGGCCGAGACCTCGACGAAGGGCGACTCGCCGCCGTACTCCTCGGGCACCACTTCCTGGGCGACCAGTTCCTGCTTGACCCGGTCGGGGTTGGCCTCGGGCTTGTCGATCTTGTTGATGGCGACCACGATCGGCACCGATGCCGCCTTGGCATGGTGGATGGCCTCGATGGTCTGGGGCATGACACCGTCGTCGGCAGCCACCACCAGAATGACGATGTCGGTGGCTTTCGCGCCACGGGCCCGCATGGCCGTGAAGGCCTCGTGACCCGGGGTGTCGAGGAAGGTGATCACCCCGCGCGGGGTCTCGACATGGTAGGCCCCGATGTGCTGGGTGATGCCGCCGGCCTCGCCCGCGGCCACCTTGGCGCGGCGGATGTAGTCGAGCAGCGAGGTCTTGCCGTGGTCGACGTGACCCATGACGGTGACCACCGGCGGACGGCTGAGCAGTTCGACATCGGTGGGCGGTGCTTCCTCGAGGAAGGTCTCGGGATCATCGAGCTTGGCCGCCACCGCCTTGTGACCCATCTCCTCGACCAGGATCATCGCGGTTTCCTGATCGAGCACCTGGTTGATGGTGACCATCTGGCCCAGCTGCATGAGGCGCTTGATGACCTCCGCCGCCTTGACCGACATCTTGTGGGCGAGATCGGCCACCGTGATGGTCTCGGCGATGTGCACCTCGCGCACCACCGGTTCGGAGGAACCCGCGCTGCCCGCGGCATCGTCGCGGTGGTCACGGTGACGGCCGCCACCGCGCGGACCGCCGCGCCAGCCGCTGGCGCCACCGGTATCGCCACGGGTCTTCAGTGCACGGCGCTTGGCGCCTTCCTCGTGCCAGGACGAGGAAAGCTTCTCGGACTTGACGTGCTTCTTGTCCTTGCTGTCGGGAGCCGGCGCGGCCGGCTTGGCGTCGGCCTTGGCGGTGACCGGGCGGTGCAGCGTGCCAGTGGTGGCGCCCTTGGCGCCCGGGGCACCGGGCTTGGCCGCGGCGGCCTCGGGCTTGGCCGGCGCCGGGGACGGGGCCTCGGCCACCTTGGGCTGCGGGCGGCGCTGCGCATTCATCAGCCGGTTGATCTCGGCAACCTCGGCCTCGGCGCGACGTCGCGCCTCGGCGCGGGCTGCGGCCTCTTGCTGGGCGCGGGCAGCGGCCGCAGCGGCCTGGTCGACCGCCTCGACGGCGGCACGGGTCTGGGCAACCGCCTGCTGGCGGTCGTCCTCGGACTGGGGCCTGGGCGCTTCGGCCCCGGCTGCACCCGCGCCTGGCGCGGCGGCGGGCGCCTCGGCCGAGACCTGGGCGGCGGACAGCTGGGCGAGACGCTCGCGTTCGACGCGGGCGGCCTCCTCGCGCCGGGCGGCCTCGGCAGCGGCTTCCTGCTCGCGCTGGCGCTCGCGTTCGAGTGCCTCCTGCTTGGCGCGCAGTTCGGCAGCCTGCTGTTCGAGGATCTGGCGGTTGCGCTCTTCTTCCTCGGCGAGGCGACGGGCCTCTTCCTCGGCGGCGCGGGCGGCTTCGGCCGCCGCTTCGGCGGCAGCGGCTTCGGCAGCCGCGGCCTCGGCTGCAACAGCCTCGGCGGCTGCCGACTCGGCGAGCGCGTCGGCGCCATCGCGCTGCACGAACACCCGCTTCTTGCGGACCTCGACCTGGATGGTGCGGGCCTTGCCCGACCCGTCAGCCTGCTTGATCTCGGAGGTCTGCTTGCGGGTGAGGGTGATCTTCTTCTTCTTGAGCGGATCGTCGGCGCCGTGAGCCCGCCGCAGCGCCGCGAGCAGCTGCTCCTTGTCGGCCTCGGTGAGGCTGTCCTGGGGGGAGGACTTGTTCACGCCGGCCGAACGCAGCTGCTCGAGCAGCACATCGGCAGGCATCTTCAGCTCGGCAGCGAATTTCGCTACGTTGGTCAGCACCATCGTCATCCTTTGGGTCGCGCCCGCCGTCTCAGGCCGACTCGTTCTCGAACCAGTGGGCACGCGCCTTGAGGATCAGCTCGCGGGCGCGCTCCTCGTCGATGCCGGTGGCCTCGACCAGCTCGTCGACCGCGAGTTCCGCCAGGTCATCGCGCGTGAACACGCCGCTGTCGGCCAGCCGGGCCGCCAGCTGGCGGTCCATGCCTTCGAGGGTGAGGAGATCGTCTGCCGTCTTCTCGATCTTCTCCTCGGTGGCAATCGCCTCGGTGAGCAGCACGTTGCGCGCGCGGTTGCGCAACTCGTTCACCGTGTCCTCGTCGAAGGCCTCGATCTCGAGCATCTCGTTGATGGGCACGTAGGCCACTTCCTCGACGCTGGTGAAGCCCTCGTCGATGAGGATGTCGGCGACCTCCTCGTCGACGTCGAGCTTGTGCATGAACAGGTCACGAACCACCATGCGCTCGGAAGCCGCCTTCTGCTGCGACTCGTCGGCGCTCATGATGTTGATCTGCCAGCCGGTGAGCTCGGAGGCCAGACGCACGTTTCGACCGCCCGTGCCGATTGCCAGCGCGAGATTGTCCTCGTCGACCACCACGTCCATGCTGTGACGGTCTTCATCGACCACGATGGACGACACATTGGCCGGCGCGAGCGCGCCGATCACGAACTGCGCCGGATCTTCGGACCAGAGCACGATGTCGACCCGCTCGCCGGCGAGCTCGCCGGTGACCGCCTGCACGCGCGAGCCGCGCACGCCCACGCAGGTGCCGATCGGGTCGATGCGGCGATCCTTGGTGAAGACGGCGATCTTGGCGCGCACGCCGGGGTCACGCGCCGCGGCCTTGATCTCGAGCAGGCCCTGTTCGATCTCGGGCACCTCGAGCGCGAACAGGTGGCGGATGAACTCGGGCGAGGTACGCGACAGGATGAGTTGCGGCCCGCGCCCCTCGCGGTTCACCCGCAGGGACATCGCCCGCACCCGATCGCCCACCCTCAGGTTCTCCTTGGGGATCATCTGGTCGCGCGGCAGCCGCGCCTCGAGCTTGCCGGCCTCGATGACCGCGCCCTCACGGTCGATGCGCTTGACCGTGCCCGACAGGATGGGTTCCTCGCGGGCGAGGAAGTCGGCGATGATCTGCTCGCGCTCGGCATCGCGGATCTTCTGGAGGATGACCTGCTTGGCGGCCTGCGCCCCGATGCGGCCGAGATCGATCGCGTCGAGTTCCTCCTCGATGAACTCGCCCACCTGCACATCGGGGATCTGCTTCTGGGCCTCGGAGACGATCATCTGCAGGTCGTGGTCTTCGAGTTCGCCGTCGGGCACCACCTGCCAGCGCCGGAAGGCCTCGTAGTCGCCGCTCATGCGGTCGATGGCGACCCGCGCGTCGATGTCTTCCTTGAACCGTTTCTTGGTCGCGGATGCGAGTGCGCTCTCGAGGGCCTGGAACACCACCTCGCGGGCCACATTCTTTTCGCGCGCCAGCGCGTCTACCAGCAACAGGACTTCACGGCTCATGGCCAGGCCTCCTAGAACGCCACCTTGGGCACCAGACGTGCCCGATCGATCTCGTCGAGCGCAAACA
>JBIKWU010000238.1:0-6249 GCA_044356115.1 Burkholderiaceae bacterium
GCCTCGGACAGGGCCATCCCCGGGGGGCAGCCATCGATCACGCAGCCGATGGCCGGGCCGTGCGATTCCCCGAAGGTGGTCACGGTGAAGAGCAGTCCGAAGGTATTTCCCGACATGTCAGTAAAATGAAAGGCTTTGCGGGCGGTCCGCCATTCTATGCTGCGCGACTCGCCACCCTTCGCGGCAGTGCACCAGCCGCCGGCGATCCAGGCCCGCCACCACTTCCAAGAGGACCCCATGACTGCCACGCGCCCCCTTCGCCGCCGACTCGTCGCATCCCTGGCGGCTGGATCGGCCGCCGCGATGCTGCCCGCCGCCCGCGCCCAGCAGGCCTATCCCACTCGCCCGGTGAAGCTGATCGTGCCCTTCGCCCCCGGCGGCACCACCGACATCGTGGCCCGCGTGGTGGCCGACAAGCTGCGCGAGAACCTCGGGCAGGCCGTGGTCGTCGAGAACAAGGCCGGCGGTGGCGGTGTGGTGGGCGCGGTGGAACTGATCCGCTCGGCGCCTGATGGCTACTCGCTGGGCATGGCCACCGTGTCCACCACCGCGGCGAACCCCGCCATCAACCCGAAGATCCCGTACAACCCGCTCAGCGACTTCACGCCGATCACCAACCTGGCTGCCACACCCAACGTGATCGCGGTGCATCCGTCGTTTCCGGCCCGCGATTTCAAGGGATTCGTCGAGACCCTGCGCCGCAATCCGGGGCGCTATTCCTATTCGAGCTCAGGCACGGGCGGTATCGGCCATCTGCAGACCGAACTCTTCAAGTCGCTGGTCAAGGTCTTCATGACCCATATCCCCTACCGGGGCGCAGGACCGGCGCTCGCCGACACCGTGGCCGGGCAGGTCCCCATCATCTTCGACAACCTTCCCTCGGCCCTGCCCTTCATCAAGGACGGCAAGCTGATTCCGATCGTGGTCGCAGCGCCCGAGCGTCTGACGGTGCTGCCGGGCGTGCCGACCTTCAAGGAGGTGGGCCTCGAGCCGGTGAACCGCATGGCCTACTACGGCATCGTCGGACCCAAGGGCCTGCCGCGACCGATCGTGGACCGCGTGAACGACGCGGCGCGCAAGTCGCTGGCCGACGCGGGCGTGGCCAAGCGGATTGCCGACACCGGCTCGCTGGTGATCGGCAACTCCCCGGAGGACTTCGCCCGCCAGATCGCGGCCGAGTTCGAGGTCTATCGCAAGGTGGTGGCCGAGCAGAAGCTCACGATGGACTGAGCCGGCGCGGCGCGCCGGTCTCAGACCGGCGCCAGCCCGACGCGCAAGCGCGCAAGCGCCTCCTCGCGCGGCAGCAGGGCCAGCACGGCCTCCAGCGCCGGGGTCTGCGGGCGGCCAAAGAGCATGAGCCGCGCCGGCAGGCCGAACTGCGGCATCTTCAGGCCGTGGGCTGTCACACTCTGGCGGATGAGGGCGGCCAGCGCCTCGCGGGTCCAGGGCACGGTCTGGGCCGCGGCCGCGAACTCGCCGAGCGCGGCGGCGGCCGGCCCGGACAGCGCGGCCTTGAGGGCCTCGGAGGCACCATGCGGCGCGAGGTAGAACATCATCGCGCTCTCGGCGAGTTCCTCGAGCGTGCCGCACCGCTCCTTCAGGAGGCCGCAGACCGCGGCAAGGTCCACCCCGCTGGCAGCCGGGTCGGCCACCCCATGCCCTTGCAGGCGCGGCGCCACCTCGGCGGCCAGCACCGCATCGTCGGTGGCCTTGATATGGTGGTTGTTCAGCCAGCGCAGCTTGTCGAAGTCAAAGCGCGCCGGGGAGCGGCTGATGTGCGCGCCGTCGAACCAGGCCACGAACTGCTCCCGCGAGAAGACCTCGGCATCGCCGTGGCTCCAGCCAAGGCGGGCGAGGTAGTTGATCACCGCCTCCGGCAGGTAGCCGTCGCTCTGGTACTGCATGACCGACACCGCGCCATGACGCTTGGAGAGCTTCTGGCCATCGGGGCCGTGGATCATCGGCACATGGCCATAGCGCGGCAGCGTGGCGCCCAGCGCGGCCAGGATGTTGATCTGGCGCGGCGTGTTGTTGACATGGTCGTCACCCCGGATGACATGGGTGATGCGCATGTCCCAGTCATCGACCACCACGCAGAAGTTGTAGGTGGGCGTGCCGTCGGAGCGGGCGATGATCAGGTCATCGAGCTCGGCGTTGGCGATCTCGATGGGCCCCTTGATGAGGTCGTTCCAGGCCACCAGCCCGTCGCGCGGGTTGCGAAAGCGGACCACCGGCGCGACGCCCGGCGGCGGCTCGGGCAGCGCGCGCCCGGGCTCAGGGCGCCAGCGTCCGTCATAGCGGGGTTTCTCGCCCCGTGCCTCCTGCGCGGCGCGCAGGGCATCGAGTTCCTCCCGGCTGCACCAGCAACGATATGCCGTGCCGGCCTGGAGCATCTGCGCGATGACCTCGCGGTAGCGATCCATGCGGCGCATCTGGTAGAACGGACCCTCGTCGGGCTGCAAGCCCAGCCACTGCATGCCGTCGAGGATGGCCTGCACCGCTTCCGGGGTGGATCGCTCCACATCGGTGTCCTCGATGCGCAGGATGAAGGTGCCGCCGTGGTGCCGTGCGAAGGCCCAGGCATAGAGCGCGGTGCGGGCGCCGCCGATGTGCAGGAAGCCGGTGGGGCTGGGCGCGAAGCGCGTGCGAACCTGAGCATGGGATCCGGTCATGGGGCGCGATTCTATCGAATGCCGCCCGGTAACCGCTGCCTGCCCACCCTGAAAAGCCGCGCGCTCGAACCGTCTGCCCGGCATCGGCCCGACGCGGCACGCAGGAATAGGGTAAAAGCATCCCTCGTCCACGGGGAACCCACTTGAATCGACTGCATACGCTGCTGAAGGCCCTCGACCGCGCGCTGCTCACCGGCATGCTGCGCGGCATCGAGAAGGAAGGGCTGCGGGTCGGCGCCGATGCGGTGCTCGCGCAGACCCCCCACCCGGCCGGGCTGGGCAGCGCCCTCACCCATCCGCACATCACCACCGACTTCAGCGAGTCGCAACTGGAGCTGATCACCGGGGTGCACACCACGGCCGAGGCCTGCGAGGCCGAGCTGGTGGAGATCCACCAGGCGGTCTGCCGGGAACTCGGCGATGAGCTGATGTGGGGCGCGAGCATGCCGTGCCGCCTGCCCGCGCGCGACCGCGACATCCCGCTGGGCCAGTACGGCCACTCCAATGTCGGGCGCTCCAAGACGGTCTACCGCAACGGCCTCGCGCATCGCTACGGGCGACGGATGCAGACCATCTCGGGCATCCACTACAACTTCTCGCTGCCGGCAGGCGCCTGGCCCGCCCTGCAGGCGGCAGAGGGGCGCAGCGGCAGCCTCGAGGCCTATCGCAATGCCGGCTACTTCTCGCTGATCCGCAACTTCCGTCGCCATTCCTGGCTGCTGCTGGTGCTGTTCGGCGCCTCGCCCGCGGTGTCGCGCTGCTTCGTGGCCGGGCGCAGCCACGCGCTCGCGCCGCTGTCCGAGGACAGCCTGTACCTGCCGCATGCCACCTCGCTGCGCATGGGGCCGCTGGGCTACCAGAGCGACGCGCAATCCGCGCTGGCGGTGAGCTACAACAGCCTCGCCGGCTACGCGGCCTCGCTCAACCGCGCGCTCACCGAACCGTATCCGCCCTACGAGGCGATCGGGGTCCACGAGGGCGATGACTACCGCCAGCTCTCGACCACGCTGCTGCAGATCGAGAACGAGTTCTACGGCACCATCCGGCCCAAGCGGCGCATCCGTTCAGGCGAGCGGCCGCTGCACGCGCTCGGCGAGCGCGGGGTGGAATACGTTGAAGTGCGCTGCATGGACATCGATCCGTTCCAGACGGTGGGCATTGGCGCGGCCACCATGAAGTTCCTGGACGTGTTCCTGCTGCATTGCCTGCTGCACGAGAGCCCGCCCGACTCACCGGCCGAGATCGCCGCGCTGCTGGCCAACCAGCACCGCATCGCCGACCGCGGCCGCGAGCCCGGACTGCGCCTGCGCCGCGGCGACACCGAGATCGCGCTGAGCGACTGGGCCGCGCAGTTGCTGGCCGAGTGCGCGCCGATCGCGCAGGCGCTCGACGCCGCCCATGGCGGCACCGCACATCGCGATGCGCTGGATGCCGCCGCCCGCGCCCTGCGAGAGCCCGACACCCTGCCCTCGGCGCGGGTGCTGGCCGCCATCGCGGCCCGGCCCGATCACTCCTTCATCGGCTTCGGACTGGCGCAGACCCTGGCGCACCGCGCCGTGCTGGGTCAGCACCCGCAAGACCCGCTGTGGGCCGCCCGCTGGCAGGCCATGGCCGCGGCCTCGCTCGAGGAGCAGCGGCGCATCGAGGCCGCCGACACCCTCCCTTTCGAGACCTACCGCGCCCGGTACATCGGCCAGCCGCTGATGAGCGGCGAGCAGTTCCAGTTGCCCGCCTGAGACCGCCGGCTTACCCGACCGGTCAGCCGCACTCGCCCTGGTGGCCGCAGGCGGTGCAGAAGAGGCAGCCGTCCTTGCGGATGTAGGCTCGGGTGCCGCAGGCCGGGCAGGCAAAGCCCGGGATCACCGGCGCGGCTGCCGGGCCGGTGCCCTGGGCGGTGGCCGATTGCGGGCGAGCCAGCGCCGCCACCCCGCCGATCGCGCAGCCCTCGGCATCCAGCAGACCAAGCACCCGGTAGCGATGCAGGATGAGCGCGGCCAGATAGGCCACGGTGCTCGGCCAGACCTGCTGCCGGCCTTCGCCGGGTACCGGCGCCCAGAACGAGCCGTTGAGCTCACCAAAGGAGAGCAGCTTGCGCAGCTTCAGGCCCACCCAGCTGACATCGATCACGCGCATGTCGAGCGAGAGCAGCTTGCACAGGCCATCGAGCACCCGCGGATAGTCCCCCGCAAGCCAGATCGAGTAGGGGCGGCGCGAGCCGTCGGGCAGTTGCAGCTCCTTCACGCCGAGCACGAAGTCATCCCGCGTGGCGGGATTCACGATGTCGGCGGTCCAGGAGAGCGTGCCGAGCGGACCCGACTTGGGTTCGGCCCGGAACAGCATGGCGTCGATCATCGGGGTCGCCGCACCGGGCGTGTCCTGAAAGACGCCGAGCTGCTCGCAGCGGTAACGCACGATCTCGGCGAACGCGGCCACCACGCCGGGCCGGGTCTGCAGCTCGCCCTCGGGCGGGAATGGCAGCACCAGGGGCAGGTCGTCGCGCGTGGCGGCCAGGGCATCGAGCTTGAGCCGCAGCCAGGCCCGGTCGTTGGAGCGCATGTCCATGGAGAGCGTCTTGGCGATGGCCCCCAGCCCGCGCGGCTGCTCGTTGCCGTTGACCCAGGTCTCGAAGGGCACCGGGCGGGCGGCTGCCGCGCCCGGTGCCACCTCGTCGGTCTGACCGATGAAGATCGCGAACGAGGCCCGCTGATCAACCGGCTCCACCAGGTAGCTCCAGGCGAGATTGCCTGCCGGCAGTGCCGGCCGCCCCGGCCAGCGCAGCGAGGCCAGCGCGGGTTGCGGCACCGTCTCGAGCCGCAAGCGGCGATCGGCATCGTGCTGAAGGTCTTGCGGCATCACCGGGCTGGGCGCGGGCGCCGCCGGCTGGCTCACGCTGAGCACCGAGCCCAGCACCGCGTTGGGCCGGTAGGTGGTGATGCCCTTCAGGCCGGCACGCCAGGCCTCGAGGTAGAGCTCGCGGAAGTCCTCGTAAGGATAGTCCTCGGCCACGTTGACGGTCTTGCTGATCGCCGAATCCACATAGGGCTGGACCGCTGCGCTCATGCGCATGTGGTCGAGCGCCGGGATCTCCATCGCCGACACGAAGTAGTCGGGCAGCGCCTCGGTGTTGCCGCCCAGGTGGCGGTACAGGCGCCAGGCATGGTCCTCGACCGCGTACTCGCGCCGCGAGCCGTCGGGCATGCGCTTGCGACGGGTATAGGTGTAGGAGAAGGCCGGCTCGATGCCCCCGGAGGCATTGCCCGCGAAGGCGATCGAGATGGTGCCGGTGGGCGCCACCGACATCAGGTGCGAATTGCGGATGCCGTGGGCACGGATCGCGTCCTGGATGGACTGCGGCAGGCGCGAGGCGGCATGGGGCTCGGCCAGATAGGCCTCGGCCTCGAAGCGCGGGAAGGCGCCGCGCTCGCGGGCCAGTTCCACCGAGGCCGCGTAGGCGGTGTCGCGCATCTCGCGCGCGAAGCGCGCCGCCATCTCGCGCCCGGCCTCACTGTCATAGCGCAGGCGGAGCATGGTCAGCGCATTGCCCAGGCCGGTGAAGCCCAGGCCGATGCGCCGCTTG
>JBIKWU010000239.1:0-6247 GCA_044356115.1 Burkholderiaceae bacterium
CTGACCGCTTCGGGTGTTGTGACCTGTCGGGAGGGCTGGCTATGGCTGCCGTGAGTCTTCCCGAACTTCCCGAAACGTCCCGAACGGGAACACCCGGGTTTCCCGAACTTCCCGCGCCCCCTATAGGGGGCGGGAAGAACGGGAAGAAACGGGGGCTTCAGTCCAAGAGCCGCCGTCTGGAGCTCAAGGCCCGGCCTGGTGTGAGCGAGGACCGCTTGCGGGCCGACCTGGTGGCCGATGGCGAAGCCACGAACGCATCAGCCGCGCTGCACTTCGCGCAGGCTGACCATGGCGAGCTTTCGCTCACCGAGATGGTGGCATCCCTGCGCGCGCATGGCGAAGCCGTGAACCGGGGCGACCTGCAGGCGGCAGAGCGGATGCTGAACGCGCAGGCGGTAGCGCTGAACGCCATTTTCGGGGAACTGGCGCGCCGAGCGGCCGTGAATATGGGCGCGAACCTTCGCGCTGTGGAGACCTATCTCAGGCTGGGGCTGAAGGCGCAGAGCCAGTGCCGGGCGACCGTGGAAACGCTGGCTGCCATCAAGAACCCGCCCGTGGTGTTCGCCCGGCAAGCGAACATCGCGCACGGGCCGCAGCAAGTGAACAACGGGAGCGCCTCGGACAGTACGCCCGCGAGCGCGCACCCGGGGGAAACCGTATTCGCGCCGACCAGACTTTTAGAGGGCCGCACCTATGGCCGCACGCAAGTGGACCCTGGAGCAGCGCCAGCAGCAGGCCGAACGTATCCGCAACTGGCGACCCTGGGAGCACTCGACCGGCCCCCGCACCGATGAAGGCAAGGCCGCCGTGTCCCGTAATGGATGGAAGGGAGGACAGCGGTCGATGTTGCGCGAACTGGTCCGTGTCCTAGCTGCGCAACGGGAGGCGCTTGAAGACCTCTAGCCGGCTTCCGGCTCGCTTAGAGCCGGCGCACGCTAGCGCATGGCGGCCCCAACAAATTCCAGTGCGCTGCAAGACCGATTACACGGTCCGCCTATAGGGCCAGTGGACTAGTACCGCTGCACTCGACCATCGCTGAAGACCCGGACGCATCCGGTCTTTCCGCCTGGGACATGGCGACCGTTGATGTTGATTCCACCGCCCCCGCAAACCTCGGTTGTGACGTGAGTGGATGTTGACTCGTCAAGCGCGCTCTGACGCTCCAGCTCCCGCTGCCGCTCATCGCACCGAGCAATTTCGCGCGCGCGCGCAGCGGCTTCACCTGCCGCGTAACCTGCGGAGTAGCCCTCTTGGTACTTGTCAGCGCACCCCGCGAGACAGACCACGAGCAGCAGCGTGGAAACTTTGAGCATTGGACCGCCTCGCGTAAAGCCGGGACTGTAGAACCTGCCGCGTTCAAACGCCTAGCAGAGGAGCTCGCTGCCGTGCCAGGTTTGCAGTATCCGGGGGGAGGCTTGCCCTGAAGGCGCAGGGGCAGTGCCGTGCCATGCTGGATAGGCTGGCAGCCATCAAGAATCCACCCGCAGTGTTCCTCTGGCAAGCCAACATCAACAACGGCGGGCAGCAGCAGGTGAACAACGGGGCGCCTGAGAACAGGCCCGGTTACTGGAGGCGCAACGCAAGACGCTGAAGGGCTGAATCCGCCCGACATGGGCCCGGCCGATGTGCCGGGTTCGTCGTTTCTAGGGCGGCGCTTTCGATGTACCGGCCGCTACATGGTGGCTACATGCCCAACCAGAAACAACAAAGCCCAGCGGCTAGGCTGAGCTAAGTCTTTGTTTTTACTGGTGGCCAAGGGCGGAATCGAACCACCGACACGCGGATTTTCAGTCCGCTGCTCTACCAACTGAGCTACTTGGCCAGGGGGTGCAGACAGTGCGCGACCCTGCTTGGCGCCGCGCGAAGGGCCGCAGTATAGCTCAGGACGCCGGCCCGGCGTAAACCTGGGCGGCCTGGGTCAGGCGCTGCGCGATGCGCTCGCGCAGGGCGGGCGGGCCCAGCACCTCCACCTGCTCGCCGTGCCGCAGGATGTCCAGCTCCAGCTCGGGCGTGGCCGCGTAGGGCACCCGCAGCTCCAGCCCGCCGTCGGGCAGGTCGGTGCTCTGCTGGCGCGGGTGCCACACCTCCGCGCGCACCCAGCGCGCGGCATCGGGGCTGAAGCGCAGCCGCGCCCAGGCGCTGGCCTTGCCGCGGTAGATGCCGTAGCCCTCGCCGATCGCCTGGTCGAGCGCCGCGTCGGCCACCTGCCGGGCGCGCACCGCCAGCAGGCGCGCGCTCTCGATCGCGTCCATCGCGAAGACCCGCACTGCGCCGCTCTGGTGGCACCAGGCCTCGATGTACCAGGCGTTGCGGTAGTGGACCAGGCGCTGCGGCGAGATCTCGCGCCGGCTGCGCTCGTTGCGCGAGCGCGTGAAGTAGTCGATCTCCACCCGCTGGCGCTGCACCAGCGCGCCACCGATCACCTCGAACCAGCGCGGGGCCACCGGCCGGTTGTGCGCCTGGATCAGCTTCACCCGCCGGATCACCTCGTCGGCGCTGGCCTGCGAGGCGCCCAGCAGTCCGCGCAGCCGGTCCATCAGCGGCGCCACATGCGGGCCGAGCAGACCGCCGGTGTCCAGCTCCTGCAGGAGCCGATGCATGGTGAGCAGGGCGATGATCTCCTGCGCGTTGAACCACAGGCCGGGCAGGCCGTACTGCGGGCCGTTCTCGGCCACGCCCAGGCGGTAGCCGCCGCCCTCGCGGTCGAAGATCACCGGCATGTTCAGGCGATCGCGCAGGAAGACGAAGTCGCGCTTGAGCGTGGGCCAGGAGATTTCCAGCTCCGAGAGCAGCGCGGCGCGCGTCACCAGGCCGCGGGCGCGCAGCATCGCCTGGATGCGCGAGAGGCGGTCGAGCTGACTCATGGGGTGACAGACATCATGGCGGAACAGGCATGGGGGCGCCGGGGTGGCGGCGATCCCCGAGTGTGCCCCACGCCTATAATCGATGCATGCCCAATACCCCGGCCAGCGGCACGCCTGCGGTTTCCGACGTCATCGTGGTCGGTCGCGGCGCCAATGGCTGCGCGGCGGCGCTGGGTCTGGCGCAATCGGGTCTGCGCGTCACCCTGGTCGGCCCCGAGCCGGCCCCCGAGCCCGCCGAGTGGGACCCGCGCATCTACGCCCTCTCCCCGGCCAGCCGGGCGCTGCTCGATAAGCTGCGGGTGTGGTCCGCGCTCGATGCCTCGCGCATCGCCGAGATCCAGCGCATGCGGGTGTTCCCCGACAACCGCCCCGGCGCGCCCGAGCTCGGCTTCAGCGCCCATGAGGCCGGCGTGCCCGCGCTCGCCTGGGTGCTCGAGGGTCGGCAGCTCACCCGCGTGCTGCATCAGGCGGTGGGCTTCTCGGGCCTGAGTCTGCGCGCGGGTCAGGTGCTGCAGGCCAGCGCCGGCCCCCAGGCGATCGAGGTCGAGCTCGACGACGGCTCGCGCCTGCGCGCGCGCCTGCTGGTGGCTGCCGACGGCGCCGCCTCGCCGGTGCGCGGCATGCTCGGCATCCCGGTCACCGAGCGCGCCTACCCGCAGCGCGCGGTGGTGGCCAATGTCGCCTGTGAGCGGCCCCACGGCGATCAGGCCTGGCAGTGGTTCGGCGATCACGGCGTGCTGGCCCTGCTGCCCCTGCCCGGCGATCGCGCCAGCCTGGTGTGGTCGGCGCCCGAGCCGCTGGCCGACGAGCTCCTGGCCCTGTCGGCCGACGAATGCGCGTTGCGGGTGTCCGAGGCCGCACAGGGGGTGCTCGGCCGCCTGCAGCTGCTCGACGCGCCGCGCGCCTTTCCGCTGCGTCTGGTGCGCGCCAGCCGCATGGTGGCGCCGCGCGCGCTGCTGCTGGGCGACGCCGCGCACGCGGTGCATCCGCTGGCCGGCCAGGGTCTGAACCTCGGGTTCGGCGATGTCGCTGAGCTGCTCTCGGTGATCGGCGGCCGCGAACGCTTCCGCGACCTCGGCGATCACCTGCTGCTGCGCCGCTACGAGCGCGCGCGCAGCGAGCCGGTGCTCGCCATGGCCTGGGCCACCGACGGCCTGCAGCGGCTGTTCGATGCCAGCCCCGATGCCGCCTTGCCCGCGGCGCTGCAGCCGCTGCGCGCGCTGCGCGAAACCGGCTGGCGGATGGTCGCCGGCGCGCCCTGGCTGCGTCGCCGCCTCATCCGCCACGCGGTGTCCTAGCCTCTTTCCAGGAATGCCCATGCCCAGCCTTACCGGTCTGCCCCGACGTGCCCAAGGCCTCGCCCTCGCGTTGCTGCTGGCCGCCGGCCCGGCCATGGCCCAGTCGCCCACGCCCACCGGCGCGCCGCCCGCTTCCCCTGAAGCCACCACCGTGCGCACGGCGGTCGAGTCCTGGCTCAAGGGCCGCTACAAGGTCGACGAGGTCCGGCGCACGCCCATGCCCGGCATGTGGGAGGTGCGCCTGGGCAGCGACCTCATCTATGTCGACGAGAAGGGCCAGTTCGCTTTCGTCGATGGCGCCCTCATCGACCTGCGCGGCGGCCGCAACCTCACCCGCGAGCGGGTCGACGAACTCCTGACCATCAACTTCCGCGACCTGCCCCTGAACCTCGCGCTCAAGCAGGTGGTGGGCAACGGCCGGCGGGTGGTGGCGGTGTTCGAGGATGCCAACTGCGGCTACTGCCGCACCATGCGCAAGGAACTCCTCGCGCTCAAGGACGTCACCATCTACACCTTCCCGGTGGCCTTCCTCGCGGCCGACTCCGAGACCAAGGCGCGCAAGGCGCTGTGCGCTGCCGACCGCATGGCCGCCTGGAACGAGCTCATGCTCTCGGGCAAGGTGCCGGGCAACGCCGGCACCTGCGACACGCCCATCGCCAAGGTGCGCGAACTCGCCCAGAAGCTCTCGGTGTCGGCCACGCCCACGCTGTTCTTCGGCAACGGCAAGCGTCAGCAGGGCTACGTGCCGGGCGAGCGCCTCGAGAAGCTGCTCGAGGAGAACACCCCGCGCTCCTAGTCGCGCGGGGCGGCCGCGCTGCGGCTGCCGCTCAGGGCCGCGGGCTGAGCAGCCACAGCCGGCCCGGGTGCTTCATCAGGCCGGCGGCGGCGCCCGCGGCCGCCCCTGTGCCCCAGTAGAGGTCTGCCCTGGGCGAGCCGACGATCGCCGCGCCGGTGTCCTGGGCCACCACCACCCGTTGCAGCAGCCCGCCGCGCGGGTCCTGCGCCTCGAGCCACAGCAACGAGCCGAGCGGCACCGCGCGCGGGTCGACCGCCACCGAGCGCAGCGGCGTGAGCGCCACGCCCAGCGAGCCGGCCGGGCCGTCGCGGCCGGCCAGTGCATCGCGCGGCGCGGGCGCGGTCTCGCGAAAGAACACGTAGCGCGGATTGCGCTGCATGAGCGCGCGCCCGCGCGCGGCATCGGCGCGCAGCCAGGCCGCGATCGTGGCGGCGCTCAGATCCTCGGCAGCGATCTCGCCGCGCTCGATCAGGTCGCGCCCGATCGCGCGATACGTCTGGCCGTTGTCGCCCCCGAACCCCACCCGCATCACCGACCCGTCACGCAGGCGTATGCGGCCCGAGCCCTGCACCTGCAGGAAGTAGGCATCCACCGGGTCGTCGAGCCAGACCAGCACCGGCGCCGGGGGCGTGGCGGCGTTCTCGATCTGCGCCCGGCTGGCCCGCGCCGTCGCGCTGTCCGGCGCTGGCCGCTGCAGCAGCGGCACCTGCCCGGGCCTGTCGGGCTCGCGGCTGCCGGTGAGTTCGGGCTCGAAGTAGCCGGTGATCAGGCCGCGCGTGGCGCCCTCGGGCCCGAGCAGCGGCCGCGCCTCGAAGCGCTCGCGCAGCCAGGCGGCCGGCGCCTCGCGCACCGCGCGCCACTGCGCGCACAGCGCGGGCCAGGCGCCGGGTGGCCGCGGCAGCGCGCACTGCGCGTCGATGGCCTGGGCAAGGCCGTCGAGCGGATCCAGGCTCAGGTCGGGCGTGGCCGCGTGAGCGGGGCCCAGCGCGCAGCCGGCCAGCGCGCCCGCGGTGAGCAACCCGCCCAGGCGCAGTGCCGCCCGCCGGGCCGTGTCGGTCCGGGCGCTAGAATGGCCGGCTCGGGAGCGTGCGCGAATGTGGGTCATCTACCTTGAGGCGTTTGGTGTCCTGGCGGTGGTGCTGGGCCTGGTGTGGTGGACCATGCGCGGCAAGCGCTGAGCCCATTCGCAGGGGCGGGCGCAGCCGCCCGCGCGCAAGCCCCCTGCGGCCGCGCCGTGGCCCCTCAGTGCAGCGTGCGCGGCATGCTCAGCGCGAACGCCGGGATCGGCG
>JBIKWU010000240.1:0-6236 GCA_044356115.1 Burkholderiaceae bacterium
CAGCCGGGCATGGCCGCCACCTCGCGACAGTGCCGCTCGCGGAAACGGTAGGGCTCGCTCGAGAGCAGCACCGCCTCGGGCATCGGGTGCAGATCGGGCGCGCCGAGATCGACCTCGGGGTAGCGCCGCGGCGAGGCCGGCGCCACGGCCTGCAGCCCGACCCGCGCGAGCATGCGGGCGACATAGGTGTCGGGCCCGACGGTCATCCAGGGCTCGCGCCAGATCAGGTAAAGCACCGGCCGCGCGGGGCTCGCGGCCAGCGGCGCGCAGGCGTCGAGTTCGGCGCGCAACGCACGCCCCAGGGCCTGCGCCTGCGGGCCGCGGTGGAAGACCGTGCCGAGCAGGTGATACAGCGCGAGGTTGTCCTCGACCTGGACGGGGTGGGTGACGATGACCTGCGGCACGAAGGCCGACAGCGCCTCGAAGTCCTCGCGCCGGTTCTCGTCGATGTTGACGATGACATGGGTGGGCGAGAGCCCGCGCACCGCATCGAGGTCGATGTCCTTGGTCCCGCCCACCTTGGCGGCCGCGCGCACCGCCGGCGCCGGGTGGATGCAGAACCCGGTGCGACCCACCACCCGATCGCCCAGCTCCAGATCGTGCAGCAGTTCGGTGATCGAGGGCACCAGTGACACGATGCGCGGCGCTTCGCCGGCCAGCGGCACCGGTCGGCCGAGCGCATCGATGAGGGCCTCGACAGGAGCCTCGACCGACGCATCGACAGGCGTCGCGCCCGGCCGCTGCGCCGCGGCGGCCGCCACACTCATGGCCGCGCCTTGCGCGGCGCGCGCGCGAGGGCCCGGTCGAAGAGCGCCGGCGGCAGCACCCGCAGCAGCCGCGCCACCCAGGCCATCTGCCACGGCAGCACGGTGAAGGCCCGGCCGGCAGCGATGGCGTCGACCGCCCGCGCGGCAAAGACATCGACCCCGGTGAGAAAGGGCATGGGGTATCGGTTGCTGGCGGTCATGGGTGTGCGGATGAACCCCGGCGCGATGGTCACCACCGACAGGCCGCTGCCACGCAACTCGACCCGCAGGCTTTCCAGGTAGGCGATCACCGCCGCCTTGGAGGCGCTGTAGCCGCCCGCCCCGGGCAGCCCGCGCACCCCGGCCACGCTGGCGATGCCCACCAGCCGGCCGGTGCCGGCCGCGCGCATCGCCGGCAGGAAGGGCGCGAAGGTGTCGACCAGGCCGATCACGTTGACCCGCAGGATGCGCTCGACCACCTCGGCATCGCCCGGTTCGCCGCCGCGCGTGCCGGCGCTGATGCCGGCATTGGCGACCACCACCTCGGGCGGACCGGCCTGCGCGATGAAACGCTGCGCGGCATCGGCCAGCGCGGCACGGTCGGCGACATCAGCCGGCAAGCTGAGCACCGGCCCGCCAAGCGCGGCCGCCACCCGCGCGAGTTCCTCGGGGCGACGAGCCGACAGCCCGATCAGGGCCTGCGGATGCCGGCGCCGGTATTCGCGGGCCAGGGCCTCGCCGATGCCGCTGGAGGCGCCGGTGATGAAGACGCGCGCAACCACGGCGTGAGCCGGCGCTTACTTGCGCGCCTTGCGCTCCAGATCGAGCAGGTGGTCGACCACCTGCAGCGCCTGGGTGTTGCCGCGCGCCATCGAGGGCGCGGTGTAGTAGCGGCCGTTCACGCCGAGGCCCGGCACGCCGTCCAGACCCCAGGCGCCCGCCTGCTGGGTGGCCTTGCGCATGCGGGTCTTGACCGAGAACGACTCGAAGGTGTCGGTGAAGCTCTTGCGATCGACGCCGTGGCGGGACACGAACTCGGCCATGCGCTCGGGCTTGTCGAGGGTCTGGCGCTCGAGGTGGATGGCGGTGAAGACCTTCTCGTCGAGCTCGGCGGCCTTGCCCAGGGCATCGAGCGTGTAGTAGAGCTGCTGGTGCGGCGTCCAGGACGGACCGAGCGCCACATGCACCTTGCGGAAGACCACGTCGGCGGGCAGCTTGCGGCGCCACTCGGTGAGCGGGGCCTCGAGCGCGAAGCAGTGCGGGCAGCCGTACCAGAAGAACTCGAGCACCTCGAGCTTGCCGGCGGTGTCGGTGGGCTGCACGGGCTGCATCACCCGGTAGTCGACGCCCTCCCGCGGCGGCGTGGCGGCCAGCAGCGGCACGGCCGACAGGCCGGCCAGGCCGCCCGCGACGGTCTTCAGGAAACGGCGGGTGGCGGGGTGGTGGACCGACATGACGGACTCCTTCAACGCTGACGCATGACGGCCGACTCGATGCCGTTGTCGGCCAGCCGGGACTTGGCCTGGTTCACATCATCGACCTTGCCGAAGGGACCCAGGCGCACCCGATACACCGTCTGGCCGTTGACATCGGCGCTGAGCACGCGGGCCTCGTAGCCCAGCAGCGCCAGCCGCGCGCGCTGGGCCTCGGCATCATCGACGGTCTTGAACGAACCGGCCTGCAGCAGGTAAGCGGCCCGCTCGGACGACTGTTCGCCCGACTTGCCGGTGTCCTCGACCCTGGGTTCGTCGGCCCTGGGCTCGGCGGCTTTCGTCTCGCCCGCCTTGCCCTCGGCGGCGGGCGCCGAGTCGGGAGGCGGAGCGACTGGGCGGTCCTTGCCCTGCAGCGGCTTGTTGGGATCGGGCGGCGTGCCTCCGCCCTTGGGCTCGATGCGATCGCCCGGCCGGCCCACCTTGTTGACGAAGGGCAGCGAGCCATGCGTGACGAACAGCGCGACCGCCACTGCCACCGCCAGGCCGAGCACGAGCCCGATCAGCAGCCCCGCCAGGGTGCCGCCGCGGTGCGCCCGCGGGCCGATGCCAGAGACGGGGATCATCACATCCTTTCGGGGGCCGACACGCCGATCAGCGCCAGCCCGTTGCGAAGCACCTGCCGCGTGGCCAGCAGCAGGGCAAGCCGCGCCAGCCGCAGCGCGGAGTCTTCGACCAGGAACCGCTCGGCATTGTAGTAACTGTGCAGATCGGCGGCCAAATCCTTGAGGTAGAAGGCCACCGAATGCGGCGAGAGTTCATCGGCGGCCTGCGCCACCAGTGCCGGGAAGCCGGCCAGCCGGGCGGCCAGCGCGAGTTCGCGGGCGCCCTGCAGCGGCGCCAGCAGCGCCGCGGGATCCGCGCTGGCGGCCAGCGCGGCCCGCACCTCGGGCTCGCCCGGGCCACCGCGCTCGGCGGAGGCGGCCAGCACCGAGCAGATGCGGGCATGCGCGTACTGCACGTAGTAGACCGGGTTCTCGTCAGTCTGGGCCAGGGCCAGATCGACGTCGAAGACGAACTCGCTGTCGGCCTTGCGCGAGATGAGGAAGAAGCGCACCGCGTCGCGACCGCGGGCGATGATGTCGTCGGCGGCGCGACCGGCGCCGGCCTGCGACTCGGCCCCCCCGCTCCATTCGATCAGGTCGCGCAGGGTGACGTAGCCGCCGGCGCGCTTGGAGATCTTGACCTCGGCCCCGGCACGCATGACCGTGACCATCTTGTGCAGCACGTAGTCGGGATAGCCCGCCGGGATGCCCGCGCCCAGGGCCTGCAGGCCGGCGCGCACCCGGGCGATGGTGCCGTGGTGGTCGGAGCCCTGCACGTTGATCGCCCGCGCGAAGCCGCGCTCCCACTTGGTGACGTGGTAGGCGATGTCGGGCACGAAGTAGGTATAGCCGCCGTCGGACTTGCGCATGACGCGGTCCTTGTCATCGCCATACCCGGTGGTGCGCAGCCACAGCGCCCCGCCCTCCTCGAAGGTCTTGCCGGCGGCCACCAGCCGGCCCACCGCGGCCTCGACGCGGCCATCGGCGTAGAGCGAGGACTCGAGGAAGTAGTTGTCGAAGCGCACGCCGAAGGCCCGCAGATCGCGGTCCTGCTCGTTGCGCAGGTAGGCCACCGCGAAGCGCCGCACGGCATCGAGATCGTCAGGGTCGCCGGCGGCGGTGACCGGCTCGATGCGCTCGGCCGACACCGTGCGCCGGGCGAGGTAGTCGCGGGCGATGTCGGCGATGTAGTCGCCACGGTAGCCGTCGGCCGGGAACCGCTCGTCGGTGGGTTCGATGCCGCGGGCGCGGGCCTGCACCGAGAGCGCGAGGTTGGCGATCTGCGCGCCGGCGTCGTTGTAGTAGAACTCGCGACTCACCGCCCAGCCGTTGGCCTCGAGCAGCGCCGAGAGGGCGTCGCCGAGGGCGCCCTGCCGACCGTGGCCGACGTGCAGCGGCCCGGTAGGGTTGGCCGACACGAACTCCACCAGCGCCGGCTGGCCCTGCCCGCGGCGGTTGCGGCCGAACCGCTCGCCCTCGCGCAGCACTGACGCCACCGGCGCGAGGCGGGCGGCCGCGGACAGCCGGATGTTGATGAAGCCCGGCCCGGCGATCTCCAGGCCGGCGATCAGGCCGGCGCCGTCTTCGGAGGCGTCGCGCTCGGCCACCCGGCGCACCAGGTCCTCGGCGAGCGCGCGCGGATTCAGCCGCAGCGGCCGGGCGAGCTGCATGGCGAGGTTGCAGGCGAGGTCGCCATGCGCAACCTGCTTGGGCCGCTCGAGCGTGACCGCGGGCACCGGCAGCGTCTGGTCGCCGAGCTCGCCGGCGCGCTCGTGGATGATGGCCGCGGCGGCGTCGCGGAACAGGGCCGAGAGGGAATCGATCTGGTCGGGCAGCATGGACCGGATTGTCTCAGAAGCGCCCGTCGGGGCGGCTTGGCCCCGGATCAGTTCAGGGCGGTGCTCAGCTTGCGCCGCCAGGCCGAGACCAGCGGGGGCTGGGCGGCGGCCAGCTCGAACACCTGCAGCATGGTCTTGCGACCGATGTCGTCACCGAACTTGCGGTCACGGCGCACGATCTCCAGCAGCTGCTCGAGAGCCGGCTCCCAGGCCTTGTGGGCGATGCAATGCTGGGCGAGCTCGAGCCGGGCTTCCAGGTCGGCCGGGTTGGCGGCGATGCGGGCATCGAGCTGCGGCGCCGGCGGCAGACGGTTCTCCTCGATCATCAGCCGCGCCTGCTCGGCGAGCGCCTGCACCTGCGGATCCTGGGCGGCGGCCACCGAGAGCGCCTGCAGCTGGGCCTGGGCCGCCGCCGGCTCCTCGTCCTGCAGCAGCACCTGGGCGTAGGCCAGCCGCGCGTCATCGAAGGCCGGATCGAGCGCGATCGCCTTCTTGAGGTGGCCCACGCCGGTGTCCTTGTCGCCCGCCTGCAGGGCCTGCATGGCCGCGTCGAACTCGATCTCGGCAGGGTTGGGCATGAGGCGGTCGATGAACTCGCGCAGCTTGCCCTCGGGCAGCGCGCCCTGGAACTGATCGACCGGCCGGCCGCCGACGATCGCGAACACCGTGGGGATGGACTTGATGCGGAAGTGCCCGGCGAGCTGCTGCTGCTCGTCGGTGTTGACCTTGACCAGCTTGAAGCGGCCCTGATAGCTCTGCTCGAGCTTCTCGAGCAGCGGCCCGAGCGACTTGCAGGGGCCGCACCACGGTGCCCAGAAGTCGACCAGCACGGGGACCTGCATCGAGGCGTCAATGACGTCGGCCTGGAAGGTTTCGAGGGTGGTATCGACCATGGGCGGCTCTCGCGGGGTGTGGACGGTCCGATGGGAATCGAGACGAGATGGGGGCGACGGCGCGCGTCGCAAGGCCGCCATGTTGCCACGACCCGGCGGGCCGGCCGGCCTGCGCGGTAACCTTGCGGCCTGTCGGGTTCGCGCCCGCCGCCCGGGCGGGCGGCCCGGGGCGCCAGCGCCCGTCCACCGGAGCCGCCATGCAACTGCCGCACAACCCCTTCAAGAAGGCCCTCAAGGAGGGCCGCGCCCCGATCGGCCTGTGGGCCAGCCTGCCCTCGCCCTACGCCGTCGAGGTGATCGCGGGCGCCGGCTTCGACTGGCTGCTGATCGACACCGAGCACACCCCGGCCGACATCGAGACGGTGCTGGCCGAGCTGCAGGCGGCCAGCGCCTACGCGTCGCACCCGGTGGTGCGGATCCCCTGGAACGACTTCGTCGCGGTCAAGCGCTTCCTCGACATCGGCGCCCTCACGCTGATGATCCCGCAGATCGCCGACGCCGCCGAGGCGCGCGCCGCGGTCGAGGCCATGCGCTATCCGCCGCGCGGGGTGCGCGGCGTGGGCGGCACGACCCGCGCCACCCGCTTCGGCCGGGTGGCCGATTACGCGCGCCGGGCCGAGGAGGAGCTGTGCCTGCTCGTGCAGGTCGAGACCCGCGAGGCGCTCGACCAGATCGAGGCGATCGCCGCGGTCGACGGGGTCGACGGCATCTTCATCGGCCCGGC
>JBIKWU010000241.1:0-6233 GCA_044356115.1 Burkholderiaceae bacterium
AGCCGGCGGGCGCGAACGGTCAATTCGGACGCATCGGCGGACCGGGCCGTTCGACGCATGCCGATCGCCGCCAGCCATTCCAATCCCGCGCGCGGCTGGGGCGAACGCGGGCCGAATCGGCCATCATCCCGGTCTGGCCGCGCATCCCGGCCGCCGATGGCTCGGGGTGGTGACCCTCACCCCCGGCCCAACCCCGATACCCGAGGCACACCCGTGACCATCAAAGATCGCGCCTGCATCGTCGGCGCCTATGAACACCCCACCCGGCTCGCGCCCGACAAGTCGGTGGCCCAGTTGCACGCCGAGTGCGCCGCGGGCGCGCTGCAGGACGCCGGCCTGAGCCTGTCCGATGTCGATGGCTACTTCTGCGCCGGCGATGCGCCGGGCGGCAGTCCGATGTACCTGGCCGACTACCTCAACCTCCACAAGTTGCGCTGGTACGACGGCACCGAATCGGGTGGCTGCTCCTACCTGGCGCACATCGAGCACGCGGCCACCGCCATCGCGATGGGGCGCTGCTCGGTGGCGCTCATCACCCTGGCCGGCAAGCCGCGCTCCAGCGGTCAGGCCACCGGCACCGCCTTTCGTCCGCCGCCCGTGGACCGCCCCGAGGCGATCTGGGAATCGGCCTTCCGATGGACCATCGGCGGCATCTACGGAATGATGATGCAGCGGCACATGCATCAGTACGGCACCACGCTCGAGCAGCTCGCCTGGGTGAAGGTGGCCGCCGCCGAGCATGCCCGGCACAACCCGCATGCCATGCTGCGCAAGCCGGTCACGATCGACGAGGTCATGAATTCGCCCATGGTGTCCGACCCCCTGCGCCGGCACGACTGCTGCGTGATCAGCGACGGCGGCGGCGCGCTGGTGCTCACCCGGCCCGAGATCGCGCGCAGCCTCAAGCGCCCGGTGGTCAAGGTGATCGGCTGCGGCCAGACGCTGAACACCACCACCGGCGGCTACATCGACCTCACCCGCACCGGCGCCGAGCGCTCGGGTCCGGCGGCCTTCGCCGAAGCCGGCATCACCCCCGCCGACATCGACTACGCCTCCATCTACGACAACTTCACCATCATGGTGATCAACCAGATCGAGGATCTCGGCTTCTGCGCCAAGGGCGAGGGCGGACGCTTCGTGGCCGATGGCGGCCTGATCTCCGGCGTGGGCAAGCTGCCCTGGAACACCGATGGCGGTGGCCTGTGCAATAACCACCCCATGAACCGCGGCGGCATCACCAAGGCGATCGAAGCCGTCCGCCAGCTGCGTGGCGAGGCGCATCCGGCCGTGCAGGTCAAGGACTGCCGGCTCGCGCTGGCCGCCGGTCCGGGCCTGGTGCTCGGCCCTGGCCACGCCCACGCCACCGTCATCCTCGAACGGGAGTAAGCCATGACCGACACCACCGCCGCCGCCAGCGGCTTCGCGCAAGACCCGTTCGCCGCGGCCTTCCCCGAGACCCGCGAGTTCTGGGAAGCCGCCGCCCAGGGCCGACTGATGCTCAGGCTCTGTGAAGACTGCGGCCGCACCCACTGGTATCCGCGGGCGATGTGCCCGCTGTGCGGCAGCGCCCGGGTGCGCTGGACCCAGGCCAGCGGCCGCGGCACGCTCTACGCGTTCAGCCCGGCGCGTCGCGCCGAGCCGCAGTACACGCTGGCCTACGTCACGCTCGAGGAAGGCCCCACCCTCATGACCAACATCATCGACGCAGCGCCCGAGGCCCTGCGCCTTGGCCAGCCAGTGGTGGTGCGTTTCCAGGCGGCGCCCGAGGGCCGGATGATGCCCTTCTTCGCGCCGGCCTGAGCCATCGCGGGGCCGCGGCGCGCGCGGGGTCGCGGCCCCGCCCCGCGCCGCTTCGGCGGTAACATCGGGCCGATCAACCGAAAGCCCGCCATGCCCCGTCTTCTCCGCCTTCTCCGCCACCTCGCCCGGCCGCTGCTGCCCCTGCTGCTCGGGCTTGCCGCCAGCCTGCCGGCGCAAGCCCAGACCCCCGACTGGCCCGCGCGGCCGATCACCGTGGTGATGACCTTCCCGGCCGGCTCGGGGGTGGATGTGGTCGCCCGGCAGATCCAGGAACCGCTGGGCAAGGCGCTGGGCCAGCCGATCATCATCGACTACAAGCCCGGCGCGGCCGGCAACATCGCCAGCGAATACGTGGCCCGCGCGCGCCCCGATGGCTACACCCTGGTGTTCGGCACCGCCGCCACCCACGGCAGCAACGCCGCGCTCTACCGCAAGCTGCCCTTCGACGTGGAGGCAGACTTCGTGCCGGTGGCGCCCATCCTCGATGTCTCCAACGTGCTCACGATCAACCCCGAGGTGATCAACGTGCGCACGCTCAAGGAATTCGTGGATACCGTGAAGGCCAACCCCGGCCGCTTCAATTTCGCGTCCACCGGCAATGGCACCGGCACCCACATGGCCTTTGCGGAGTTCAATGCGCGAGCGGGCCTGGACATGGTCCATGTGCCCTACAAGGGCGGCCCCGAGGCCATGGCCTCGGTGCTGCGCGGCGAGACCTGCTGCATCATGAACCAGGTGCAGACCGTGCTCGCGCAGTACAAGGCCGACAAGGTGCGCCTGCTGGGCGTGACCACCAGCCGGCGCGTGGCCGCGATCGCCGAGGTGCCCACCATCGCCGACAGCGGCCTGGCCGGCACCCGCGGGTTCGACAGCTCCATCTGGTTCGGCCTGTTCGCTCCCAAGGGCACCGAGCCGAAGATCGTGAACCGGCTGAACAGCGCGCTGCGCCAGGTGCTCGAGACCCCCGAGATCAAGGCGAGGCTCGAGAGCGCGGGCAACAGCGTGCGCATCGAGACGCCGGAGCAGTTCCGCGCCACGGTCAAGGCCAATCGCGCCAAGTGGGCCGAGGTGGTGAAGTCGGCCAACATCACGCTGGACTGACGTGGACACCGCCGCCGCGGCCGCCCTCGGCGAGGCCCCAGTCACCGGCGCCGCACCCGCCGCAGCCCGCAACCCGGGGCTCGATGCGCTCGTCGCCCGGGTGCGCGAAGACCTCGACATCCTGTGCCTGCCGGCCCGACCCTGGGTGCCGCCCAGCACCCATCAGGGCCAGGCCGTGGCCGATGTGGTGGTGGTGGGCGCGGGCATGGCCGGGCTGGCCCTGGGCGCCTCGCTCAGCCACCTCGGTCTGCGGATCCGCCTGATCGATCAGGCGCCCGAAGGCCGCGAAGGCCCCTGGGTCACCACCGCGCGCATGGACACCTTGCGCTCACCCAAGGAACTCACCGGGCCGTGCCTGGGCATTCCCTCGCTGAGTTTTCGCGCGTGGTTCGTGGCGGGCCATGGCGTCCAGGCCTGGCAGGCCCTGGGCAAGATCCCGCGGCGGGTCTGGGGCGAGTACCTGCGCTGGTACCGGCAGGTGCTGGGCCTGCCGGTCGAGAACAACCGGCGGCTCGTGAGCCTGGCGCCGCGCGCCGATGGGGTGAGCCTGCGGGTTGCCGTCACCGAGGGCGCGAACAGCGCCACCGAATGGATCCACGCCCGCCATGTGGTGCTGGCCACCGGCCGTGACGGCCTGGGCGGCCCCTGGGTGCCCGACTGGGCGCAGCAGCTGCCGGCCGGGCGCTGGATGCACACCGGTCATGCCTGGGACGGCGAGCGCCTGCGCGGCCAGCGGGTGGCCGTGATCGGCGCGGGCGCCTCGGCGATGGATGCCGCGGGCGAGGCCCTGGAGCATGGCGCGTCGCAGGTGACGCTGCTGATCAGGCGCGCAGACCTGCCGCGCATCAACAAGAGCAAGGCCGCCGGCAATCCCGGCACGGCGCACGGTTTCTGGGACCTGCCCGATGACTGGAAGTGGCGCTACCGGCACTACATCAACCGCGAGCAGGTGCCCCCGCCACGGGCGAGCGTGCTGCGGGTATCGCGTCATGACCGGGCGCGCTTCGTGCTGGGCGCGCCGGTCGCCGCCGTGCGCCACGCCGATGACGGCAGCATCGAACTGCGCACGCCGCGGGGCGCGGTCTGCGTCGATCAGGTGGTCTTTGCCACCGGCTACCGCATCGACTGGGCGCAGCGCCCGGAGTTCTCGGCGATCGCGCCCCACCTGCGTCGCTGGCGCGATCGCTTCCCCACACCGCCCGGGCAGGACGACGAGGAGCTCGCCAACAGCCCCGACCTCGGTCCGCTGTTCGAGTTCCAGCCGCGCGAGCCCGGCGCCTGTCCGGGGCTGGAGCGGGTGCACTGCTTCAACTTCGCGGCCGTCCTCTCGCACGGCGCCACCACCGGCGACATCCCGCAGATCAGCGATGGCGCCCAGCGTCTGGCGCGCGGTCTGGCCGGCCGGCTGCTCAAGGAGGACGTGGCACAGCACTTCGAGGCGCTGGTGCGCTTCGACGAGCCCGAACTGCAGGGTGACGAGTGGTCGTCCGCGCAGCCCGACACCGCCTGATCACACCCATCGGATCTGCCCATGAACTCGCCTGTTCACGCCGACTTCCTCGATGACGCGCTGGGCGCGACGCCCGGCAGCGCCCTGCATGGCCTGCGCCGGCAGCGCGCCCGCGTGGTCGAGGCCAGCCAGGCCGCGCACCAGGCGGTGTTCGACCCGGCGCTGCCGGGCCTGAGCCTTGCCGAGCGGCTGGAGGCCGCCTGCGAGGTGGCGCAGGCCAGCGGCAGCGCCGCGCTGGCTGCGCGCTTTGCGGCGATGCTCGCGGGCGCCGGGCCGCGCCCCGCGCCCGGCCCGCGACGCGAGGCGCTGCTGGGCTTTGCCCGCACCCTCGCCGAGCGACCGCAGGACGCGGGGCGCGAACGCCTGCTGAGCCTGCCCGCGGCGGGCCTGAGCACGGCCGATGTGGTCACGCTCGCGCAGCTGATCGGTCTGGTGGCCTATCAGGTGCGGGTGGTGGCGGGGCTCGCGGCGCTCGACGGCGTGTCGGCCGCGCCCGCGGCCGCCGAGGCCGCGCCCGAGGCGCCCTTCATCCATCCCGCGCATCTGCCCGCGCCCGGCGAACCGGTGCGGGTCAACGGCTTCACCAGCGAGCCGCTCGACTGGAAAGCCTGGCTGCCGGTGCTCGATCCCGCGCAGGCCACCGAACACCAGCTCGCGGTGCTCAAGGCGAGCCATCCCACCGCGCACACCTCGGACTACTACCTCACCCTGGTGCAGCAGCCGCACATCCTCGAGCAGCGCTCGGCCGCCTTCAACGCGATCATGTACGCCCCCGGCGGCCTGAGCCGTGCCGAGCGCGAGCTGGGCAGCACGGTGACCTCCCGCGTCAACGGCTGCGTCTACTGCGCGGCAGTGCACGCGCTGCGCTTCGAGCAGCTCACCCAGCGCAACGCGGTGATCGCCCAGGTCTTCCAGGATCCCGAGGGTGCAGGCACCACCGCGCGCGAGCGAGCGATCGTGCAGCTGGCCATCGCCCTGACCCGCGAGCCGGCGCGCCTTGCGCCGGCACATCTCGCGCCGCTGGCAGCCTGCGGCCTGAGCGGGCTCGAGATGCTCGACCTCATCCACGCGATCGCGATCTTCGCGTGGGCCAACCGGCTGATGCTCAACCTGGGCGAGCCGGTGTACCCGACCCCGACGGCGGCCTGAGCCGCCGAAGCGCGATCACCCTCAGGGCTTGCGACGCGCCATGGCATCGGCCAGGGCGATCTGCCCTCGGGCCCGCAAGGTCTGCGCGGCACCCTGCACATCGCGCGCCTCGCGGTTCTGGCTGAGCTTCGACTTGCCCTCCAGACGGGTGATCATGATCTCGATGCCCACGACCGCCCTGACCATGCCCTCGATGTAATCGGCAGGCGAGTCACCCATCTTCCAGGGTCTGGGCTCCTGCGCCTCGTGGGCGCGCGTCAGGCGCGCGAGCACCCCGCGGATGAAGCGCTCGTCATCACGCACCGTGAGACGGCCATGCGCATGCACCACCTCGTAGTTCCAGGTGGGCACCAGCCGATGCGTCTCGTGCTTGCTCGGGTACCAGTTCGGCGAGATGTAGCTCTCGTTGCCCCGGAAGATCACCAGCACATCGGCGCCGCCCGCGCACTGCTGCCACACCGGGTTGGCCCGCGCCACATGGCCGGTGAGCAGGCCGGCGGGCCCGGCAGCGGGGTCGAACTCGAACGGGATGTGGTTGGCATCGAGCCCGTCGGCGCCCGCGGTGACCAGGATGCCCAGCGGATGCTCGCGGATGATCCGGTGCAGGGTGCCGGGCTCGGAAACGCTGAAGTGCGGGGGGTTGTACATGGCAGATTCCTTTCAGTGCGCTGCG
>JBIKWU010000243.1:0-6217 GCA_044356115.1 Burkholderiaceae bacterium
CCGGCGCAGGCGCGGCCGCAGCAACCGGCGCGCCTGACCCACTCACCGCAGGAGATACGCCATGGCCGAACTGGTGCTGCGCACCGACCGCGACGGACTGGTCACGCTCACCCTGAACCGTCCGGACAAGCTCAACGCGCTCACGGTGCCCCTGTTCATCGAACTGCGTGCCCATGTCGAGGCCATCGCCCGGCAGACCGACCGCGTGGGTCTGGTGATCGTGCGCGGCGCGGGCCGCTGTTTCTCGGCCGGCAACGACCTCACCGCGATCGCGGGTGGCGTGGAAGCGCCCACGCCCGGGTATCAGTCCGAGACCATCGAGATGGTGGCCAATCTGCCGCAGCCGGTGATCAGCGCGGTGCACGGCCACTGCTACACCGGCGCGCTCGAACTCGCGCTGGCCGGCGACCTGATCGTCGCCTCGCAGTCCGCGCGCTTTGCCGACACGCACGGCAAATGGGCGCTCACGCCACGCTGGGGGATGAGCCAGCGCCTGCCGCGGCGGGTCGGGCGCTCGCGCGCCAGCCTGATGAGCTTCACCGCCCGCACCGTCACCGGCGAGCAGGCCCTGGCCATGGGTCTGGCCGACGAGTGCGTGCCCGACGAGCGCTTCGACGAGCACCTGCAGGCCCTGGCCACCGAGATCCTCGCCAATTCCTGGTTCAGCCACCGGGCCAACAAGCGCCTGATGCGCGAGACCGAATCGCTGCCGCTGGCCGCCGGGCTGGCCCACGAGAGCCACCGCAGCGAGGGGCGCGGCCCCGACATGCAGGAACGCATCGCCGCCTTCACCGCCAGGGCCGGCAAGCGCGCCTGAGCGCGTGCCGCCCTTCACCCATACCCCCCACAGGAGACCCCCGATGGCAGCAGCCGAAGCAGTCGCCGACCTCAAGGTCGAAGGCGATGTCGCGATCCTCACCCTGAACTCCCCGCCGGTGAACGCGCTCTCGCAGCCGGTGCGCGCCGGCATCCTCGAGGGCGTGCGCGCCGCGGTGGCCAACCCGGCGGTGAAGTCGGTGGTGCTGATCTGCGACGGCCGCACCTTCATCGCGGGCGCCGACATCACCGAGTTCGGCAAGCCGCCGCGCGAGCCCGGGCTGAAAGAGGCCCAGGACGCCATCGAGAACTCGCCCAAGCCCGTGGTCGCGGCCATCCACGGCACCGCGCTGGGCGGCGGCCTCGAGGTGGCGCTGTGCTGCCACTACCGGGTGGCCGTGCCCTCGGCCAAGTGCGGGCTGCCCGAGGTCAACCTCGGCCTGCTGCCAGGCGCCGGCGGCACCCAGCGGCTGCCGCGCATCGTGGGCGCTGCCAAGGCGCTCGAGATGATGACCTCCGGGCAGCACGTCGGCGCGGCGCAGTGCCTCGAGATGGGTCTGGTCGACGAGATCGTGCCCGAGGGTGAACTGCGCGCCGGCGCGATCGCGCTCGCGCGACGCATCGTGGCCGAGAACCGCCCCCTGAAGAAGGTGCGCGAGTCCGACGAGAAGATGATCGCGGCCCGCGGCAAGCCCGAGATCTTCGCCGAGTTCCGCAAGGCCAATGCCCGCAAGTTCCGCGGCTTCCTGGCGCCCGAGTACAACATCCGCTGCGTCGAGGCGGCCGTGAACCTGCCCTTCGACGAGGGCATGAAGGTCGAGCGCCAGCTCTTCATGGAACTGATGTCGGGCACCCAGTCGGCGGCCCAGCGCTATGTGTTCTTCGCCGAGCGCCAGGTCTGGAAGATCCCCGACGTGCCGGAAGACACCCCCCTGGTGCCGGTGCGCAAGGTGGGCATGATCGGCGCCGGCACCATGGGCGGCGGCATCGCCATGAACTTCGCCAACGTCGGCATCCCGGTCACGCTGGTCGAGACGAAGCAGGACGCGCTCGATCGCGGCCTTGCGGTCATCCGCCGCAACTACGAGACCACCGCCAAGCGCGGCCGTCTGAGCATGGCCGATGTCGACAAGCGCATGTCGCTGCTCACCGGCTCGCTCTCGCTCGACGCGCTGGCCGACTGCGACCTGATCATCGAGGCGGTGTTCGAGAACATGGCGCTGAAGAAGGAGGTCTTCGCCAAGCTCGACACCATTGCCAAGCCCGGCGCGGTGCTGGCCACCAACACCTCGGCGCTGGATGTCAACGAGATCGCCACCGCGGTGTCGCGCCCCGAGGCGGTGGTCGGCATGCACTTCTTCTCGCCGGCCAACGTCATGCGCCTGCTCGAGGTGGTGCGCGGCGAGAAGACCTCCAAGTCGGTGCTGGCCACCGCCATGCAGATCGGCAAGAAGATCGGCAAGATCGGTGCCGTCTCGGGGGTGTGCCCGGGCTTCATCGGCAACCGCATCCTGCGCGCCCGTTCGCTGCAGGCCCAGGCCATGCTCAACGAAGGCGCCATGCCCTGGGACATCGACAAGGTCCTCTACGACTTCGGCCTGCCCATGGGGCCCTTCGCGATGTCCGATCTTGCCGGCCTGGACATCGGCTGGTCGCGCGAGACCTCCAAGGGCGCCACGGTGCGCGAGGTGCTGTGCGAGATGGACCGCCGCGGGCAGAAGACCGGTGGCGGCTTCTACGACTACGACGAGCAGCGCAATGCGCGTCCCTCGCCGGTCACCGAGAAGATCGTGCGCGAGTTCGCCGCGCGGGCCGGCAATGCGCCGCGCGAGATCAGCGAGCAGGAGATCCTCGAGCGTTGCGTCTACCCGATGATCAACGAGGGCGCCCGCATCCTCGAGGAGAAGATCGCCCTGCGCGCCTCCGACATCGACATCGTCTGGATCAACGGCTATGGCTGGCCGGTGTACCGGGGCGGTCCGATGTTCTACGGCGACACCGTCGGCCTCGCGCATGTCGTGGAGCGCCTGAAGGCCTACGCGCCCAAGCTCGGGCCGGAGTTCGTGCTCTCGCCGCTGCTGCAGCGCCTGGCCGCCGAGGGCAAGCGCCTGCAGGACGTGAAGTAAGGCCGGTGCGCGGCCGGGCGGCGGTGTCAGCCGCCCGGTGTGCCCGCGCCCGGCGCCCGCCGCAGCAGCAGGCGGGCAAGATCGAACTCGCCCTTGCGCTCGAAGGGGATCGGGATCGCCAGCGGCCCCCAGGCGGCAGTGCCGTGCAGCCGGTAGCTGATCTGCCCCGAGGGCAGGCGTCGCGCGGCCTCCAGCAGGCGGCTGGTCGGGCTGGTGACCGCGAGCGTGATCTCGCGGCTGCCGTTGGCCGGCAACTCGAAGGGCGCCTCGGCGGCCACGGCCTGCGCGATCTCCAGGCCACCCACCTCCACCGAGAAGCCCAGCGCCCGGATCGGCATGGCGCTGTCATTGGCGTTCACCGCATTCACCCGGACATTGAAGCGGATCTGCTCGCGGCTGGCGGCCACCGGCTCCAGCCCGCTCACCGTGAGCGTGGGTGGCTTCAGGGTGGGCAGCGGCACCACGCCGCAGGCCGCGAGCGAGCCAAGCGCGGCCAGCATGCCCGCCAGCAGCGGGCGCCGTGCGCTCACAGCCGCCCCAGGCGCGAGAGCGCCTCGTGGAGCGTCTCGTCGCGCTTGGCGAAGCAGAAGCGCACCTGGCGTCGATCGACCGGCGAGCGATAGAAGGCCGACATCGGGATCGCGGTGACGCCGATCTCGCGGGTGAGCCACTGCGCGAAGTCGTTCTCGGGCAGATCGGAGATCGCCTCGTAGCTGGCCACCTGGAAATACGTGCCCTCGCAGGGCAGCAGCCGGAAGCGGGTGCCGCTCAGGCCATCGCGGAACAGGTCGCGCTTGCGCTGGTAGAAGGCCGGCAGATCGAGGTAGGGCGCGGGATCGGCCATGTAGCGGGCCAGGCCCGCCTGGGCCGGCGTGTTCACCGTGAAGACGATGAACTGGTGGCTCTTGCGGAACTCGGCCGTGAGCGCGGCCGGCGCTGCGCAGTAGGCCACCTTCCAGCCGGTGACATGGTAGGTCTTGCCGAAGGACGAGATCACGAAGGTACGGGCGGCCAGTGCCGGGCGGCTGCCCGCCGAACAGTGGGCGCGCCCGTCGAACACCATGTGCTCGTAGACCTCGTCGGCGATCACGAACAGGTCATGGGCGATCGCGATGCGCTCCAGGGCGTCGAGGTCTTGCGGGGTGAAGATCCGTCCGCTGGGGTTGTGGGGCGAGTTCACCAGGAGCGCCCGCGTGCGCGGCGTGACCGCGGCCCGCACCGCCGCCCAGTCGATGGTGAAGTCCTCGCGCATCGGCACGCACACCGCGGTGGCGCCGGCCAGCGCGATGTTGGGCAGGTAGCTGTCGTACATCGGCTCGATGACGATCACCTCGTCACCGGCGCGCACCACCGCCATGATCGCGGTGAAGATCGCCTGCGTGGCACCGGCGGTGACCGTGATCTCGGTGTCCGGGTGGTAGCGCGCCCCGTAGAGCGCCGCCAGCTTGGCCGAGATCGCCTGGCGCAACTCGGGCACCCCGCTCATCGGCGGGTACTGGTTGCGGCCGTCGCGCATGGCCTGGTTCACCGCGTCGAGCAGCGCGGGGTCGCAGTGGAAGTCGGGGAAGCCCTGGCCGAGATTGACCGCGCCATGCTCGGCGGCCAGCGCCGACATCACGGTGAAGATGGTCGTGCCCACCTCGGGCAGCTTGCTCTGGATGACGGGGGCGAGGGGTGCGGTCATGGCGGTTCGGGCAGGGCGCAGGGCGGCTGATTATAGGCAGCGTCGAACTGCACCGGCGTCAGCACCTGCAGGCCGTGCCGTGCCCGCGCCTGCCGGGCCAGCCGCAGCAGCGCGCGGTCCTTGCTGAGCAGCCAGCCGGCGCGCAGATGACAGGCCAGGTCGATGAAGGCCTGGTCATCGGGATCGGTGCAGCGCAGGCCGCAGGCCGGCGCGGCCGCGTTGAGGGCCGCCACGGCATCGAAGCCCGCGATGCAGGCCTGGGCATCACCGTGCTGCGCGAGGATCAGCGGCCGCTGCAGCACCGCGAGCAGTTCCGCGCGCATCACCGGGGTGGCGGCTATCCGCAGACGGCCTGCCGCCACCTCGGCGCGCAGGCGCGTCACGCCAGGGTCGTTGAAGACCAGCCAGTCCAGCCAGATGTTGGTGTCGATCACCACCGTGCTGTTCACCGGTCGATCCCTATAATCGGCGCTTCGTCCGGAGAAGCCGATGCTGATCGTCCTGTCCCCTGCCAAGACCCTCGACTTCGAATCGCGGCTGCCCACGCGGCGGCATACCCAGCCGGACATGCTCGACGCCTCGGCGATGCTGATCGAGCAACTGCGCGGCCTGCCGGCCTCCGAGATCGGCGCGCTGATGGACATCTCCGAGCCGCTGGCCGAGCTCAACGCCGCGCGCTTTCGCGACTGGCAGCCGCCCTTCACGCCGGCCAATGCGCGGCCGGCGGCGCTCGCCTTCGCCGGCGATGTCTACGAGGGCCTGCAGGCGGCCACCCTGGGGAGCACCGGGCTGAGCTGGGCGCAATCGCATGTGCGGATTCTCTCGGGGCTGTATGGCCTGCTGCGGCCGCTGGACCTGATCCAGCCCTATCGGCTGGAGATGGGCACCCGGCTCGCCAACCCGCGCGGACGAGACCTCTACGCGTTCTGGGGTGACCGGATCGCGCAGGCGCTGCGCGAGGCGCTCGATGCGCAGCGCCGGCCGGTGCTGGTGAACCTGGCCTCCGACGAATACTTCCGCGCGGCGCGCGCCGACAGCCTGGGTCACCGGGTGGTGCAGCCGGTCTTCCAGGAGCGCCGAGGCGGCACCTGGAAAGTGGTGAGTTTCTCGGCCAAGCGCGCCCGCGGCCTGATGACCCGCTTTGCCGCCGAGCAGCGCATCAGCGACCCCGAAGACCTCAAGGCCTTCGCGCTGGAAGGCTACCGGCACGATGCGGCTGCTTCCGACGAGCGCCACTGGCTGTTCCGCCGCGAGCAGCCCTGATCGGGTCATGCGGCGTCGATGATCCGCGGCTCGGGCTCCAGCCAGAGCCCGAAGCGTTCGTGCACGCTGGCCCTGATGGCCATGGCCAGCCGCAGCAGTTCGGCGCCGCTGGCCTTGCCGTGATTGACCAGCACCAGCGCGTGATCGGCATGCACGCCGGCGTCCCCGCTGCGATGGCCTTTCCAGCCGCACTGCTCGATGAGCCAGCCCGCTGACAGCTTCACGCCGGCCTCTGGCGCGGCGAGGCCGCCCGGGTACATCGGCATGTCGGGGTGGCGCTCGCGCAGGGCCTGCCCGAGCGCGGCGCTCACCACCGGGTTCTTGAAGA
>JBIKWU010000036.1:0-20187 GCA_044356115.1 Burkholderiaceae bacterium
TCAAGCGCTACCTCGACATCGGCGCGCTCACGCTGATGATTCCGCAGATCGCCGACGCGAAGGAGGCGCGCGCCGCGGTCGAGGCGATGCGCTACCCGCCGCGCGGCATCCGGGGCGTGGGTGGTACCACCCGCGCCACCCGCTTCGGCCGCGTGGCCGACTACGCGCGTCGCGCCGAGGAGGAGCTGTGCCTGCTCGTGCAGGTCGAGACCCGCGAGGCGCTCGACCAGATCGAGGCGATCGCTGCGGTCGACGGGGTCGACGGCATCTTCATCGGCCCGGCCGACCTGCACGCCTCCTTCGGCTTCGTGGGCGAGCGTGCCAACCCCGAGGTGATGGCCCGCATCGACGACGGCATCCGCCGCATCCGCGCCGCCGGCAAGGCGCCGGGCATCCTCACCTCGTCGGAGCCCGACGCGAAGCACTGGCTGTCGTTGGGCGCGCAGTTCGTGGCGGTGGGCTCCGATGTCGGCCTGCTGGCACGCGCCGCCGACGCGCTGATCGCGCGCTTCCGATGAACCGCACGCGCCGGCTCGCGCTGCTCGGGGCGGCCGGCGCGCTGGCCGCGGGCTGCGCCGCGCCGGGCGGGCCGGGTGCGGCCAGACCCGCCGACACCCCCGGTTCGGCCGGCGCCGCCGCCGCCGCGCCGCCCGCCAGCGCGGCCGACGGCGCCCTGCCGGTGGGCATCCCCAAGGTCACCGAGGAGGTGCCCTACGTGCAGACCCCGCAGAGCGTGGTCGATGCCATGCTCGCCCTGGCCGGCGTGGCTCCCGGCGACCGTCTGGTCGATCTGGGCAGCGGCGATGGCCGGGTGGTGATCACCGCGGCCAGCCGCCACGGCGTGCCGGGCCTGGGGGTCGAGCTCGACGAGCGGCTGGTGGCGCTGTCGCGCCGGCTGGCCGAGCAGGCGGGCGTGCAGGCGCTGGCGCGCTTCGTGGCCCAGGACCTCTTCGACACCGACCTCGCGCCCTACACCGTCGTCACGCTCTACCTGCTGCCCGAGGTCAATCTCGCGCTGCGGCCGAGGCTGCTGCGCATGGCGCCGGGCACCCGGGTGGTCTCGCACGACTGGGACATGGCCGACTGGCTGCCCGACCGCAGCCTCACGCTGCCCGCGCCGGGCAAGCCGGTGGGCCTGCGCCGGGAGAGCCAGCTGCATCGCTGGGTGGTGCCCGCCGCCTTCGAGGGTGCCTGGCGCGGCCGCATCGAGGGCGAGCGCGATGCGACCCTGGTGCTGTCCGTCCGCCAGCGATTCCAGCAACTGGACATCGAGTGGCGCATCGATGGCGCAGCGCCGTCGGGGCTGGCGCCGGCCGGACGGCTGCAGACGCGCGCCGAGGGCGAGCGCGCGCTGCTGCGGCTGGGCCGGCAGGCCGACGCGCCCGAGATCAACCTGCGCCTGCGCCAGGGCCGCCTGGAGGCGAGCCTGCGCTGGGCAGGGGGCGCGCCGCGGGCGGCGCTGCTGCAGGCGGTGTAGCGCCCAAACCCCCGCACTTGCGCGGGCCGCCCGATCTGCACACACTCACCGGCTTTGCGCCGGCAACCACTCTTCAGGAGCCCCCCATGAAACGCCCCCTGCTCGCCCTCGCCCTCGCCGCCCTGTGCTTCAGCGCTCAGGCCCAGGAGACCAAGGTCGCCGTCGGCCTCTCCGGCTGGACGGGCTTCGCCCCCCTCACGCTGGCCAAGGAGGCCGGGCTGTTCCGCAAGCACGGGCTCGACGTCTCGCTGAAGAAGATCCCCCAGAAGGACCGGCACCTGGCGATCGCCTCGGGTGACATCCAGTGCGCCGCCACCACGGTGGAGACCTGGATCGTCTGGAACGCCAACGGCGTGGCCACCACCCAGATCTTCCAGCTCGACAAGAGCTTCGGCGCCGATGGCATGGTGGTCAAGCCCGGCATCCAGAGCATCAAGGACCTCAAGGGCAAGACCGTGGCCGCCAGCGCGCCCGGCACCGCGCCCTACTTCACCCTGGCCTGGATGCTCAGCAAGAACGGCCTGAGCCTGAAGGACGTGAACATCGTCAACCTCGAGCCCCAGGCCGCCGCCAACGCCATGATCGCCGGCACCGCCAACCTCGACGCGGCCATGACCTACGAGCCCTTCCTCAGCGCGGTGCGCGCCAAGCCCGAGGCCGGCCGGATCATCGCCACCACGCTCGATTACCCCATGGTGATGGACACCTTCGGCTGCACGCCCAAGTTCCTGGCCGAGAACCCCAGGGCCGCCCAGGCCCTGGCCAACGCCTATTTCGACGCGCTCGAGATGATCAAGTCCGATCCGAAGAAGAGCTTCGAGATCATGGGCGCCGACGTGAAGCAGACCGGCGAGCAGTTCGAGAAGAGCCAGTCCTTCCTGCGCTGGCAGGACCGCGCGGCCAACCAGAAGTTCTTCGCCGGCGAGCACGCCGCCTTCAGCAAGGAGGCCGCCGACCTGCTGCTGTCCGCCGGCATCATCCGGCAGATCCCCGATCTGAGCCGTCTGGCCGACACCCGCTTCATCAAGTAAGCCGGCCAAGCCGGCATGGCCATGAAGCCGCTCACCCCGGTCAGCCCGGGCGCGCGCGTCGCGCTCGGGGTGGGCTTCTTCGTGCTCTTCGTGGCCGCCTGGGCGCTGGCCACGCTCGGGGGCTACGTCCAGAAGACCTTCCTCGCCGACCCGATCACCATGGTGAGCAGCGGCTGGACCCTGCTGACGAAGATGGGGTTCGCCCACGACATCGGCATGACGGTGTGGCGGGTGGTGGGCGGCTTCATCATCGCGGCGGCGCTGGCCCTGCCCCTGGGGGTGCTGATGGGCGCCTACAAGCCCATTGAGGCCTTCTTCGAGCCCTTCGTGAGCTTTGCCCGCTACCTGCCGGCGAGCGCGTTCATCCCGCTGCTCATCCTGTGGGCCGGCATCGGCGAGGCGCAGAAGCTCGCGGTGATCTTCATCGGCAGCTTCTTCCAGCTGGTGCTGATGATCGCGGTCACGGTGGGCAACACCCGGCGCGACCTGGTCGAGGCGGCCTACACCCTGGGGGTAAGCGACCGCGGCCTGATCGGCCGCGTGCTGCTGCCCGGCGCCGCGCCCGAGATCGCCGAGACCCTGCGCATGGTGCTGGGCTGGGCCTGGACCTACGTGATCGTGGCCGAGCTGATCGGCGCCTCCAGCGGCATCGGCCACATGATCACCGACAGTCAGGCGCTGCTGGCCACCGACCAGATCATCTTCGGGATCATCGTGATCGGCCTGATCGGGCTGGCCAGCGACCTGCTCTTCAAGGCCGCCAACCGCCGGCTGTTCCCGTGGGCGGCGCTGGGCCGATGAGCGCGGTGCTGCAGATCGCGGGTGTTGAGCGCCGCTTCGCAGGCGCAGGCGGCGGCACGCTGGCGCTGCAGGCCACCAGCCTGACCGTGGCCGAGAACGACTTCGTCACCATCCTCGGGCCCAGCGGCTGCGGCAAGAGCACGCTGCTGCGCATCGTGGCGGGGCTCGACCACCCCACCGCCGGCGAGGTGCTGCTCGATGGCACGCGCATCACCGCGCCGGGCGCCGACCGCGGCATGGTGTTCCAGAGCTACACGCTCTTCCCCTGGCTGGACGTGCTCGACAACGTCTGCTTCGGCCTGCGCGAGCGCGGGCTGCCGCGCGCGCAGCAGCGCGAGATCGCGCAGGGCTTCATCGCGCGGGTGGGCCTGAACGGCTTCGAGCACCATTACCCGAAACAGCTCTCGGGCGGCATGCAGCAGCGCACCGCCATCGCGCGGGCGCTGGCCAACAACCCGCGCATCCTGCTGATGGACGAGCCCTTCGGCGCGCTCGACCACCAGACCCGCGAGCTCATGCAGGAACTGCTGCTGGGCATCTGGGAGGCCGAGCGCAAGACCGTGCTCTTCGTGACCCACGACATCGACGAGGCGGTGTTCATGGCCGGCCGCGTGGTGGTGATGAGCGCCCGGCCGGGGCGCATCAAGCTCGACCGCCCGGTGGAGCTCGCCCATCCCCGGCACTACTCGGTCAAGACCACCCCGGCCTTCGCGGCGCTCAAGGCCGAGCTCACCGAATGCGTGCGGGTGGAGGTGCTGGCGGCGCAGCGCGGCTGAGGCAGGCGGCTGTTCGGCGCTTGCGCCGCCGCCTGTTCCGGCAGACAATCTGACCATTCTGGTCTGAATCAGGATCATGATGCGCAGCTGGCAGATTCAGGAGGCCAAGGCCAACCTGTCGGAACTGCTCCGGGAAACCGAAGCGGCCGGTCCGCAGGTCATCACCTGGCACGGGAAGGAAGTTGCGGTCGTCCTGTCCCGCGCCGACTACCAGCGGCTGAGCGGCGCCGGCCAGTCGCTGGCTGATTTCATCGCCCGTTCGCCGCTGCACGGCGCCGAGGACATCGATCTCGAGCGTGACACCAGCCTCACGCGCGACACTTCGCTGTGAGCTACCTGATCGGCACCCATGTGCTGTCGGAGTTGCGGCGGCGCGTCCCGGATCCGCGCGTCCTTGCATGGATGAACGAGCGACCGGGGTCCACGCTCCACCTGTCGGTTCTCACCCTGGGCGAACTGCGCAAGGGCATCGAAGGCATCGCCGAAAGCCCGCGCAAGCGAAGGCTCCTGGACTGGCTGGAGACCGATCTTCCGGCGTATTTCGCGGGGCGCGTGCTCGCCGTCGATGACCGCGTGGCGGACGCCTGGGGCAGGCTGCTGGCGCGAGCCGGCCGCCCCCTGCCGGCCATCGACAGCCTGCTTGCAGCCACGGCGCTCACCCACGGCCTCACCCTGGTGACCCGCAACCTGAAAGGCTTCGCCCACCCGGAGCTGAGCGTGCTGGATCCCTGGCAGGCCTGACCCTGCCCAAGCGCGCCCGCCAGGTGGGCGCGCACGGACCGAATCCGCACCCCCGCCGACACGCCCCGCTGGGCAACCAAGGCACACTGCCCGCATCCGCCGCGGCCCTGCCCGGCGCCCCTTCCCAGGAGCCCCTCGCCATGGAATTCGAGCACAGCGCCCGATCGATCGAACTGCAGCACCGCGTCCGCGACTTCATGGATCGGCACGTGATGCCGGTCGAGAAGGAGTACACCGCGCAGGTCAAGGCCGACACCCGCTACCGCACGCCGCCGATCATGCAGGAGCTCAAGCGCAAGGCGCGCGCCGAGGGCCTGTGGAACCTCTTTCTCACCGGCGAGCACGGCCCCGGCCTGACCAACCTCGAGTACGCGCCGATCAAGGAGATCATGGGCCGCGTGCTGTGGGCACCCGAGGTCTTCAACTGCTCGGCACCCGATGTGGGCAACATGGAACTGCTCGCGCAGTTCGGCAACGCCGAGCAGAAGGCGCAGTGGCTCGAGCCGCTGCTCGCCGGCGAGATCCGCTCGGGCTTCTCGATGACCGAGCCCGAGGTGGCCAGCAGCGACGCCACCAACATCCGCTGCAGCATCGTGCGCGATGGCGACCACTACGTGATCAACGGGCGCAAGTGGTACACCTCGGGCGCCATGAACGAGGACTGCCGCATCCTCATCGTCATGGGCAAGACCGCGCCCGACCACCCCGAGAAGCACCGCCAGCAGTCGATGATCCTGGTGCCGCGCGACACGCCCGGCGTGCGCATCGTGCGCGACATGCACGCCTTCGGCTACGACGACGGCCCCGGCGGCCACCCCGAGCTGGTCTACGAGAACGTGCGGGTGCCGGCCGCCAACATGATCCTCGGCGAAGGCCGCGGCTTCGAGATCGCGCAGGGCCGGCTCGGCCCGGGCCGCATCCACCACTGCATGCGCCTGATCGGCTGCGCGCAACGCGCGCTCGAGATGATGATCGAGCGCGCCAACAATCGCGTGGCCTTCGGCGTGACGCTGGGCGAGCACGGCTCGGTGCGCGAGGACATCGCGCATTCGTTCTGCGACATCGAGCAGGCGCGGCTGCTCACGCTGCGCGCCGCCGACAAGATGGACCGCGAGGGCAACAAGGCGGCGCTCGACCTGATCGGCGCGGCCAAGATCGTGGTGCCCACCATGGCGGCGCGGGTCATCGACCGCGCCATCCAGCTGCACGGCGCGGCCGGCGTGTCGCAGGACACCTTCCTGCCGCAGGCCTATGTCTATGCCCGCTTCATCCGCATCGGCGACGGCCCCGACCAGGTCCACCTCTCGCAGCTCGGACGTCGCCTGCTCAAGACCGGCGGCAAGCGGCCATGAGCGCCGCAGCGGCAGGCCGGCTTGCCGGTCGCGTGGCGCTGGTCACCGGCGCGGGCGGCGGCATCGGCCGGGCGATCGCGCAGCGTCTGGCGGCCGAGGGCGCGGCGCTGGCGCTGATGGATCTCGCCGCGGCGGCCGAGCCGCTGGGCGCCACCGCGGCCCTGGTGCGGCAGGCGGGCGCGCGCTGCGCGAGCGCATCGGGCGATGTCGCCAGCCCCGAGTCGGTGGCGCAGGCCCTGGCCGCGCTGCAGGCGGCGCTGGGCCCGATCGACTGCCTGGTCAACAACGCCGGGCTCACCGGCCACATCGCCGCGCTCACGCGCATGAGCGCGCAGGGCTGGGAGCGCGAGCTCGCCGTCAACCTCAGCGGCCCGTTCCACCTCATCCAGGCGCTGCTGCCCGGCATGGTCGAGCGGCGCTGGGGCCGCATCGTCAACATCTCGTCGGTGGCGGCCCTGGGCGGGCTCTACTACCAGGCGGGCTATTCGGCCAGCAAGGCCGGGCTGCTCGGACTCACCCGCAACGTGGTGCTCGAGCACGCCCGTCACGGCATCACCTGCAACGCGGTGCTGCCCGGGCTGATCGGCACCCCGGCCGTGCTGGGCATGCCGCCGGCGGTGCTCAATGACGCGGTGGCGCTCACCCCGGCGCGGCGCACCGGCGAACCCGCCGAGATCGCCGCCGTGGTGGCTTTCCTGTGCAGCGCCGAGGCGGCCTTCGTGAACGGGGCCGAGATCCCGGTGGACGGGGGCGGCCACCTCAGCCCGGTGGTGCTGGGCAGCGGTCGCGAACTGCGCGAGCGTCAGGCGGCCCAGCGCGCCGAGCCGCCCCCCGGCTGAGATCCGCGCGGCGCCGCAGCGCGCAGCCGCGCGGTGTCGGGGCTCAGACCAGGCTTAGCGTGACGTCGATGTTGCCGCGGGTGGCGTTCGAGTAGGGGCACACCTGGTGCGCCGCCTCGATCAGCGCCTGCGCCTCGGCGCGATCCATGCCCGGCAGGGAAACCGCGAGCCGGACCGCGACGCCGAACACCTGGCCCATGGGGCCGAGATCGACCTCGGCATCGACCGCCACGTCAGCGGGCATCGCCTGCTTGCGCCGTGCCGCGACCGCCTTCAGCGCGCCGATGAAGCAGGCCGAGTAGCCGGCCGCGAAGAGCTGCTCGGGGTTGGTGCCAGGGCCGCCGCCTGCCGGCGGGCTGTGGCGCACATCGAGCTTGCCGTCGTCGGAGCGTGAGGCGCCGTCGCGTCCGCCGGTGGTGTGGGTTCGGGCTGTGTAGATGACCTTGTCGAGGGAGGGCATGAAGGGCTCCGGAAAGGGGGGTTGCCGTATGGCCGTCAGCATGGACACGGGCTCGAGGCCGCGGCCGCTGCGACGCGCAGTGTACCCCCCGGAAGCGGCCGGGGCCCGGGCGCTGCGCGCCGGGGGCATGGGCGGCTGCGCGGCGTCAGACGCCGAACCATGGCGGCCGCCCGGCCGTCCAGAGCTCGCCCCAGAGCCGCCCACCGCCATCGACCGTGCAGACCTCGCCTGTGACGAAATTGCCCGCCGGACCGGCGATCCAGGCGCAGGCCTGGGCGATGTCCCAGGGCGAGCCCCAGCGCTTCATGGGGTTGGCCCTTGGCCACTCCTTCGCGGCCTCGGGCGGGTAGACCGCCAGCCCCTCGGTGCCGATCAGCCCTGGGGACACGCAGTTCACCCGGATGCCGAGCGGCGCCCACTCGATGGCCACGGTGCGAGACACCCCGATGACCCCGGCGCGCGCCGCCACGGTATGCGCGATGCCAGGCAGGCCGCGCTCGGTGGGGGCCACGATGTTGACGATGCTGCCGCCGCGACCGGCATCACGCCAGCGTTGCGCGGCGGCCTGCATCATGTACCAGGTGCCGTTGAGATTGCCGGCGATGACCGCGTTCCACCCGTTGATGGAGAAGTCGATGGCGGGCTTGGGAAACTGGCCACCGGCGTTGTTGATCAGGATGTCGGGCAGGCCGAACTCGGCCTGGCAGCGCTCGAAGAGCGCGCTCACCTGGTCGGGCTCCCGGATGTTGGCGGGCACGCCGATCATCGTGGCGCCGCGCTCGCGCGCGAAGGCGGCGACGGTGTCGAGCCGCTGCGCGGTGCGCCCGCAGATCACGACCCGCGCGCCCAGCCGGGCGAACAGCAGCGCGATGGCGCGACCGATGCCGGAACCACCGCCCGAGACGATCACCGTGGCGTCGGCATAGAGATCGGGGCGGTAGACCGAGGGCGCGGCCCAGAGGTCTTCGAGGGTGACGCTGACGCCCGAGGGCGGGAGTGCGTGGTCCATGGCGCGCTCAGCCACGCAGCAGTTCGCCGCTGATGATCATCTTGCGCACTTCGGTGGTGCCGGCGCCGATCTCGAGCAGCTTGTTGGCCCGGTAGAGCCGGTTGATCTCGGACTCCCAGATGTAGCCCGCGCCACCGTGGATCTGCACCGCCTCATCGAGCACACGGTTGAGCGTGTTGCCGGCGAACATCACCGAGGCCGCGGTGATCTTGTGGATCTCGCCACGACCGCCGGCGCCTTCCTGAAGGTGATTGCAGGCCCGCAGCGCCTGATAGGTGAACAGGCGCATCGCCTCGACCCAGACATACATGTCGGCGAGCTTGGACTGGATCATCTGGAAATTGCCGATCGGCTGGCCGAACTGTTCGCGGGTGCGGGCATGCTCGAGCGAGAGCTGCAGCGCGCGCTCGGCAATGCCCAGGCAGATCGGCGAGACCATCGCGCGCTCGAGGTCGAGACCGCTCATGAGCACGCGCACGCCGCGATCCTCCTCACCCACCCGATTGGCCAGCGGCACCCGGCAGTCCTCGAAGACCAGCTCGCCGGTCTGGCTGCCGCGAAAGCCCATCTTGACCAGCTTCTGCGCCACCCGGAAACCCGGAAACCCCTTCTCGACGATGAAGGCCGAGATGCCCTGGGCCCCCCGCTCGGGCGCGGTCTTGGCATAAACCAGCAGCACATCGGCGACCGGACCGTTGGTGATGTAGAGCTTGCTGCCATTGAGCAGATAGTGGTCGCCCTCCCGGCGCGCGGTGGTGCGCATGGCACCCAGGGCATCGGAGCCCGCGCCCGGCTCGGTGAGGCCCAGCGCGCCGGTGAGCTCGCCGCGGGCAAGGCCAGGCACGTAGCGCGCGCGCTGCGCGTCGCTGGCATTGCGCAGGATGTTGTTCAGGCAAAGGTTCTCGTGCGCCATCCAGCTCAGGCCGAATGCGTGGTTCCAGCGGCTGAAGGCCTGGGCCACCAGCGCGCTGGCGAACAGGTCCATGCCGGCGCCGCCGAGTTCGGCCGGCACGGTCACGCCGCAGAAACCGTTGCGACCGCACAGGGCCATGGCGTGCGCGGGCCACCACTCCTCGTCGTCCATGCGCCGGGCGAGCGGATGGAGTTCCTGCCGGGCGAAACGGTCGGCGGCATCGAGCACGCCGCGCTCCTCGGCGCTCAGGCCACTGAAGATCGCGGCGGGATCGGCGCTGGCGCCGAGGAGGGACGAGGGGTCTGCCATGAAGGCTCCCGAGCTTGACAGGGCCGAAGGGCTGCCCTTAAATGAGTTTCACTCACCCATGGTATCCACCCGAATTCAGCCAGGCAACATGCGGCTCTGCGGTGATTTCACTGCGCATCTTTCAGCGTGTTCCAGATCGCTGGTGAGCGTGGCTTGCCAGCGCTCGGGGCGCCCCGCTTGCGCACTCCGGGCATGAGCCGCGCCGCCCGGGCCCAGGCAGCGGTGCGCCTGCCGCGCGAGCGACGCCAGCAGGACATCCTCGCCGCCGCGCGGGCGGTGTTCTGCGAGCGCGGCTACGCCGAGGCCGGGGTGGCCGAGATCGCCGCCCGCGCCCGGGTGGTCGAGGGCACCCTGTACAAGTACTTCGAGAGCAAGCGCGTGCTGCTCGAGCGGGTGCTGGAGACCTGGTACGAGGGCCTGCTTGCCGACTACACCCGCCACCTGCCTGGCATCCGCGGTACGCAGGCGCGCCTGCGCTACATCGTCTGGCGACACCTGCGCACCGTGCGCGATGACACCCCGCTGGCGCGGCTGGTGTTCCTCGAGGTGCGTGCCCACGACGACTACCCGGCATCGCCGCTCTACGCGCTCAACCGGCGCTACACCGGGCTGCTGGGCGATGTGCTGTCCGAGGGCATGGCCGCGGGCGAGCTGCGCGCCGACGTGCCAGCGCGGGTGGTGCGCGACATGGTCTACGGCGGCCTCGAGCATCTGTCCTGGCGCCACCTCACCGGCCGCGGCCGGCTCGACATCGACCGCGAGGCCGACGACATGCTTCGCCTGCTCTGGAGCGGGATCGCCAGCCCGCCGGCAAGTTGCGCGCCGGCGGCCGACGCACCGCTGGAGGCGCAGTTGCGCCGGCTGGAGCGAGTCGCCGAGCGTCTCGAAGGCGCGCGCCTGAGCCCGCGCCCCCGCAGAGCACACCCCGACGCCTGATCGATACCCCGCCATGACGCCTGCGCCCCCTGCCCACTGGCCCTTCGACACCGTGCTGGTCGCCAACCGCGGCGAGATCGCGGTCCGGGTGCTGCGCACGCTGCGCGCGCTGGGCCTGCGCGGCGTGGTCGTGCACGCCGCGGCCGACCGGGATTCACCTGCCGTGCGGCTGGCCGATCAGGCGATCGAGATCGACTCGCCCACTCCGGTAGGCGCCTATCTCGACGGCGAGTCGATCGTGGCGGCCGCGCGCGCCGCGGGCGCCGGAGCGGTTCATCCCGGCTACGGCTTCCTGTCCGAGAACGCGGCCTTCGCTCGGCAGGTGCAGGAAGCGGGCCTGATCTTCGTGGGGCCCTCGCCAGAGGCGATCGCGCTCATGGGCGACAAGGTTCGCGCGCGGGCCTTCGTGGCGCAGGCCGGCTTTCCGGTGGCGCCCTCGGCGATCGAGGATGACGACCCGGCGAGCTTTCTCGCACGCGCGGCGGCCGTGGGCTTTCCGCTGCTGATCAAGCCCGCGGCGGGCGGAGGCGGCAAGGGGATGCGCATCGTGCGCACCGCCGATCGGCTCGCCGACGAGATCGCCCGCGCGCGCAGCGAAGGCGCGCGCTACTTCGGCGATGGCCGCCTCTACGTCGAACGCTATGTGGAGAACCCGCGGCACATCGAGGTCCAGGTCCTTGGCGACCACCACGGCAATCTGGTTCACCTCTTCGAGCGCGAGTGCTCGGTGCAGCGCCGCTTCCAGAAGATCATCGAGGAAACCCCTTCACCCGCGCTCGATGCCGGCACCCGCGCCCGCATCTGCGAGGCTGCCGCCGGCATCGCCCGCGGCGCGGGCTATCGCAACGCCGGCACGGTGGAGTTCATCCTGGGCGCCGAAGGCGAGTTCTACTTCCTCGAGATGAACACCCGGCTGCAGGTCGAGCATCCCGTCACCGAGCAGGTCACCGGCATCGACCTGGTGCGCGAGCAGTTGCGTATCGCCGCGGGCGAGCCACTGGGCTACGACCAGGCGCAGGTGCGCCCCCGCGGCCACGCGATCGAGTACCGCATCTACGCCGAGGATCCGGCTGCGGGATTTCTGCCCACCACCGGCCTGCTGCTCGCGCACCGGCCGCCGCAGCGCGAGGGCGTGCGCATCGATGCCGGCGTCGCCGAGGGCCAGACCGTCACCGCAGCCTTCGACCCGATGCTTGCGAAACTCATCGTCACCGCCGCCAGCCGCGAGCAGGCCCGGGCGATGGCCGAGCAGGCGCTCGCCGATTACGTGCTGCTCGGCTGTCGCAGCAATCTCGCCTTCCTGCGCCGGCTGAACGCGCATCCGGCCTTCGCGGCAGGCCAGGTGCATACCGGCTTCCTCGACGACCACCCCGAGATCGCCGCCGAGCCGCAGCCCGCCCCCGACACCCTGCTGCGTCTGCTCGGCGCCGCGGCACTGGTCAGCCGGCCGCTGCGCGACGCGGCCGACGCGGTGCCCGCCCTGCACGCGGCGATGGGCCCCTGGAGGAACTGATGAAGGCCGACACCGCCATGCCAATCCTCACCGCTGCAGGCCTTGCATGCGCCACGCCGTCGCGCTGAACCGGACCGAGCACGAGCTCTGGCTGGGCCGCGCGCCACAGGGTGGGCACGCCCTGCATGCGCTCGACCAGGTGGTTCCGGTGGCGCTCAGTCTCGGGGCCGATGGCAGCGGTCTGCTGCGCGTGGGCGATCAGACGGTGCCGGTGGTGATCCTCGCGCGGGGCGACACGCTGTTCGTCCATCTCGACGGCATCAACCACGAGCTGCAGCTGCGTCATCCGCTGGAGCGCGCGGCAGGTGAAGCCCGGGTCGGGTCAGACGACTCGGTCCGCGCGCCCATGCCCGGCACCGCGGTGAGCGTGGCGGTAAGCGCCGGGGACGCCGTGGCGCGCGGCGCACCGCTGCTGGTCATGGAGAGCATGAAGCTCGAGACCACGCTCACCGCCTCGCGCGACGCGGTCGTTCGGTCGGTGCGCGTGCAGCCTGGCCAGACCTTCGAGCGCGACGCGGTGCTGGTGATCCTCGAGGATCCGGAGACTCCATGAAACGCATCGAGTCCCGGCTCGACATCCGGTCGCCCGAGTTCCTGGCCAACGCCGCACACAACCGCGCGCTCGCCGCCGAGTTGCGCGAGCGACAGCACCGGGCCCGCCACGAACGCCCGGCACGTGATCGGGAACGCCTGACTCGCCAGGGCAAGCTGTTCGTGCGCGAACGCCTCGAGCGGCTCCTCGACCCGGGCACGCCCTTCCTCGAGCTCTCGACACTCGCGGCAAACATGGCCTGGGACGGCGAGGTGCCGGGCGCGGCCTGCGTGACCGGCATCGGCATCGTCGCGGGACGCGAGGTGGCCATCCACGCCGACGACGCCAGCGTCAAGGGCGGTGCCTGGTATCCGCACACCGTGAAGAAGATCGTGCGGCTGCTGGACATCGCGATCGAGAACCGGCTGCCGGTCGTGCACCTGTGCGACAGCGCAGGCGGATTCCTGCCCGCGCAGTCGCAGCTCTTCGCCGATCGCTACTTCGCCGGCCGAATCTTCCGCAATCAGTCCATCCTCTCGAAGATGGGCGTGCCGCAGGTGGCGATCGTCCTGGGCCACTGCACCGCCGGCGGCGCCTATGTGCCGGCGCTCTCGGACTACAGCGTGATCGTGCGCGGCACCGGCGCCATCTTCCTGGGCGGGCCGCCGCTGGTGAAGGCCGCCACCGGCGAGGAGGTCAGCGTCGACGAACTCGGCGGCGCCGACATGCACACCCGGGTGTCCGGGGTGGCCGACTACCCGGCCGCGAGCGAACCCGAGGCGATCGCGATCGCGCGCGACATCGTCTCGCAGTGGCACCTGCCCGCGAAGACCGCGCACGACCACGCCGAACCCGAGGCGCCCTCCTACGACCCCGCCGAGCTCTACGGCATCATCCCGCGCGACATCCGGGTGCAGTTCGACATGCGCGAGGTGATCGCACGCATCGTCGATGGCAGCCGCTTCCATGAATACCAGCCGGCCTACGGCGGCACGCTGGTGTGCGGCTTCGCGCGCATCTGGGGCCACCGGGTGGGCATCCTCGCCAACAACGGCGTGCTCTTCAACGACAGCACGCTGAAGGGCGCGCACTTCATCGGCCTGTGCAACCAGAACCGCACGCCGCTGGTCTTCCTGCAGAACATCACCGGGTTCATGGTGGGCCGCGACTACGAGCGCGCCGGCATCACCAAGGACGGCGCCAAGATGATCATGATGGTGGCCGGCTCCGAGGTGCCCAAGTTCACCGTCATCGTCAATGGCTCCTACGGCGCCGGCAACTACGGCATGGCCGGCCGGGCCTTCGACCCGCGCCTGCTCTTCATGTGGCCGCAGGCGCAGATCTCGGTCATGGGTGCCGAGCAGGCGGCCGGCGTGCTGACCGAGGTCAAGATCCGCCAGCTGCAGCGCGAGGGGCGCACGCTCGGCCAGACCGAGATCGACGCGATCCGCGAACCCGTGATCGCCGATTACCGACGCGAATCGAGCGCGTGGTACTCGACCTCCGAGCTGTGGGACGATGGCATCCTCGATCCGCTGGATACCCGCAATGCCCTGGGCATCGGGCTGTCGGCGGCCATGAACGCGCCGATCGGCGCGCCCGGCTACGGCGTGCTCAGGCTGTGAACCCCTGCCGGAGACCGACATGACACCCGATGGCCGCGAACCGCTGCGCATCGTCGCCTGGACCGACTACAAGAGCCCCTACGCCTACGCGGCCAGCCGCCCCACGCTGGCGCTCGCGGTCGAGTACCCGGTCGAGCTGGTGTGGCTGCCCTACACGCTGCGCATCGCCGAGTACCTGGGCTCGGTCGAGAACCGCAGCGAACACGACTGGCGCAAGGTGCGCTACGCGTACATGGACGCGCGCCGCCATGCCGCCAAGCAGGGCCTGGTGATCAAGGGTCCGAAGCGCATCTTCGACGGCTATCTCGCGAGCGTCGGCATGCTCTACGCGCAGCGCGCCGGTTGCTTCGCGCGCTACCACGAGGCCACCTTCACCCGGTTCTGGCAGCGCGAGCTCGACATCGACCGCATGGACGAGATGCGCGATCACATCGCGAACGTCGGCGGATCGCCCGACGACTTCGAGCGCTACGCCACCGACCCGGCCACCCGGCGGGAACACGACACCCTCGTCGCGCAGGCCGAGGCGGCCGGCGTGTTCGGCGTGCCGAGCTTCATGCTCGACGGAGAGCTCTTCTGGGGCGGCGATCGCCTCGGGCTGCTGCGCGAGCGCATCGCGCAGCGCCTGCAGCGGATCGCGCCCCCGCCGACACCGGAAAGACGACCATGACCGATCTCTCCACCCCGCGCACGCCGGAGGCGGGCCAGGCACCGCACTGGCAGCCCCTGTTCGAGCGCCTGCTCGCGCTGATGGACGGGACGTCCTCGCAGGCGATGACAGCGCCCCGTCAGGACTTCCTCGATCCCGCCATCTACGCCTCGCCCGAGCGCTTCGAGGCCGAACGCGCCCGCATCTTCCGCCGCCAGCCGATCTGCCTGGGCCACGTCGCGCAGTTCGCCGCGCCGGGCAGCGTGCTGGCGCGCGAGATCCTCGGCGTGCCGCTGCTGATCGCGCGGGGCGCGGACGGCAAGGTGCGGGTGTTCCTGAACGTGTGCCGACACCGCGGCGCGGCGCTGCTGGCGGAAAGCGACGCGGTCTGCACACGGCGCTCGCTGGTGTGCCCCTACCATGCCTGGACCTACCGCCTCGACGGGACGCTCGCCAACCTGCCGCAGCGCGAGAGCTTCGCGGACTTCGACCCCGCCGGGCACGGCCTGCGCGAGTTGCCCTCGACCGTGCGCCACGGCCTGCTTTTCGCGATGCTCGATCCGGCCACACCGACGACCGATGTCGCCGCGTGGCTCGGCCCGGTCGACGACGACCTCGCCGCGCTGCGCCTGGGCGACCACCACGTCTTCCGCCAGCACGCGGTGCGCCGCGCCACCAACTGGAAGCTGGTGATGGACGCCTTCATCGAGGTCTATCACGTCAAGCGCCTGCACGCGGGCACCATCGGCCCCTACTTCGCCGACGGACTGGGCGTGGCCGACACGCCGGGCCAGCACATCCGCTACCTGGTCGCGCGCGACACCACCGGAGCGATCCGCGAACTGCCGCCGCAGGACTGGAGCCCGCAGGTGCACGCGACGCTCGTGCACCTGATCTTCCCGAACACCATCATGGTCTACCACCCGGACTACATCAGCCACATCGGCGTGTATCCGGAGGCCGCCGACCGGTCACTGTTCGTGCACACGATGCTGGTGCCCGAGCCGCCGGCCGATGCGAAAGCCCACGCGCACTGGGCGCGCTCCTTCGACCTGATCGACCAGGGCGTGTTCAACGACGAGGACCTGGTGGTGTGCGAGTCGATCCAGCGCGGCCTGCGCTGCGGGGCCAACGAGCGGCTGGTGCTCGGCGGGCTGGAGCAGAACCTGCGGCACTTCCACGCGACGGTGGAGCAGGCGCTGGCGCAGCAAGGCTGAAGGAGCCCGTATTCCTGCATGGTGGGCTCGTTGCGGCGCCCTGCGCATTGCTGCCCTGATGTTCCTGCCAATCGAAGTTTCGAACTTCGATTGGCAGCAATGATCCCTCGAGTGGCGTCGGACGGGTTGCACGAGCTCTCGCGCTGGCGAGCGCTGCCGGGAGCGCCCGCGCCAGCATCGTGGATCGTGTTCGCCGGCGACGCTCGCTCAACGCGCCGCGAAGCGCGCCAGCCGCTGCGCGATGATCGCCTCGGCCTCGGCCATGATGCGATCGATCAGCTCCTTGACGGTCGGAATGTCGTGGATAAGACCGGCCACCATGCCGCAGCTCCAGGCGCCCGCGTCCATGGCGCCATCGAGCATGATCTTCGGGTACACGCCGGCTACCTCGTCGATGATGTCCTCGAACTTGAGGTTGGCGCCCAGGGTCTTCTCCTTCTCGAGCAGGCGATCGACCGCCGCGTTGCGCAGCACGCGCTCGGTGTTGCGCAGCGGGCGCATCACGAGGCGGGTGTCGAGTTCGCTGGCGGCCACGATGGCGTCCTTCACGTTCTGATGCACCGGCGCCTCCTGGGTGGCGATGAAGCGCGTGCCCATGTTGATGCCCTCGGCGCCCAGCGCCAGCGCCGCCACCAGGCTGCGGCCATCGGCCATGCCGCCGGAGGCCACGAAAGGAACCTTCAGCTCGTCGGCCGCGCGCGGCAGCAGGATGAAGTTGGGAATGTCGTCCTCGCCGGGATGGCCGCCGCACTCGAAGCCATCGACGCTGACCGCGTCGCAGCCGATCGACTGGGCCTTCAGCGAGTGGCGCACGCTGGTGCACTTGTGGATCACCTTCACGCCGGCCTCGTGCAGCATCGGCAGCCACTTCTGCGGGTTGTTGCCGGCGGTCTCCACCGCCTTCACGCCACCGTCGATGATGGCGCGGATGTAGCCCGGATAGTCGGGGCTGCTCACGGTGGGCAGGAAGGTGAGGTTGACGCCGAAGGGCTTGTCGGTGAGCGCGCGGCATTTCGCAATTTCCTCGGCCAGCAGCGCGGGGGTCTTCTGGGTCAGGCCGGTGATGATGCCCAGTCCGCCCGCATTGCTGACGGCAGCCGCGAGTTCGGCAAAGCCGACATAGTGCATGCCGCCCTGGATGATGGGATGTTCGATGCCGAACTGTTCGGTGATGCGGGTCTTCATGGTGTTTCCATTTCAGGAGCCGTGGACGACGGGTTGAGGAGCGGCGCTTGAAGAACGGCCGCGGGTCCAGGCCCCGAGGCGGATCGCAAGACCGGTGATCAGCCCCTGCACCAGCAGGCCGGCTGCGATCACCGCGAAGAGCATGTCAGCGGTGGTACCAGGGTTGCGGGCGAGCGCGACGCAGCCCACCACGATCACGGCCACCCGCAGGAGACTGGCGACGACCGGCCACGACACCCGCCCCGCGCCCTGCGAGCCGAAGTACAGGCAGAGCGACAGGCCGTAGAAGGCATAGAAAGGTCCGGCAATCTGCAGGTAGCTGCGGCAGGCGCCGCGCACCGCCTGCGCATCCGAGAACAGGTTGGCCCACAGGGCGGGGAACAGCGCGACGACCAACCCCACCAGGCCGCACAGAGTCGCGCTGTAGATCGCGGCCGTCCAGCCCGCGCGCAGCCCGCGATCGATGGCGTTGGCGCCGAAGTGCACGCCGACCATCACGGTGGAGGCGGCACCAAAGCCGAAGATCATCGGCACGAGCAGCAGCTCGAGGCGCGCGCCGATGCCGTAGCCCGCGAGCACGTCGACGCCAAGCCGCGCGATGAAGGCCGTGATCACCATCACCGAGGCCAGCGTGCAGAAGGGATTGACCGAGGCCAGCGCTCCCTGCCGCAGAAGCGCTGCCAACGTCGACCGGCTGAGGGGTGTCCCCCGGAGCCGGAGGCGAAGCTCGACACACTGGGTCATGAGGTAGCGCAGCAGCAGGATCGCCGACAAACCAGTCCCGATGACGATGCCGGCCGCCGCCCCGGCGATGCCCATCGCCGGGAACGGACCCAGGCCGAACACCAGCACGCCCGCGGACAGGACCTGAAGCACCGAACCGGCCAGCAGCGCGTTGGCGGCGACCTGCATGCGCCCGGTGGCACGCACGACGGCGGCCAGGGCATTGGCCAGCCACAGCGCGACGCACCCGAGGAACAGGGCGTCGGAATAGGCCAGCGCCTGCTCGAGGACCGCACCGGCACCGCCGAGCAGGGTGTAGATCGATCGCCCGCCAAGGAGAAAGACCAGCGAGCAGCCCGCGGCGAGCAGCGTCACCAGCAGGACGGCGTGCCACGCGAGCGCCTCGGCACCCGCCCGGTCGCCCGCGCCCAGGCGCCGGGCGACGGCACCGGTGATGGTGCCGCCGAAGGATCCGGCCGACAGCATCATCACCAGCATCATCATCGGGAAGGCCAGGGCCAGCCCCGCGAGCGCCTCGGTGCCGAGCTGGCCCACGTACCAGGCCTCGGCCATCAGCGTGACCATGCTCACCACCATGGCCGCCATGTTCGGGGCGGCCAGCCGGAGGATGGTGGGGCCGATCGGCGCCGTGAGCAGCGGCGATGCCGCGACGGTGCTCATGCGACCCTGACCATCCGCTTGCCGATGTTCTCGCCCGCAAGCAGTCCCACCAGGCCGGCCGGGGCGTTCTCCAGCCCTTCGACGATGTCCTCCGGGGCCTTCAGGCGTCCCTGCGCGACCCAATGCCTCAGATCGGCCAGGGCCTCGTCGGCCCGTTGCATGTGGTCGTAGAGGATGAAGCCCTCGACCCGCAGCCGCCGGGTGACGATCAGCCCGGGCACGCCACGCGGCCCGTGCGCCGGCGGCTTGCCGTCGTACTGCGACACCGCGCCGCAGCAGACGATGCGCCCGTGCTGGGCCATGTTGAACAGGCAGGCCTCGAACACATCGCCGCCCACGTTGTCGAAGTAGAGGTCGATGCCCTTCGGCGCGACAGCTCGCAGGGCCTTGACCAGCGAGCCCGCCTTGTAGTCGATCGCGGCGTCGAAACCGAACTCGCGCGTCAGGAGCTCGCACTTGGCTCGACCACCGGCGATGCCGATCACGGTCGCCCCCTTGAGCTTCGCGATCTGCCCCACCAGCGACCCCACCGAACCGGCGGCCGCGGACACCACGACGGTCTCGCCGGCTTTCGGGCGGCCGACCTCGAGCAGCCCGAAGTAGGCGGTCAGGCCCGCGATGCCGTAGACCCCGAGCAGGTGCGTCAACGGCTCGACGCGCGGCAGCTTGCGCAGGCCGGCGGCGGGCACGGCGGCATAGTCCTGCCATCCGGTCTCGGTCATCACCAGATCGCCGGGCGCGTAGCCCTCGGCGCGCGACTCGACGACCTCGGCCAGCACGCCCCCGGGCATCACGTCGCCGGCGCCCACGGCGGCGCGGTAGGTGGCGCCCTGCATCCAGGCGCGGTTGGCCGCGTCCAGCGACAGGTACAGCGTCCTGACCAGCACCTGTCCGTCGGTCGCCTGCGGCATGGGCGCGGTCTGGAGGCGGAAGTGGTCGGTGCGCAGCGGCCCGTCGGGCAGGCTGGCGAGCAGGATCTGGCGGTTCATCGTGTCTCGGTTCATGGTGTCTCGGTTCATGGAGCCTTCAGGGCAAGGGCGCCCCGGATCAGGCGGAAGGTGGTGTCGATGGCGTAAAGGTGCTGCGCATCCGGAAGTCGGCGGCGGCTCGACACGCGGATGCCTTCGTTGAAGAGCATCAGCATGGCTGCGAGCTCCTCGGCCTGCGCGGGGCCTGCGCCAGCGTCGCGCAGACATGACTCGAAATAACGCTGCAGGCCAGTCAGGTGATTGCTTGCGTGCGCAACGATATCCTCGTCGACCCCTGCCATCTCGAGCACCGAATTCACCAGCATGCAGCCCCAGTCGGGCCGGGCAGCACGCCCGCCGCCGAGGTTGCCCTCGAAGAAATCCTGGATCACATCGACCGGCGGCTTGTCGGCACGGGCCCGCTCGAGCATCGCGAGCACGCGCGCCGCG
>JBIKWU010000244.1:0-6123 GCA_044356115.1 Burkholderiaceae bacterium
CGGCCAGCGCGATGAAGGCGGGCGCCTTGAACTCGGGCATCAGCACCACGCAGCCGGCGCAAGCCCACATGCTCAGGATGATCGCGACCAGGCCGGTGACATGGCTGGCCGGCACGGCCAGCAGCGAGCGCTCGCCGGCGCCCAGCTGCATGGCGTGCCGGAAGTGGAGTACCGAGTGCACCACGTTCAGGTGGGTGAGCATCGCGCCCTTGGGCCGGCCGGTGGTGCCCGAGGTGTACAGGATGAACGCGGTGTCCTCTTCCTGAACCGCCGGCCGGGGCGGCAGCGCGCGCAGGGCCTCGCCGGTGGCGCGCGGCGGCTCGGTCCAGCGCGCCCGCAGCGCGGGCGCCTGCTCGCTGTCGGGCAGGCGGCTGGCGAGATCCGGGTCGTGCACCACGGCCACCGCGCCGCAATGGCCCAGGATGTACGCGACCTCGGGCCCTTGCAGACGGGTGCCCATCGGCACCGCGATGGCGCCCAGACGCATCAGCCCGGCAAGCGCGGTCACGTGCGCGAGGCGGTTGCCCACCAGCAGGCCCACCCGGTCACCCGCGCGCACGCCGGCTGCGGCGAAGCCGGCGGCGGTCTCGTCGGCGATGCGCGCGAGTTCCTGCCAGCTCAGGCGTCGTTCCTCGCTCACCACCGCGTCAGCCTGCGGCGCGGCCGCCAGCGCAGCCTCGAAGAGCGCCCAGACATCGGGCGGTCGCGGCGCGAAGCAGGGCATCACCCGGTCGTCGAAATGCGACTCGAGTCGGATCACGGGCGGGGCAGGGCGCGGAGCGGTCATGGCGGCAGGGGCGGGCGGGGAAACGGGAGGGCGCCGCGCCGGGGCGGCGGGAAAAAGGAAAGGGCCGCCCGCGGGCGGCCCTTCAGGGTGGATCAGGCCGGGCGGGCCCGCCCGGCAGGTGGCTCAGTCGCGATCGCCGCCGACGATCCCGAGGATCGCCAGCAGGTTGCTGAACACGTTGTAGACGCTGAGGTAGACCGACAGGGTGGCGGTGACGTAGTTGGTCTCGCCGCCGTTGATCACCCGTTGCAGGTCGAACAGGATGAAGGCCGAGAAGATCAGCACCGCCAGCGCCGAGATGGTGAGCGTCAGGGCGGGCATCTGCAGCCAGATGTTGGCGATGCTGGCCGCCAGGATGACCAGGAAGCCCACCAGCAGCCACTTGGCCATGCCGGAGAAATCGCGCTTGGACACCGTGGCGATGGTGGCCATGACCGCGAAGATGCCGGCCGTGCCGCCAAAGGCGGTCATGACCAGCGAAGCGCCGTTGCTCATGCCCAGCACATGGCCCACCAGCCGCGAGAGCATCAGGCCCATGAAGAAGGTGAAGGCGAGCAGCAACCCCACGCCGATGGCGCTGTTCTTGAAGCGCTCGATGGCGAAGAAGAAGCCGAAGGCGACCGCCAGAAAGACGATCAGCCCGATGAACGGGCTGCCGGCGAAGAAGCTGAACCCGGTGCTCACCCCGATCCAGGCGCCCAGGACGGTGGGCACCATGGAAAGCGCCAGCAGGGCATAGGTATTGCGCAGCACGCGGTTGCGCGCGGCCGCGCCGAGGACGCCACCACCCGCGCCGAAACCGGTGGGCAGTCCGTTCTGTTCGTAGGCCATGTGTGTGTCTCCGTGAAAGGGTGGCATGAATGTAGGGGGTCGGCCGACGGAATTCAACCGCGTCCCGCTTAGGGTCTGTCAGTCGCGCCAGGGAAAGCCTGACACAGGGGTGTGCTAGAATCTTGGGCTAAGCAGCAGGCAGACGGTAGTCAAGCAGCGGGCATCAAGTGGTTCCCAGTCTACTGTCAGAACGCCCTGCAAGGCTTTCATTTCCAAGCACTTTTTCTGCGTCCCGGTTTGCCACCCCTTGCCTGCGGCGCTTGCCGAGGGCCGGGTCGCCGGGCTCGCGCTCAGGACACACCATGGCCATCGAACGCACCCTTTCCATCATCAAGCCCGACGCGGTCGCCAAGAACGTGATCGGCAAGATCTACAGCCGCTTCGAGGACGCCGGCCTGAAGGTGATCGCCGCCCGCATGATGCAGCTTTCGCGCGCCGACGCCGAAGGGTTCTATGCGGTGCACCGCGAGCGCCCCTTCTTCAAGGATCTGGTCGACTTCATGATCTCCGGTCCGGTGATGGTCCAGGTCCTGGAGGGCGAGGGCGCCATCCAGAAGAACCGCGACCTGATGGGCGCCACCGATCCCCGCAAGGCGGCGCCCGGTACCATCCGCGCCGACTTCGCCGACAGCATCGACGCGAACGCGGTGCACGGCTCCGATGCCGCCGAGACCGCTCGCGCCGAGGTGGCCTTCTTCTTCCCGGCGATGAACATCCACGCGCGCTGAGGCGCCGCCGCCCCCCGGGGCGGCCGGCGACGACGGCGCCCCCAACGCAGGCATCCGATGAGCACTCCCGTCAACCTTCTGGGTCTCGATGCCGATGGGCTCGCGCGGGTCTGCGCGCAGTGGGGCGAGAAGCCCTTCCGGGCCCGCCAGCTCTCGCGCTGGATCCATCAGCGCGGCCAGGATGACTTCGATGCCATGACCGACCTTGCCCGCGGCTTTCGCGAGCGGCTCCGGGATCAGTCGGTGGTGCGCGCGCCCGCGGTCATCAGCGACCATCGCTCTGCCGACGGCACCCGCAAGTGGCTGCTCGATGTCGGCGCTGGCAACGCGGTCGAGATGGTGTTCATTCCCGAGGCGCAGCGCGGCACGCTGTGCGTGTCCACCCAGGCGGGCTGCGCGGTCAACTGCCTGTTCTGCTCCACGGGCAAGCAGGGCTTCTCGCGCAATCTCGAGGTGGCCGAGATCGTCGGTCAGCTCTGGTGGGCCAACCGCGCGCTGGGCCCCGGCCCGGCCGGTGAACGCCCTGTCAGCAATGTGGTCTTCATGGGCATGGGTGAGCCCCTCCAGAACTACGAGGCCACCCTCAGCGCGCTGCGCCTGATGCTCGATGACAACGCCTACGGCTTGTCGCGGCGCCGGGTCACCGTGTCCACCTCGGGGGTGGTACCCATGATCGATCGGCTGCGTCAGGACTGCCCCGTGGCCCTGGCGGTGTCCCTGCACGCACCGGACGATGCCTTGCGCGATCAACTCGTGCCGCTCAACCGCAAGTACCCGCTGGCCGAACTCATGGCGGCATGCCACCGTTACCTCGAGGCAGCGCCGCGTGACTTCATCACCTTCGAGTACGTGATGCTCGATGGCGTGAATGACGGCGACGAGCACGCCCGCCGGCTGCTCTCGCTGGTGCGCGGGCTGCCGTGCAAGTTCAACCTGATCCCTTTCAATCCGTTCCCGCATGCCGGCCTGCGCCGTTCGCCCGACGTGCGGGTGCGGCGCTTCGGCCAGATCCTCATCGAGGCCGGCATCGTCACCACCGTCAGGCGCACCCGGGGCGATGACATCGATGCCGCCTGCGGTCAGCTCGCCGGCGAGGTCCAGGACCGTACGCGCCTCGCCCAGCGCATGGCGCGCGTCGCGCCCGTGCCGGCAGCGTCGGCAGATGCCGCCGGGCGGCGGATCGCCATCCAGCCGGTGGGACGCTGATGGCGCGCGCGCAGACCGGGCTCCGGGACGCGGCGCTCACCAGCCAGCGCGCGGGCCTGGTGCTCGCCTGTCTGGCGGTGCTCTGGCTGGCCGCCTGCGCCGGGGTGGGCGATCCCGCATCACGGCCGGGCGATGGCGGCTCCAACCCGCTCACCGGTACCGCCACCGCCGGCGCCGATGACGAGAGCGAGAACCGGCGCCGGGCGCGCATCCGTCTCGAGCTGGCGGCCAACTACTACCAGCAGCGCAACTACAACGTGGCGCTCGACGAGTTGCGCCAGGCGCTCGCCCTCGATCCCAATTTCGCGCCGGCTTACGGCATGCTGGGTCTGGTCTACATGGACCTGAACGACCGGCCGCGGGCCGACGAGAGTTTCCAGCGTGCGCTGCGCATGGCGCCGGGGGATTCCGATCTGCTCAACAACTACGGCTGGTACCTCTGCCAGACCGAGCGCTATCCGCAGGCCATCGAGCTCTTCCTGCGCGCGCTGCGCAATCCGCTCTACGCCACGCCGGCGCGTCCGCTGCACAACGCCGGCATCTGTTCGCGCCGCATGGGCGATCTCAAGGCTGCCGAGGATTACTTCCAGCGCTCCTTCCAGGTCGATCCGTCCAATCCCGTCGCGATGTTCAATCTGGCCGAGATCCATCTCAATCGCGGCGACATCGCGCGCGCCCGCTTCTACGCGCAGCGACTCACCGGCAGCTTCGAGCCCAGCGCCGAGGTCCTCTGGCTGGCGCTGCGCATCGAGCGCAAGGCCGGCGACCGCGCCGCCGAGGAGAGCCTCGCCGCCCAGTTGCGTCGGCGCTTCCCGGCCTCGCCGGAGGTGTCCCGGCTGAGCGCCGGCCGCTACGACGACTGACCATGAGTGCACAGCAGGCCGATCCGGCCGGGGACGACACCCCGGCCCAGCCCGGTGGCGAGCCCATGACGGCTGCCAGTCCGCCCGCGTCCTCGAGCCCATCCATGCCCCCGTCCGTCGGGGGGCTGGTGGACAGCCTGACCGCGCTGGTCGCCGCCCGCGAGGCGAAAGGGCTCTCCTCCGACGACCTCGCCCGCAAGCTCAATCTTGCTCCGCGTCAGGTGCTCGCCCTCGAGGCCGGTGACTGGCCCGCGTTGCCGGGGCAGGCTTTCGTGCGTGCCGCGCTGCGCAGCTACGGGCGACAGATCGGCGTCGACGTGATGCCGCTGCTCACCAGCATCGGTGATGCGGCCGGCGCCCCTGACCTTCGCCCGGCCACCTCGCTGCGCGAGCCCATGCCGCGTCCGGGTCTGTTCGGCTTTGGCGCGGGCGGCTCTGGCAGCCGCCTGGTCTGGATCGCCCTGGGCATCGCGCTGCTGGTCGCGATCGCCTTCTTCTTCGGTCGGGTGCCGGGTCTGCCGGGCAGCCCGCCGGCACCCGTGGCGCCGGCCGGGGCCTCAGGCGCACTGGCGCCGGGCCTGCCTGATGCCGCCCCGGCCGTCGCCCCGCCGGCCGCCCCGACGGTCGCGCCCGCGCCGGCCGACGGCGGTCCGCCGTCGGCGCCCGCTGCCCCGACCGCGGCGGCGTCCGCCAGCGCCGTGCCCGCTGCCCCGACCGCGGCGGCGTCCGCCAGCCCCGGGCCGGCCGCGGTAACCCCCGCCGCGCCACCGCCCCAGACGGTCCCGGGAGTCTTTCCGCCGCTCGTGCCCGCGCCCTCCGTCCCGGCCGCTGCGCCCGCGGCAGCCGTGTCCGTCCCGGCGAGTGCCGCGGCGCCACCGTCCGGCGCCACGCCCGGTGGGTCCGCGGCGTCTCGCCCCGGCGAGCTCCGGCTGAACTTCCAGGGCGAGTCCTGGGTCGAGATCCGGCGCGCCGACGGTCAGGTGCTGCACGAGGGGGTGCAGAAGCGTGGCTCGGCCCTGCGCCTGCCGGTCGACGCCGAGATCTCGGTGGTGCTGGGCAACGCGCAGGCCGTTCAGGTCATCCACAACGGCGGTCCGCTCGATGTCGGGCCGCTGACCCGTCAGGGTGTGGCCCGGCTTAAGCTTGCGCCCTGACTCAGGAGGGTTCCGCCATGAACGACGCTGCCAGACCCGACACCGATCCTGCCCAGGGCTGTCCCTCGGCCCCGATGCCGGTCGGCTCGCTGCCGCGCCGGCGCGCCCGGCAGGCGCAGGTGCGCTGGGGCGCACGCTCGGTGCGGATCGGCGGCGCCGGCGAGGTGGTGGTCCAGTCGATGACCAACACCGACACCGCCGATGCGATCGCCACTGCCATCCAGATCCGCCAGCTCGCCGCGGCCGGCTCCGAGCTGGTTCGCATCACCGTCAATTCCCCCGAGGCGGCCGCCGCGGTCGCGCCGATCCGCGAGCAGCTCGACCGCATGGGGGTCGACGTGCCGCTGGTGGGCGACTTCCATTACAACGGCCACAAGCTGCTCACCCAGTACCCCGACTGCGCGCGGGCCCTGTCCAAGTACCGCATCAACCCGGGCAATGTCGGCACCGGCAGCCGGCGCGACGACAACTTCGCGCAGATGATCGAGGTGGCCTGCCGGCACGACAAGCCGGTGCGCATCGGCGTCAACTGGGGCAGCCTCGACCAGGAGCTG
>JBIKWU010000385.1:0-2673 GCA_044356115.1 Burkholderiaceae bacterium
ACGCGCCCGTAGCTCAGGGGATAGAGTATTGGCCTCCGAAGCCAAGGGTCGCAGGTTCGATTCCTGCCGGGCGCGCCATCTCCTGCCGGTCCGGGCCTGACTGCCTGCGCCGCCTGCCCGGTCTCCCGCTCACCCGCCTGCTCGCCCGCGCCGCGCCTCAGGCCACGTTGCGCTGCCGCCCTTCCCAGTGCGGCTCGCGCAGCTTGGTCTTGAGGATCTTGCCCGCCCCGGACAGCGGCAGCGCCGCGGTGAAGTCCACGCTGCGCGGACACTTGTAGTTGGCGATCAGCGTCTTGCAGTGGGCCATGATCTCCTCGGCCGTGGCGCTGTGGCCCGGCTTGAGCACGACCACCGCGTGCACCGCCTCGCCCCAGCGCTCGCTGGGGATGCCGATCACCGCGCAGGCGGCCACCGCCGGGTGCCGCCCCACCGCGTTCTCCACCTCGGCCGAGTACACGTTCTCGCCGCCGGTGATGATCATGTCCTTCACCCGGTCGACCACGAACACGAAGCCGTCCTCGTCCATGTAGGCGGCGTCGCCGGTGTGCATCCAGCCGCCGCGCAGCGCGCTCTCGGTGAGCTCGGGCTTGTTCCAGTAGCCCTTCATCACGCCCGGCCCGCGTACGCAGACCTCGCCCACCGTGCCGCGCGGCACCTCGCGGTCGTCGGCATCCACGATGCGCACCTCGGCGGTGAGCGTGGCCCGCCCGCCCGAGCGCATCTTGCCGGCCTTCTGCCCCTCGTCGGTGTGGTACCAGGCCGGCAGGATGGTGGCGCAGGGCGAGAGCTCGGTCATGCCGTAGGCCTGGGCGAAGCCGGCGTTCGGGAAGGCCTCGAGCGCGCGCTTCATCACGCCCTCGCTGATCGGCGAGGCGCCGTAGAGCACCTGGCGCAGCGCGCGGGTGTCGTACTTCTTCAGGTCGGGGTGATCGACCAGCATCTGGATCATGGTGGGCACCAGCAGCATCTGCGAGGCGCCCTCGTTCTGGATGCTCTCGAGCACGCCGGTGGGCGTGAACGAGGGCACGAACACCGTGGTGTTGCCCAGGTTCATGCTGGCCAGCATGGCCGCGCCATTGGCCAGATGGAACATCGGCGCGGCGAACAGCGTGACCCCGCCCGGCATCACGATGCCCTCGGCCACGTTCGAGATCGCGTTCGAGGCGAGGTTCAGGTGGGTGAGCATCACGCCCTTGGGAAAGCCGGTGGTGCCGCCGGTGTAGAAGATGCCGGCGAGATCGTCGCCCGAGCGCATGGCGTCGGCCACCGGCGCGGCCTCGGCGATCAGCGCCTCGGTGCTGCGCATGCCGGCCGGCGTTTCGCCATTGCCCCAGTAGAGCACCGTGAGCGGCACCCGCGTCTGCGCGCGCAGGGTCTCCACCGTGGCGGCAAAGGCGTCATCGACAATCAGCACGCGCGTGTCGCAGTCATCGAGCGAGTAGGCCACCTCGGCCGCGCTCCAGCGGATGTTCACCGGATTGACCACCGCGCCCGCCCACCAGGTGGCGTAGTAGTACTCGAGGTAGCGGTCGGAGTTCATCGCCATCATGGCCACCCGGTCGCCCGGGCCCACGCCCAGCGCCTGCAGCGCGCCGGCCAGCCGCGCCACCCGGTCGCCGAACTGCGACCAGGTGTGTTCGCGGCCCTGGAAGCGGGTGGCGATGCCGCGCGGCTTCTGCTGGATGGTCCGGTGCAGCGACTGGGTGAGATTGAAGCTGGTCATGGCGCCCTCGGCGTTCGGCTGGGAGCCCGATCATGCCAGCGCCGGCGTCGCGCCGTTGCGCGGCATCGCGATTGCCGATACCGTCGCCGCTGCGTCGCGGCAGGTGCTGCCGCCGATTCCTCGCATCCCCCAGGAGACCCCATGAACACCGCCATCTCCCCCGAGCAGGCTGCCGTCGCGTACGCCGGCTACGAAGACCTCTGCCTCTACATCGACGGCGAATTCCTCAAGGGCGGCGGCCGCCGCGAGCAGGATGTCTTCGACCCCGCCACCGGCAAGGCCTTCGCCCGCCTGCCGCATGCCACCCGCGAAGACCTCGACCGCGCGCTGGCCGCCGCGCAGCGGGCCTTCCAGTCCTGGAAGCACAGCTCGCCGCTCGAGCGCAGCCGCATCCTGCGCAAGGTGGCCGAGCTCTCGCGCGAGCGCGCCAAGGACATCGGCCGCAACATCACGCTCGACATGGGCAAGCCGGTGGCCGAGGCCGTGGGCGAGGTGGTCTCGTGCTCGGAGCACTGCGAGTGGCATGCCGAGGAGTGCCGGCGCATCTACGGCCGCGTGATCCCGCCGCGTCTGCCCAACGTGCGCCAGATGGTGCTGCGCGAGCCCATCGGCGTGTGCGCCGCCTTCACGCCCTGGAACTTCCCGTACAACCAGGCCATCCGCAAGATCGCCGCGGCCATCGGCGCCGGCTGCACCATCGTCATCAAGGGCCCCGAGGACGCGCCCAGCGCGGTGGTCGCCATCGCCCGCATGTTCCACGAGGCCGGCCTGCCCCCGGGCGTGCTCAACCTGGTCTGGGGCGTGCCCGGCGAGGTCTCGCAGTACCTGATCAACTCGCCGATCGTGCGCAAGGTGTCCTTCACCGGCTCGGTGCCGGTGGGCAAGCAGCTCGCCGCCATGGCCGGCGCGCAGATGAAGCGGGTCACCATGGAGCTGGGCGGCCACTCGCC
>JBIKWU010000063.1:0-17228 GCA_044356115.1 Burkholderiaceae bacterium
GCTTCAAGTTCCGCAACGCCGGCCAGGTCTGCGTCTCGCCCACCCGCTTCTACATCCAGGAGAAGGCCTTCGATCGCTTCGTGGCCCGCTTCATCGACAAGACCCGCGAGGTCAAGGTGGGCTCGGGGCTGCAGGCCGACGTGCGCATGGGGCCGCTGGCCCATGACCGGCGCCTGCCGGCCATGGCGCAGTTCATCGATGACGCCCGCGCGCGCGGCGGCCAGGTGCACACCGGCGGCGAGCGCATCGGCGAGACCGGCAACTTCTTCGCGCCCACGGTGCTCACCCATGTGCCCGATGACAGCCTGGTCATGACCAGCGAGCCCTTCGGCCCGATCGCGCCCTGCGTGCCCTTCAAGACGGTCGAGGAGGTGCTGGCGCGGGCCAACGCGCTGCCCTACGGCCTGTCGTCCTACGCCTTCACCACCTCCACGAAGAACGCGCTCGCGGTGCAGAACGGCATCGAGTCGGGCATGGTCAACATCAACCACTTCGGGCAGGCGCTGGCCGAGACGCCGTTCGGCGGCATCAAGGACAGCGGCATCGGCAGCGAGGGCGGCACCGAGACCTTCGACGGCTACCTGAACACCAAGTTCGTCACGCAGATGGACTGATGCCGCGGCTGCTGGCGCCACTGCTGATCGCGCTGGCGCTGCTGCTGGGCGCCTGCGCCCCGGTCGCCCTCTCGGGCGACCGGCCGCTGGCGGCGCATCACCGCGCCGACGGCTTCGTCAACAGCGACGGCACGCAGGTCAACAAGCCGCTCTCCGAGCTGCTGCGCTGGTGGTGGTCGCGCCGCGAGCTCGACCTCGATGCGCTGGTCGCCCCCGATCGCATCGCCGCCGCGTGGCGCGACATGCCGGTGGCCTGGCGCGCGGCCGACGCGCCCTGGCGCCTGGTGCCCGTATCCGAGGGCGGCGCGCCCGCGCCAGCCCCGCGCGTGGCGTGGTTCGGTCATGCCACGCTGCTCATCGAGGTCGGCGGCCTGCGCATCCTCACCGACCCGCACTTCTCCGAGCGGGCCTCGCCGGTGCCGTCGCTGGCCGGCCCCAGGCGCCTGCACCCGGTGCCCGAGGAGGCGCGACGGCTGGGCCATGTCGACGTGGTGCTGATCTCGCACAACCACTATGACCACCTCGACCTGCCCACCGTGCGCGAGCTGGCCAGGCAGCCCGGCGGGCCGCCGCTCTTCCTGGTGCCGCTCGGGGTCGATGCCTGGATGCGCGAGCAGGGCATCGATTCCGTGAAGGCGCTGGACTGGTGGGAGAGCCATCCGCTGGGCCAGGCGGCCTTCCATTTCGTGCCGGCGCATCACTGGAGCGGGCGCGGGCTCTGGGACCGCAACCGCACGCTGTGGGGCGGCTGGGTGCTGCGGCATCCGGCGCTGCGCCTGTATTTCGCCGGCGACACCGGCTGGACCGACGACATCGCCGAGATCGGCCGCCGCCTCGGGCCCTTCGACCTCGCCGCGCTGCCGGTGGGCGCCTACGAGCCGCGCTGGTTCATGGCCGCGCAGCACGTGAATCCGCACGAGGCGGTGCGCCTGCATCAGGCCCTGGGCTCGCCGCTCTCCGTCGGCATCCACTGGGGCACCTTCCAGCTCACCGACGAGCCTTACGAGGCGCCCATCCACGACCTGCGCGCGGCGCTGCGCGAGGCCGGCATTGCCGAGGAGCGCTTCCGGATGCTGGTGCCGGGCGACGCGCTGCGCTTCAGCTGCGCGGGCGCATCACCATGCAGGTAGCAACCGCGCTCGCCACCACCTGCCCGTCCTGCGCCTGACCGCCCCGACCTCGGGATTCCGGTCGGTGCTCACGACTCGCTGCGCGCGAACATCACGCCGAAGCCGGCCACGTACTCCGGGATGGCCTGGTAGTGGCGGAACTCGCAGCGGGCCGCGCCAGCGGCGGCCCGCGCGATCAGCCAGGTCTTGGACTCGTGCGCCGACAGCCCGGCCTCGCGGGTGATGGCCTCCTCGTCGAGCGAAAGCAGGTCGGTGAGACGGCCGCTCTCCAGCGCGTCGAGCCAGCGCCGGTCCCACTCGGGGTTCAGCGGCTTGTGGCGCGGGTCGCCCGCGGCGAGTGCCATGCCGTGGGCCATCACCCGCTGCTTGCGCGCGGCGAAGGTGCTCGGGTCCGGGTCGCTGCGCACGGTGATGCGCTCGCGCACCGCGGGGTCGGGATGGTCGAGCGTGGGCACCGGGGGCTCGTGCGAGAGCCCGCCGCTGCCGATCAGCAGCGTGCGGCGCGGCTGCGCGTCGAGATAGCGGCCGATCGCCTGACCGAGCGCCAGGCATCGCCCCAGCCGCGGGATGCCCGGCTGCGCCACCGAGTTCATGAAGAGCGGCACCACCGGCGGGGTGTCGAGCCCGTCCCAGAGCGCCTGCATCGCCTGCGCGAAGCCGTGATCCACGCGCATGCGCCGCGAGACCGCGATGTCGAAGCCCTCGTCCATCAGGAAGGCGGCGAGCCCGAGCGCAGCCGGCTCGTCGACGTTCAGCGGGCCCGCGGGCGTGTCCCAGTCGCCCACCGCGGTGGCCTGCGTGCCCAGGCAGAAGGGCGGCATCAGCTCGTTGAAGAAGCCGTGGTAGTGGTCGGGGCCGGCGATCAGCACGAGCTCGGGGTCGAAGGCGCGGACCCGCGCGCGGGCCTCGGCGATCGCGCTCCGCAGGGCCGACCCTACCTCGGGGGCGACCGGGTTCAGGCCCAGCAGCGGGGAGTGGGACAGGCCGAGGAAGGCGCGCGGCGCGCGCGCGCGCTCGGCGGGGGCCCGGGAGGCGATGGGAGCGTTCATGACGGGTCTCCGGTCGGCGCGCGCAAGGCGCGGGCGAAGGCAAGGGTGGTGGCGGAGATTTCCTGCGGCGAGCACAGCGCGCCCACGAAGCGGTCCGGGCGCAGGAACACGACCGACTTCGGCCAGCGGGCGAACCAGTCCTTCAGGCGGTTGGCCGGGTCGCCCACGCGGATCACGCCGTCGCCAGCGTCCGCGGCATGGGCCATCTGCACCGCGGGCACCGCGCGGATGAAGACCGTGCCCAAGGCGGACCAGACGGCGCGGGCCTCGCTGCTCAGGCCGTGCGTGGGGTAGGTGCCCCAGGCGATCACGGCGAAACGCGGGCCGATCACGTCGTCCAGGCGCCGGGCGACCCCGTCCTCGCACAGCACGCGCGGCTGGATGAACATGCGGCCCACCGGGGTGTCCGGCGGCACGTCCAGGCCGTGCACGAGGCGTCCGACCAGGGACTCGCGCTTGTCGGCCATCAGCCCGAGCAGGCGTCCCAGCGGATGGTCGCCCGTGCGCTCGAGCAGGCCGGCCAGGGGCGTGGGCTGGCGCGACGGCTGTGGCGGCGCGACGATCGCGCCCTGCTCGTAGCGCGGCATGGGCTTGAAGCGCATCTCGACGACGTACTGCTTCCACGCGGGCACGTGGTCGAGCGCGCGGGTGAGGGCGTCGCGCGCGCGCGCCGCGGTCGCGCTCTCGGGCGAGAAGATGTCGCCAGCCACCTCCGAGAGATGGATCATCGCGCGAGCGTGCGGCCTGCGCTCCTCGCCATAGGTGTCGAGCAGGCCTTCGCCGGCCAGGCCTCGCGCCACCAGCGCGAGCTTCCAGCCGAGGTTGCTCGCATCGCGCAGCCCGCTGTTGTAGCCCTGGCCCTGCCACACCGGCATGATGTGCGCCGCGTCACCGGCGAGCAGCACCCTGCCGATGCGAAAGCGCTCGGCCAGGCGCGCGTTGTGCGTGTAGATGCGCAGCCGGATCGGGTCGACCGCGGCGGGGTCGGGCACGATGCCGGCCAGCAGCCGGGCGAGATTGCCGGGCTGCGCGAGCGTCTCCTCGGTCTCGTCGGGCATCACCATGAACTCGAAGCGGCGGATGCCGTGCGGCAGCGCGGCCGACACCCACGGACGCTTCGGGTCGCAGTGCAGGTAGATGTGGGGTGTGCCCAGCGGGTCATGGCGCAGGTCGATGACCACCCACCGGTTGGGCTTGGTGCGGCCCTCGAAGCCCACGCCCAGGCTGCGCCGCACGAGACTGTTGCCGCCGTCGCAGCCGACCATCCAGCGCACCCGCAGGTGCTGGCAAGCGGCTGCTGCCGCGCCATCCTCGCCGGGCGATCGATCATCGGGCGCCCCGGGCGCGGCCTCGCCGCCAGCCTGCAGCGTGAGCGTCACGCCCTCGTCGTCCTGCACGAAGCCGGCGAGCGCGTGGCCGAACCGCACCTGCACATCCGGGAAGCGCGCCAGACCCTCGTGCAGGATGCGGTCGACCTGGGGCTGGATGAACGCGTTGCGGCGCGACCAGCCGAACTCGTCGGTGCGCGGCTCGATCGAGGCGAAGACGCGCCCCTCGGCGGTGGTGAAACGCATCCAGTGGTCGGGCGTGATGTGCGCCTGCACCTGCTCGCCCAGGCCCACCCCCTGCAGGGTGCGCAGCGACTCGTCGTCGATGCCGATCGCGCGCGGGTAGTCGATCAGCCCGTCGAGTCGCTCGATGACCCGCACCGACAGGCCGTGCCCGCCCAGGATGTTGGCGAGCGTGAGCCCTACCGGACCGGCGCCGATGATGGCCACATCGGCCTGCTCGGGATGCGAAGGGCTGTGCACGGGGATGCGCCTGCCGTGTGGGGTCTCAGTGGATCTCGGGGTCGCCGGTGGCCGCCTCGGCCTGCTCGCCCAGGAAGTCGAAGTCGCAGCCCTCGTTGGCCTGACTGACATGCTTCAGGTAGAGCGCGCCGAAGCCGCGCGAGAAGCGCGGCGCGGGCGGCGTCCAGGCCGCGCGCCGGCGCGCGAGCTCGGCCTCGTCGACCTTCAGCGCCAGGCGCCGGCCCGGCACGTCGAGCTCGATGAGATCGCCGTCTTGCACCAGCGCGAGCGGCCCGCCCACATGCGACTCGGGCGCCACGTGCAGCACGCAGGCGCCGTAGCTGGTGCCGCTCATGCGGGCGTCCGAGATGCGCACCATGTCGCGCACGCCCTGCTGCAGCAGCTTGCGCGGAATGGGCAGCTGGCCCCACTCGGGCATGCCGGGCGCGCCTTGCGGACCGGCGCTGCGCAGCACGATCACCGAGTCGGCGCTCACCGGCAGCGCCGGGTCGTCGATGCGCGCGGCCATGTCGTTGTAGTCGTCGAAGACCACGGCCGGCCCGGTGTGCTGCTGCAGATGCGCCTCCATGGCCGGGGGCTTGATCACCGCGCCGTCGGGCGCGAGGTTGCCGCGCAGCACCGCGAGCCCGTCGCTGGCGACCAGCGGGTTGTCGCGCGGGCGGATCACCTCGGGGTTGTGCACGGCCGCGCCCGCGAGATTCTCGCCCAGCGTGCGGCCGTTGACGGTGGGCGCACCGGTCTCGAGCAGGTCGGTGATGCGCGAGAGCAGGCCGCGCAGCCCGCCGGCATAGTAGAAGTCTTCCATCAGGAAGCGCCCCGAGGGCCGCACGTCGGCCAGCACCGGCGTGCCGCGGGCCAGCGCGTCGAAGCGGTCGAGATCCAGCGCCACCCCGGCGCGCCGCGCCAGCGCGATCAGGTGCACGATGGCGTTGGTGGAGCCGCCCAGCGCCAGCACGGTGGTCACCGCGTTGTGGATGGCGCGGGCATCGACGATGTCGCGGATGCACAGGTCCTCCCAGACCATGTCCACGATGCGCTTGCCCGACAGCGTGGCCATCTGCGCGTGGCGCGAGTCGGGTGCCGGGATCGATGCCGCGCCCGGCAGGGTGAGGCCCATGGCCTCGGTGGCGCTGGTCATGGTCGAGGCCGTGCCCATGGTCATGCAATGGCCCGGCGAACGCGCGATGCCCTCTTCCACCTCGCGCCAGTCCTGCTCGCTGATGTTGCCCGCGCGCAGCTCGGCCCAGTACTTCCAGGTGTCGCTGCCGCTGCCCAGGAAGCCGCCCTTGTAGTCGCCGCGCAGCATCGGACCGGCCGGCACGAAGATCGCGGGCAGGTTCATCGACAGCGCGCCCATGATCAGCGCCGGGGTGGTCTTGTCGCAGCCGCCCATCAGCACGCAGCCGTCGGCCGGGTAGGAGCGCAGCAGCTCCTCGGTCTCCATCGCGAGCAGGTTGCGATAGAGCATGGTGGTGGGCTTCTGGAAGGGCTCCGAGAGCGAGATGGCCGGCATCTCCACCGGAAAGCCGCCGGCCTGCCAGATGCCGCGCTTGACCTCCTCGGCGCGCTGGCGGAAGTGGGTGTGGCAGGGGTTGATCTCGCTCCAGGTGTTGATGATGGCGATCACCGGCTTGCCGGCGTACTCGCTGCGGTGATAGCCCATCTGCGCGGTGCGCGAACGGTGGCCGAAGGAGCGCAGGTCGTTCACGCCGTACCAGCGGTGGCTGCGCAGTTCTTCGGGCTTCTTGCGGGGTTTGGCGCTCATCGGATGCTCCGGCAGACGGTGGCTGCGATGATAATCCCGGGGTCGTGGCGTCTTTCGCCCCGGCCACTCCCCGCCTGCCGTCCATGAACCCGCTGCCCTTTCAGGAAGCCGCCACCGCGCCCTGCGGTCCGCCCCGGCGCCGCTTGCCGGCGCTCGCGCTCGTGCTTGCGCTCACCCTGGGGGGCGCGGCGCGGGCCCAGTCCACGCCGCCGGCCGCCACCCCGGCCCCTGCCGCCCCGCCCTCTGCCACCCCGAGCACGGCTGCTCCAAGCACGGCTACTCCGAGCACGGCCACCCCCGGCGCCACCTCCGGCGCCGCGTCCGCCCGGCCCCGCATCGGCCTGGCCCTGTCGGGGGGCGGTGCCCGCGGCTTCGCGCATGTCGGGGTGCTGCGGGTGCTCGAGCAGATGCGCGTGCCGATCGACTGCATCGCCGGCACCAGCGCGGGTGCCGCGGTGGGCGCGGCCTACGCGGCCGGCCTGTCGCCCGACGAGATCGAGGCGCGCCTGCGCCGGGTCGACTGGGGCGACATCTTCGTCGACGAGGTCGCCCGCACCGAGCGGGCCTACCGCGCCAAGCAGTCCGATCGCGTGCCCCAGCTCGGGGTCACGCTCGGGGTCGACGCCAGCGGCCTGCGCGCGGCCCCCGGCCTGAGCGCCGGCCACAAGGTCGAGCTGCTGCTGCACGACCTGCTCGGCGTGAGCACCGAGCTGGCCAGCTTCGATCAGCTCGGTCTGCCCTTCCGGGCCGTGGCCACCGATCTGGTCCGCGGCGACATGGTGGTGCTCGATCGCGGCAGCCTGGTGCGGGCGGTGCGCGCCAGCATGTCGGTGCCTTCGGGCTTCGCGCCGGTGCGCGAGCAGGAGCGCCTGCTGGTCGACGGCGGCCTCAGCCGCAACCTGCCGGTGGATGTGGTGCGCAAGCTGTGCGCCGACGTGGTCATCGCGGTCGATGTCGGCAGCCCGCTGCTGCGCGAGGACGAGCTGCAGTCGCTGATCGGCGTGGCCGCGCAGATGGTCAACATCCTCATCGAGGACAACGTCCGGCGTTCGCTGGCCGAACTCAACAACCGCGATCTGCTCATCACCCCGGATCTCGGCCCCCTCGGCTCGGCCGACTTCGCCCGTGGCCTGACCGGCATCCCGGCGGGCGAGCGCGCCGCGCAGCTGCGCGCGCCGGCCCTGCGCGCCCTGGCGGTGTCGCCCGCCGAGCACCAGACGCTGGCCGAGGCGCGCCGCGGCTGGAACCGGCCTTCCGAGCGGGTCGATCAGATCCGCATCGGCGGCACGCGCTTCGTCAACCCGGTGGTCATCGAGGCGCAGATGCGCCATCAGGCCGAGGGCGTGCCGCTCGATCGCGAGGCCCTGCACCGCGACATTGCCGCGCTGATGGCGCGCGGCGATTTCTCGCAGGTGAACTACCGCATCGTTCCCGAGCAGGGCAGCGGCGTGCTCTGGATCCAGCCCGGCGAGCGCAGTCTTGGGCCGAACTACCTGCTGCTCGGCATGGGCGCGGCGGTCGACTCCAAGTCGAACACCTACTTCAACGTGCCGGTGCTGCACACCCGCACCTGGGTCAACGCGCTGGGTGGCGAGTGGACCTCGCTGCTGCAGGTGGGCCGCACCCAGCGACTGCTCACCCAGCTGATGCAGCCGCTGTCGCCCGATGGCCGCGTCTACGTGATGCCGCGCCTGAGCATCGAGAGCCGCCCGCTCAGCCTGTTCATGAACGACACCCGCGTCACCGACTACGCGGTGCGCAATGACCAGGCCGAGCTGATGGTGGGCGCGCAGGGCACATTGTTCGACGCGCGCATCGGTCTGGTGGCCGGCCGGCGCAGCAACAGCACCCAGGTGGGCCTGCCCATCCTGCTCGAGGAGCGCTATCGCCACGGCGGCGTCGCCGCGCGGCTGAGCATGGACCAGCTCGATTCCGTCGACTTCCCGCGCAGCGGCTGGGCCCTCGACAGCGGCGCCTACCTTGCCCGCCCGATGCTCGGCGGGGAGGTGCGCTACACCCGCCTCGAGGCGCATGCCCTGGGCGCCTTCAGCTTTGGCCCGCACACCGTCAACCTGCTCGGGCGGGTGGGGGCCAGTCCCGGAGGCGAGCTGCCCGCGCTCGATGCCTTCACGCTGGGCGGGTTCCTGAACCTGTCGGGCCTGCAGATCAACCAGCTGCTCGGCTCCTCCATGCAGTACGCGCGGCTCATGTACTACAACCGCGTCATGCCTCTGCCGCGGCCCTTCGGCACCGGGCTCTACCTGGGCGCCTCGCTCGAGGCCGGCCGCATGGAGAAGCCCTACGTGCCCTTCACCGAGCCGCGCTGGCACACCGGCGCCAGCGTCTTCATGGGCGCCAGCACCGGGCTGGGCCCGGTCTACGTGGGGCTGGGCTTCGGCGAGCGCGGCCGCTCCACGCTGTACCTGTACCTGGGTCGGCCCTAGCGCCGCGGGCGCACGCCCCCCGCCCGCCTCGGGTAAGCTCGCAGGCCTTCCCCTCCGGAGGCATCCCATGTCTGGACAGAACCAAGTCGCCCTCATCACCGGCGCGGGCAGCGGCGTGGGCCGCGCCACCGCGCTCGCCTTCCTCGACGCCGGCTGGCAGGTGGTGCTGGCCGGTCGCCGCGCCGACGCGCTGGCCGCCACCATCGCCGCCGCCGGCGAGCGCGGCTCGGCCGCCCTGGCCGTGCCCACCGATGTCGGCAACCCGGACTCCGTGCGCGCGCTCTTCGATGCCGCGGTGGCCCGTTTCGGCCGGCTCGACTTCCTCTTCAACAACGCCGGCACCGGCGCGCCCCCCATCCCGCTCGAAGACCTCAGCTACGCGCAGTGGATGACCGTGGTCAACGCCAACCTCACCGGCACCTTCCTGTGCATGCAGCAGGCCTTCCGGGTCATGAAGGACCAGAACCCGCGCGGCGGCCGCATCGTCAACAACGGCTCCATCTCGGCCTACGCGCCACGGCCCAACTCGGCGCCCTACACCTCCACCAAGCACGCGGTGAGCGGGCTCACCCGCTCGGGCGCGCTCGACGGCCGCAAGTACGACATCGCGGTCGGCCAGATCGACATCGGCAACGCCGTCACCGAGATGACCGAGCGCATGGCCAACGGCGTGCCCCAGGCCGACGGCAGCATGCGCGTGGAGCCGCGCATGGATGTCGAGCATGTGGCGCAGTCGGTGCTGCACATGGCCGGCCTGCCGCTCGAGTCCAACGTGCTGTTCATGACCGTCATGGCCACCAAGATGCCCTTCGTGGGCCGCGGCTGAGGCGGGCCCGCCGGGCCGCGCGATGAACTCGCGCGGTTCTCGGTACCGGCGTTTCCCCAGGCCGCGCAGGCTGACTTACACTCGACGCACCCGCCGCGCGAGAGCGGGCCCTGAGATTCCGGAGACTGCATGACCACACCCGTGGTGAGCCTGCCCGCCGATGGCCTTGTCGCCGTGGTCAAGCGAGACTGCCCCACCTGCGAGCTCATCGAGCCGGTGCTCGCGCAGCTCGCCGCCCGCGGCGCGCTCACGGTCTACACCCAGGATGACCCCGGCTTTCCGGCCTCCATCGCCGGCCGCCTCGATGACACCGGGCTCGATGTCTCCCATCAGCTCGGCATCGAGATCGTGCCCACGCTGATCCGCCGCGCGGGGGGCGCCGAGTCCGCCCGCACCTTCGGCTGGGACCGCGCCGAGTGGGAACGCGTCAGCGGCGCGCCCGGCCTGGGCACCGGCCTGCCCGCCCTGCGCCCCGGCTGCGGCGCGCTGAATGTCGAGCCCGGCAACCTGGAAGACCTGCGCATCCGCTTCGGCCAGACCGGCCTCACCGCACGGCAGGTGAGCTTCGGCGATGAAGAGGACGAGATCGAGGCCATCTACGAGCGCGGCTGGACCGACGGCCTGCCGGTGGTGCCCCCCACCCGCAAGCGGGTGCTGCGCATGCTCGGCGGCACCACCCGCAGCCCTCAGGAGGTGCTCGGCCTGTGCCCGCCCAACCTGGTGCCGCTCACCATCGAGAAGGTGGCCATCAACGCGGTCATGGCCGGCTGCAAGCCCGAGTACCTGCCGGTGGTGCTGGCCGCCGTCGAGGCCGCGCTCGACCCCGCCTTCTCCTGGCACGGCGTGCTGGCCACCACCATGTTCGTGGGCCCGGTGGTGGTGGTCAACGGGCCGGTGCGCCGCCAGATCGGCATGAATGCCCGCGGCAACGCGCTGGGCCAGGGCAATCGCGCCAATGCCACCATCGGCCGCGCCCTGCAGCTGGTCATCCGCAACGTGGGCGGTGGCCGGCCCCAGGAGGTCGACCGCGCCACGCTGGGCAATCCCGGCAAGTACACCTACTGCTTCGCCGAGGACGAGGAAGGCTCCTGCTGGGAGCCGCTCTCGACCGATTTCGGCGTGGCCCGCGGCGTGTCCTCGGTCACGGTCTTCGCGGGCTACGGCCTGCAGGGCGTGGTCGACCAGAAATCGCGCACGCCCGAGAGCCTCGCCCGCAGCTTCGCCGAATCCCTCAAGGTGCTGCACAACGTCAAGCTGGCGCCGGCCTGCGATGCCATGCTGGTGGTCAGTCCCGAGCATGAGCGCACCTTCCGCGCCGCGGGCTGGAGCAAGGCTCGCCTGCTCGAGGAGCTTTACCGGCTCTGCGAGGTGCCCATCGGCGAGCTGGTCCGCGGCGCCAAGGGCATCGATGAAGGCCTGCCCGCCACGGCTGGCGGCGCCTCGCGCAACAAGCTGCGCAAGGGCGGGCTGCTGATCGTTCGCGCCGGCGGTGGCGCCGGCATGTTCTCGGGCATCATCGGAGGCTGGACCTCCGGCGGTTTCGCCGGATCCGTCCCCGTCAACAAGGAGGTGAAATCGTGACCGTCGTCCTCGACCCGACTGCCGAACAGTCGGCCTCGTCTCGACCGCGCCTGGCGCGGCCCGAGCAATTGCAGGGCCTCACCGTGGGCCTGCTCGACATCTCCAAGCCGCGCGGCGATGTCTTCCTTGACCGCCTCGAAACGCTGCTCACGCAGCGCGGCGTGGCGGTGCGGCGCTACATGAAGCCCACCGTGGCCAAGCCGGCGCCGGTGCCCCTGCGGCACCAGATGGTCGGTGAGGTCAATGTGGTCATCGAAGGGCTGGCTGACTGAGGCTCCTGCACGTCGTGCTGTACGCATGACCTCGCAGATCTCGAAGCCAGCGGCATCCCCAGCGTGGGGGTGGCCACCACCGAGTTCATCGACGCGGCCGCGGTTCAGTCCAAGGCCCTGGGTACCGATCCGGCGTATGTGTTCGTGCCGCATCCGGTCCAGGACCGCACCGACGATGAAATGCGCAAGATGGCCGACGACCACCTCGAGGCCATCCTGGCCCTGCTGGTGAAGAAGGCCTGACCCGGAGACTTTCCTGATGAAACCCGCCGCCCCCACCGGGCGGCGGCGGTTGCTCGGCGGGCTGCTTGCCGCGGGGGCTGCCGTCGCCGCGTTGCCTGCTGCCGCGCAGTCGCCGGCACAGGGTTTCCCCAGCAAGCCCATCCAGATCGTGGTGGGCTTTGCCGCGGGCACCACCACCGACACCATCGCGCGGGTGGCAGCCGAACAGCTGCGCGCTCGCCTCGGACAGCCCGTGGTGGTCATCAACAAGCCGGGCGCCAATGGCGTGATCGGGGCCACCGAGGTGGCCCGGGCCGCTCCTGATGGCCATACGCTGCTGGCCACCAACACCAGCAGCATGACCGTCAACCCGCATCTGTACCGCAAGCTCGGCTACACCCTGGCCGACTTCACGCCGGTCACGCTCGTGACCTCGGCGCCGCTGATCCTCACCGTGAACCCGGCCAACGAGCGTACCGGGCAGATCCGCACGGTGGCCGAGCTGGTCAGCTGGGCCAAGGCCCGCCCCGGCGCGCTCAGCTACGCGGCCGCCGGCCCCGGCAACATCACCGGCCTGACCTTCCGCATCCTGAACAATCACGCCGGCATCAAGGCCAACGAGGTGCTCTACAAGAGCGCGGTAGCCTCGCAGATGGGCGTGCTGGCCAAGGAGGTCGATGCCTTCATCGACACCCCGCTGGCGGTGCCGCCCATCAAGGCCGGCAAGCTCACCGCACTGGCCGTCACCGGGCCGCGGCGCTGGCGCGACCTGCCCGATGTGCCCACCCTGAAGGAAGCCGGCTTCCCGCAGATCGATGTCACCTTCTGGCTGGCACTGTTCGCGCCCGCGCAGACGCCCGCAGCCATCATCGAGAAGCTGCATGGCGCCATGGCCGGCCTCAAGGACGATGCCAACCTGGTGAAGCAGCTCCTGCCTCATGGCGACGTCGACCTCACCGGTCCCAAGGAGTTCGGCGAGCGCATCCGCGCGGAATCGGCCGCCTGGGCCGAGATCATCAAGCGCGAGAACATCCAGCTCGACTGACCCCTCTTCAAAGAGCCCCCTCATGAGCGACAGCACCGAGTACACCCCGCCCAAGGTCTGGACCTGGAACAAGGCCAGCGGCGGGCGCTTTGCCAACATCAACCGCCCTGTTGCCGGGCCCACGCACGACAAGGAACTGCCGGTGGGTCGGCACCCCTTCCAGCTCTATTCGCTGGGCACGCCCAACGGCGTGAAGGTGACGGTGATGTTCGAGGAGCTGCTGGCCGCCGGCCACACCGGCGCCGAGTACGACGCCTGGCTCATCCGCATCAACGAGGGCCAGCAGTTCGGCAGCGGCTTCGTGGCCGCCAACCCCAACTCCAAGATCCCGGCGCTGGTCGATCGCAGCGGGCCCACACCCATCCGGGTGTTCGAGTCGGGCGCCATCCTCCTGCACCTGGCCGAGAAGTTCGGTACCTTCCTGCCGGCCTCGGGCGAGGCCCGCGCCGCCTGCCTGTCGTGGCTGTTCTGGCAGATGGGCAGCGCGCCCTACCTGGGCGGCGGCTTCGGGCATTTCTATGCCTACGCGCCCACCAAGATCGAGTACGCCATCGACCGCTTCGCCATGGAGACCAAGCGCCAGCTCGACGTGCTCGACCGCCACCTGGCCGAGAACGCCTACATGGCGGGCGATGCCTACACCATCGCCGACATCGCCATCTGGCCCTGGTACGGGGCGCTGGCCAAGGGTCTGCTCTATGGCGCCGGCGAATTCCTGCAGGTGGACGCGTACCGGCATGTGCAACGCTGGACCGACGCCGTCGCGCAGCGCCCCGCGGTCAAGCGCGGCCGCATGGTCAACCGCGTGATGGGCGATCCGGCCAGCCAGCTGCACGAGCGCCACGACGCCAGCGACTTCGACACCCGCACGCAGGACAAGCTCGCGCCGGGCTGACCCGGTCAGCGGCCCCACCATGCCCGGCACGGCCGCGATCATCGCCAACCCCATGTCGGGGCGCGATGTCCGACGCCTGGCCGCGCGCGCCAGCACCACCACGCACGAGCTCAAGCGCGATCTGGTCGCGCGCATCGCCACCGGTCTCGATGCCATGGGCGTCGACGAGATCCTGGTGATGCGCGAGCCCTATCGCATCTCGGAGGGCGCGCTCGAGCGGCTGCCCATGCGCGCCCGCGTGCGGGTGCTCGATGTGGGTCTCACCCACGGGCCGGCCGACACGCTGGCCGCGGTGCGCGCCGCGCGCGAGGCCGGCTGCGCGGCCATGGTCTCGCTGGGGGGCGATGGCACCAACCGGTTGATCGCCAGCGCCTGGCCCGAGGTGCCGCTGGTGCCGCTGTCCACCGGCACCAACAACGTGTTCCCGGTGATGGTCGAGGCCACCAGCGCGGGGCTGGCCGCGGGTCTGGTGGCCAGCGGCCGGCTCGCGCCGCAGGAAGCGGGCGCGCGCTGCAAGCTGGTCCATGTGGGCGCGGGCCACTGGCATGACCTGGGGGTGATCGACGCGGTGCTGCTGCGCGATGACCATACCGGCAACCTGCTGCCCTTTGACCCTTCGCGGCTGGCGGCGCTGGTGCTCACCCGGGCCGAGCCGGCCTCGGTGGGCATGTCGCCCATCGGCGGGTTCCTGCGGCCGGTGGGCTTTGCCGATGATCTTGGCCTGGTGGTTGAACTCGGCGCGGGCCGCCCGCTGCGCGCACCGATCTCGCCCGGCCTCTTCGGCGAGGTGCAGGTGAGCCGCTGGCAGGCGCTGGCGCTGGGCGAGCCCGTGGTCTTCACCGGGCCGGGCGTGGTGGCCTTCGATGGCGACCGGCTGCGCGACCTCGCCGCCGGCGAGCAGGCCACGGTATGCGTGCGGCGCGACGGCCCGTGGGTCATCGATGTGGCCGCCAGCCTGCGCCTGGCCGCGCAACGCGGGCTGCTGCCGGGCTGACCCCGCGTGATGCCGGCGCGGCCTTCATCATCTTCTGTCCTGCAAGCGGAGAACACCATGCACCTGGAAGGCCGATCAGCCATCGTCACCGGCGCCGGCCGCGGCATCGGCCGCGAGGTGGCCCTGCTGCTCGCGCGCGAGGGCGCGCGGGTGGTGGTCAACGACACCGGCGTGGGCCGCAGCGGCGAACCCACCGATGAGCGGCCGGCCGACGCCGTGGTCGCGGAAATTCGCGCCGCCGGCGGCACCGCGGTGGCCAACCACGACAGCGTGGCCGACTACCAGAAGGCCGGTCGCATGGTGGCGCAGTGCGTGGACAGCTTTGGCGGCATCGACATCCTGGTGAACGTGGCCGGCATGCTGCGCGAGCGCATGATCTGGAACATGACCGAAGACGACTTCGACGCGGTCATCAACGTGCACCTCAAGGGGCACTGGGCCATGTCGCACCACGCCATCAAGTACATGCGGCGCGAGGGCTACGGGCGCATCGTCAACTTCTCGTCGGACGCCTTCAAGGGGTCGCTCGGCCAGTGCAACTACAGCGCGGCCAAGGCCGGCATCATCGGGCTCACCCGCTCCATCGCGAAGGAGACCGCGCGCTTCGGCATCACCTGCAATGCGCTGTGCCCGGCCGCCGACACCCGCATGATGATGACCGAGGCCGTCATCGCCAACCAGAAGCGCAAGCTCGAGTCGGGCCTCATCACCCAGGAGCAGTACGACCGCTTCTTCGTGGGCCGCGGCCCCGAGCACATCGCGCCGCTGGTGGGCTATCTCTGCACCGAGGGCGCCCATGCCATCAACGGCCATGTGTTCCATGTGGAGAAGGGCCGCATCCACACCTACTGGTACGGCGAGACCTTCAAGACCCTGAGCAACGACGGCGCGCTCTTCACCGTGGCGCAGTTGGCCGAGCAGTTGCCGGCGGCGGTGCTCGAGGGCCTCACGCCGGTGGTGCCGGCGGTGGCGCCGGCGGAGGTGACGAGGGCGGGGGAAGGGCGCTAGGGCTTGCGGCCCAGCCGCGTAAATCGCGCGGCTGAGGTTCGGCCTTCAGGCCGAATCTGAAGCGGGGTGAATCCGTGCGATCTCACCCGTAGTATCATCCGCATGAGCGCGCCAGGAAAACTCCTCGATGCCATGCGTCGCAATCCGCGCGACTGGGACCTTGGTCATCTCCAGGCGCTGGCGCGTCGGCATAAGGTTTCCTGGCGCCACCGCGGCGGCAGTCATTGCATCTTCGTCAGGCAAGACGGCCATACCCTCTCGGTCCCCGCAAATCGACCCATCAAGCCCGTCTACATCCGCCTGTTCCTCGCGCTGATCGATGGAGTCTGACTCGTGAGCAAGCCTGCGGAGTATCCATTCGAGATTCGTCCGCTGACGGAGCAAGAGGGCGGTGGCTACCTTATCGTGTTCCCCGATTTCGCCGATTGCCTGTCAGACGGCGAGACCGTCGAGGATGCGATTCGCAATGGGCACGATGCGCTGCAGGCCACCATCGCCGCGCTCAAGGCCCGCAAGCTCCCGGTTCCAGCGCCCAACAGTGGTGGCGTGGCTTCGGGCAAGTTCGTGGCTCGGGTGCCCAAGACGGTCCATGCACGCTTGACCAGCCGTGCGCGCGCTGAGGGCGTTTCTCTCAACGCGCTGGTGCTCACCTTCATCGCGCAGGGGCTCGGCGATTCGCAGAGCGTGCGACCGTCCCGGGCTCCACAACCCCGTCAGGCCCGATAGGGGCGCCCGGCACAGCCGCGCCCGCCCGTGCAAGTCCTTCCCGCCCCACCACGGCCAATCCCGCGGTTGCCGGAACCCTGCGCCGAGCCGCGGCCGCTTCGGGCTTGCCCGCGCCGATAGAATCGACCATCCCGTCCGCCGCAGGCGGGCGCGTCATCCATTCAAACCACAGCCCCAGGGGCGAAGGAGCCACACATGATCATCGATTCAAGCACCAGCGCTGTCGTCACCGGCGGCGCCTCGGGTCTGGGCCGCGCCGCGGCCATGGCACTGGCCGCGGCGGGTGCCAAGGTGGCCATCTTCGATGTGAACGAGGCCAAGGGCGAAGAGGTGGCCAAGGCGGTGGGTGGCGTGTTCTGCCGCGTGGACATCAATGACGAGGACAGCGTGGTGGCCGGCTATGCCAAGTCGCGCGCGGCCATCGGCCAGGAGCGGGTGCTCATTCACTGCGCCATGACCTCGCGTCGCGGCAAGACCCTGGCCTTCGACAAGGCCGCGGGCAAGCTCAAGCGCCTGTCCACCGCTGACTATGAAGCCGGCGTGCAGGGCACGCTGATCGCCAGCTTCCGGCTGGCCGCGCATGCCGCCGAAGGCATGGCCACGCTGCCCCCGCTCGAAGACGGCGAGCGCGGCTGCATCGTGCTCACCGCCTCGGTGGCCGCGCAGGATGGCCAGATCGGCCAGGTGATCTACGGCTCGGCCAAGGCCGGCGTGAACGGCCTGGTGCTGCCCATGGCCCGAGACCTCTCCGACCTGGGCATTCGCGTCAACGCCATCATGCCCGGCATCTTCGCCACGCCGCTCATGCTGGGTGCCGCGCAGAACGTGCTCGACAGCCTGAGCGCC
>JBIKWU010000037.1:0-19893 GCA_044356115.1 Burkholderiaceae bacterium
CGCGCTCGGCGAGCGCGGGCGGCACGCGGGCCTCGAACACCGGGAACTTGAGGTCGGGCCGCTCCACCAGGTCGATCACCTGCCCGAGGCGATGCAGGTTGACCGGGCCGGCCACCCGGTAGCAGTCGGATTCCTCGAGCCCGAACTCGTCGAGCAGTCGACGCAGTACCGGGTCAGGGCAGGCCGCCGAGACCTCGAGGCGAACCGCGTCGCCGTAGTGCCGCTGGCGCAACTCGCCCTGCAGCGCGCTGCGCAGGTCGGTGATCTCCTCGTCGTCGACGAAAAGCTCGCTGTTGCGGGTGACGCGGAACTGATGCACCGCGCGCACCACCAGGCCCGGAAAGAGCCGGTCCACGAACCCCTGGACCACCGAGGTGAGCAGCATCACGCCATGAGGCACGCCGCATACCGACGGGGGCACGCCCAGCACGCGCGGCAGCGCCCGCGGCGCCTGGACCACCGCCATGCCGGCGCGCCGGCCGAAGGCATCCTGGCCCTCGAGCTCGACCATGAAGTTCAGGCTCTTGTTGAGGATGCGCGGGAAGGGATGGGCCGGGTCGAGCGCGATCGGCGTGAGCAGCGGCTCGATCTCGTCCAGGAACACCTGCTCGGCCCACTGCCGCACCGCCGGGGTCCAGGAGGCGATCATCTGGATGACGATGCCCTCGGTGGCCAGCGCCGGCATCAGGGCATCGTTGAGCAGGCCGTACTGGCGCTCGACCAGCAGGCGGGCGCGGGCCGCGATGATGCGCAGGCTCTCGCGGGCCGCGATCGCATCCGCGTGCCGCGAGGCCGCGATCTCGCGCAACTCGGCCACCCGCACCTCGAAGAACTCGTCGAGGTTGCTCGAGACGATGGTCAGGTAACGCAGCCGCTCCAGCAGGGGAACCTGGGCAGACTCTGCCTGCGCGAGCACCCGCTCGTTGAACGCGAGCATGCCGAGTTCGCGGTTGAGCAGCCGGGCCTCGCCATGCGCAGGCAGATCACTGCCCTGATCGGACGCGTCCATGACCCGCAGTCTCTGGTGGCCCGATGACGATTTGATGACACGGGCTTTATTTGCCATTCTCCCGGCCTCCCCTGCCCATTGTGCCCTGCCCTTTCCTGCCCCGGGATGCCTGAACGCCGCCTGCTTGCCGCCGTCGACCTCGGATCGAACAGCTTTCGCCTGCTGATCGGCCGGGTGGAGCAATCGGGCCATGGCGTTCAGGTGCAGCCCCTGGATGCGCTCAAGGCGCCGGTACGACTGGCCGCCGGACTCACCCCGGAGGGCCTGATCGATGCGCCGGCGCAGCAGCGCGCCCTGGAGGCGCTGGCCCGCTTCGGTGAGCGGCTGCGCTCCTTCAGCCCCGACGCGGTGCGGGCGGTGGCCACCAACACCCTGCGCGTGGCGCGCAATGCCGGCCATGTCCGGGCCACCGCCGAGGCCGCGCTGGGCTTTCCGATCGACATCATCGGCGGACTCGAGGAGGCACGCCTCATCTACTGTGGCGCCGCGCACGCGCTGGCGGCCGATGGTCGCAGCCGACTGGTGGTCGACATCGGCGGCGGTTCCACCGAGTGCATCATCGGCCGCGATTACGAGCCCGCCCTGCTCGAGTCGATCGGCGTGGGCTGCGTCTCGCTCACGCGCAAGTACTTTCCCGACGGCAATCTCAGTCGCAGCGCATTCGAGCGCGCGGTGCTGCGCGCGCGCGCTGCCCTGGCGCCGATCGGTCTGGCGTATCGACGCCGGGGCTGGGATTACGCCGTGGGCACGTCGGGCACGGCGAAGTCGCTCAGCCAGATCGCGGCCGCGCAATGGGGCCGTAGCGAGCTGACCCGGCAGGGTCTGCGCGACATCGCTGACGCGCTGCTGGCCGCCGGAAGCGCCGAGCGGCTTCGGCTCGAGGGCCTGCGTCCCGATCGTCGACCGGTGCTGGCCGGCGGCCTCGCGGTGATGATCGCGGTGTTCGAGGAACTCGAACTGCCGTCGATGCGCTACTGCCCCGGGGCGCTGCGTCAGGGCCTGCTCTACGACCTGCTCGGCCGTGAAACCGACGCCGACATGCGCGAACTCACCGTGGCCCGCATGAGCACGCGCTACGGCCTCGACCCGGAGCACGGCGCCCGCGTCGCCGGCACCGCCACGGCCATGCTCGGCCAGGCCGATCGCGGACCGGCCGAACAGCGCGTGGCCGATCGTGACCTGCTGGGCTGGACGGCACAGCTTGCCGAGATCGGCATGTCGATCTCCCACGAGGACTACCACCGGCATTCGGGCTACATCCTGAGTCACGCCGACATGCCGGGCTTCAGCCAGAACGAGCAGTCGCGCATGGCGACCCTGGCGCTTGGCCAGAGCGGCGGCCTGCGCAAGATGCGCGGGGCGATCAGCGATGACCGCGACTGGCTGATGCTGCTCTGCCTGCGGGTGGCGATCATCCTCCACCGTCGCCGTGACGGCGAGGAGGTGCCGCTGCCGGCGCTGTTCGCGCGCGGCGGCAAGGTGCGCATCGAACTGCCCGCGGCCTGGGCCCAGCGCCACCCCCTGAGCGACGAGAGCCTGCGCGCCGAGGCGGCCACCTGGAACGAGGTCGGCCCGTTCTCCGAAGTGCTCTACCAGACCCTGTAGCCCGTGCGCGCCCGGCTGGTGGACCTCGCCCGGCGGGCCCTGATGACGCTGGTGCGTTTCGAGGTGAGCGGCGAGGCGGCGGTGCGCGATGCCATCGCGCTCGACGCGGGCCGTGCCGCGGCCGCGACGGGCGCGCCTGATGCCACCGATGCCGACCTCGCCCCACCTGCGCCGGTGATCTGCTACGCGCTGCCGGTGCGCCAGATCACCGCGCTGCTCACGCTCGACGAGGCCACCCGCCGGCTCGGGCTGCCCGGCCCGCTGCAGCCGGTCGACCGCGCCGGGCTGCACGAGCGTCACGGCTACTTCTTCCTCAGCCGGCGCGGCCAGCCCTCGCCACTGGGCAGCACGCCCTACCGCTATCCCCCCCGACTGGCACGCCTGGCGGCGACCGCCCGCGGCACCGATGCCCCGCCGGTGCGGGTGGTGCCGGTGAGCGTGTTCTTCGGCCGCGCGCCGCGCCAGCAGGAGTCGCTGCTCAAGCTGATGGTGGCCGACGCCTGGTCGGCACCCGGCCTGCTCACCCAGTTGCTGCGCGTGCTCATCCACGGCCGGCAGACCCTGATCCGATTCAGCCCGCCGATCGACCTGGCCGAGCTGCTCGCGCAGGCCCGCGCCGATGCCGGCGACACGACCAACGATCCGCGTCGGGTGGCGAGGGCCCTGCGCGCGCAGTTCCGGCACGAGCGCGAACTGGCGATCGGCCCCAACCTGTCCCACCGCCAGACGCTGATCGGCGCCCTGATCGAGAGCCCGCCGGTGCGGGCCGCGATCGGCGCGCAGGCCGCCCGCGCAGGGGTCAGCACCAGCCAGGTCGAACTGCAGGCGCGGCGCATGGCCGTGGGCATCGCCTCCGACTACTCATACCCGTGGATCCGCGCCTGGGATGTGGCGCTCACCGCGCTGTGGACGCGCATCTACCGCGGGGTGTCGGTGCATGGCTTCGACACGCTCGCGGGTACCGCGGCCGGTGCACAGCTGGTCTGGCTGCCCTGCCACCGCAGCCATGTCGACTACCTGCTGCTGTCATGGATCATCCACCACCGGGGGCTGCAGATCCCGCACATCGCCGCCGGCGAGAACCTCGACATCCCGGTGGCGGGCACGCTGCTGCGTCGCGCCGGCGCGTTCTTCATGCGCCGCAGCTTCCGCGATGATCCGCTCTACGGCGCGGTGTTCGCGCAGTATCTGCACGAGCTGCTGCGGCGCGGCTATCCGATCGAGTACTTCGTGGAAGGCGGGCGCAGCCGCACCGGGCTGACCCTGCCGGCACGCGCTGGCCTGCTCTCGATGACCGTCGACAGCTTCCTGCGCGAGCCGGTGCGCCCGCAGGTGCTGCTGCCGGTCTACATCGGCTACGAGCAGGTGATCGAGTCGGAGAGCCACGCCGCCGAACTGGCCGGCCGGCGCAAGTCGCGCGAGACCCTGGCCGGGGCGCTGCGCGCGGTGGCAGCGCTGCGGCGCCGCGACTTCGGCCGGGTGCATGTGAACCTCGGCGAGCCGGTGATGCTCGGCGATCTTCTGGAGCGGCACTGGCCGCGGTGGCGCTCGGCGCAGGGCGGCGCATCAGCCGACCCGCAGGTCGACCCGCAGACCGCTGCGCAGGCCGCCTCGCCGCGCAGCGCCGTGATCGAGGCCCTGGCGCGAACGGTCACCGAGCGCATCAACCAGGCGGTGGTGATCGGCCCGATCAACCTGCTGGCGATGGCCGTCACCGGCGCCGAGCGGGCCGCGCTGGACGAGGACGAACTGCACGCGCGCATCCGTCTGCTCAGGGCACTGGCGCTGGCCAATCCGATGTCAGCTCATCAGGTGCTGGCCGCGGACGAGCCCGCCGCAGTGATCGCGCTGGGCCTCTCGCAGGGTCTCATCCGCCGCGAAGCACACCCGCTGGGGGATCTCGTCCTGGTGATCGAGGCACGGCGCCACGCGCTGGACTATGCCCGCCACAACGTGCTGCACGCCTTCGCCGAGGCCGGGCTGATCGCCGGCCTGCTCGCCCAGGGCGAGGCCGGCGACACGGCGTCACTGCTCGAGGCAGCGACCGGTCTGCATCCCTTGCTGCAGTCGGAGCTCTACCTGGGCGACGATGGCCGTACGCCGGCAGCGCGGCTGCAGGCCTGCCTGGCAGCGCTGGGGCGCGATGAACCGACCGGCACACCCTCGCGCCACCGCTGGCTCGCCACGGCGCTGGCACCACTGCTGCTGCGCTGGGCGCTGGTCGCCAGCCTGCTGGAGGGCCTGGCCAGCGAGCCGCCCGAGGCCACGCTGATCGAGGACTGCGCCCTGATGGTCACCGAGCGCATGGCGCTGCTCGACCCGGCCGGCGCCGCGGGTCGCCCGCAGCGCGCGGCGCTGCGTCAGGCGCTGGCGACCCTCGAAGCGCTCGGCCACGTCGCGCATGCCGAGGGGCGGCTCACCGCGCAACCCTCGCTGGCCGGGCTGGCCGCGCTCGCCCTGCGGGCGCTGCCGCCGCGCACCGCCGAGGCGATCGCCCAGGCCGCCCGGCGCCCGCCGGCGGCGCTGCTGGCGGCGGCTCAGCTGCCGAACCGTCGCCGGTAGCGCGCGTTCAGCGCGTCGACATTGAGCAGCAGCGGCAGATCGGCGCACCCGAAATCCGCGTCGCGATGCGGCTCCCCGAGCAGACGCGCGCCCGCCCGCAGATAGCCCTTGAGGAGCGGCGGCAGGGGTGCCGGCTCGGGCAGGGGCGCCAGCGCCTCCAGGGGCAGCCGGTCACGCGGCCAGACCCGCAGGCTGTCGCCGGCCAGATGCGTGTCGGCGAGCCGTCGGTAGAGATCGGCGGCCAGCCGGCCGCCATCGGCCATCGGCACGCTGACGCAGCCGATCAGGTAGCGATGCCCGCTGTCGGCGAGCAGCGCGCTCAACCCGCCCCAGAGCAGCATGAGCACCGGCCCGCCGCGATGGTCGGCACGCACGCAGGCCCGGCCGAGTTCGACCAGATCGTCGCGGATCGGCGCGAGGCGCCCGAGGTCGAACTCGCCCTCGGCGTAGAGCCGGCCGATCGCGCGTGCGCCCTGCGGCATCAGCACGCGGTAGGTGCCCACCACCTCGCCACGGTGACCCTCGCGAACGATCAGGTGCCGGCAGTGGGCGTCGAAGTCATCGCGCTCGAGCCCGGCCTCGGCGGTGCCCCGCGCGCCGAGTTCCTGCACGAAGACCTGGTGTCGCAAGCGCAGCGCCGCGGCCACCTCCTCGTCGGTGCAGGCGACGGACACCCGCAATTCGGCAACGACATCGGCTTCGGCAATCGCGGTCATGATCGGCCTCCAGACAGGTACCGACACGATGGACCGCCAAGGTTGCAGCGCATTGACGCGACGATGAAGCCGAGATGACGGCGGTTGACAAGCGGCCCCTCGCTCACCGATGATCGCGGGATGTCCTCGAGTCACGCCCTTCCGCTTCGCGCCCGCGCTTCCGCCGCCGGCCTGCGTGCGCTCGTCCTGCTAGCGCTACTGCGCCCCTAGGCGCAGACAACACTTTCCCCCATCACCGGTTGTGCTCTCGGCCTTCGAATGGCCGGGGGGCAGCCTCGCATGCCATCCCCGTGCCGCCGAAGGAAACCGCCATGACCATGCCCGACCCCCGCGCCAAGTACCGCCCTTTCGCGCCGGTGAACCTGCCCGATCGCACCTGGCCCAATCGCACGATCACCCGCGCGCCCATCTGGTGCAGCGTCGACCTGCGCGACGGCAACCAGGCGCTGATCGAGCCCATGGACGGCGAGCGCAAGCTGGCGATGTTCATGCACCTGGTGAAGCTCGGCTACAAGGAGATCGAGGTGGGCTTCCCCTCGGCCTCGCAGACCGACTTCGATTTCGTGCGCCGGCTGATCGACGAGAACCTCATCCCCGATGACGTCACGCCCCAGGTGCTGGTGCAGGCGCGCGAGGAACTCATCGAGCGCACCTTCGAATCGCTCAAGGGCGCGAAGCGCGCCATCGTGCATCTGTACAACTCCACCTCCACCGCGCAGCGCCGGGTGGTGTTCTGCCTCGACCGCGAAGGCGTCAAGCAGATCGCGGTGCAGGGCGCGCAGTGGGTCGCGCAGCACGCCGCCCGCAACCCCGGCACCGACTGGATCTTCGAGTATTCGCCCGAGAGCTTCACCGGCACCGAGCTCGACTACGCCAAGGAGGTCTGCGACGCCGTGGGTGACGTGCTCAAGCCCACCCCGCAGCACAAGATGATCATCAACCTGCCGGCCACGGTGGAGCACAGCACCCCCAACATCTACGCCGACATGATCGAGTGGATGCACCGTCACCTGAAGTACCGCGACGCGGTGGTGCTCTCGGTGCATCCCCACAATGACCGCGGCTGCGGCGTGGCCGCGGCCGAGCTCGCGGTGATGGCCGGCGCCGACCGGGTCGAGGGCTGCCTGTTCGGCAACGGCGAGCGCACCGGCAATGTCTGCCTGGTGACCCTGGCCATGAACCTCTACACGCAGGGCGTCGATCCCGGCATCGACTTCTCGGACATCAACGAGAGCATCCGGGTGTCGGAACACTGCACCCAGCTGCCGGTGCACCCGCGGCACCCGTATGGCGGCGAGCTGGTGTTCACCGCGTTCTCGGGCTCGCACCAGGACGCCATCAAGAAGGGCCTGGCCGAGCGCAAGACCGAAGGCGGCTTCTGGGATGTGCCCTACCTGCCCATCGACCCCTCCGACCTGGGTCGCACCTACGACGCGATCATCCGGGTGAACAGCCAGTCGGGCAAAGGCGGGGTGGCCTACCTGCTCGAGCGCGACCACGGCCTGAACCTGCCACGGCTGCTGCAGATCGAGTTCAGCCAGGTCATCCAGGGCATCACCGATGCCACCGGCAAGGAAGTGAGCTCGGGCGAGATCCGCCAGGCCTTCGACCGCACCTACCTCGAGGGCAATGGACCGCTGCGCTACGAAGACCATGCCCAGACCCACGTGCGCGGCCAGACCAACGCCGAGCGGGTCGAGGCCACCGTGCTGCACGAGGGCCAGGCGCTGGCGGTCAGCGGTGCCGGCAACGGCCCGGTGGACGCGATGATGCGCGGCCTGCAGCAGGCCCTGGGCATCGATGCCCATGTGATGAGCTACTCCGAGCACTCGCTCACCGCCGGCGAGGATTCCCGCGCCGTGGCCTACGTGCAGCTGAAGTTCGGCTGGGACCAGAGCGCCTACGGCGTGGGCATCGACGAGAACATCGTCACCGCGGCGCTCAAGGCGATCATCTCGGCGGTCAACCGCGGGGTGTCCCTCGGCATGACCAGTCTCGGGCTGCCGCCGGCGGCGCCGCGGGTGGTCAACAGCCGCTGAGCGATCGGGCGGGCGGCACTGCGCGCGTGGTGCCGCCAGAAGGGTGGCGCCGGCGGCGAGGCCGGCGTCGGCGATCAGGCGCTGGCGCTGGCCGCGTCCAGCTCGGCCACCGCGGCCGCATCCAGCGTCAGCCGCAGACCCGCCAGCAGCGCCTGCAACTGCTCGACGCTGGTGGCGCTGGCAATCGGTGCGGCGATCGCCGGCCGGTCGCGCAGCCACGCGATCGCCACCGCGGTCTGGCTGGTGCCCAGCCGCGCGGCCACCGCATCGAGCGCCGCCAGGATGCGCAGCCCCCGCTCGTTCAGATAGCTGCCGGCGCGCGCGCCACGGGCGCGGCCCTGAAGGTCTTCGGGCTTGCGGTACTTGCCGCTGAGAAAGCCGGCCGCCAGCGAGTAGTACGGAATGACCGAAAGGCCTTCCTTCACGCACAGCGCCTGCAGTTCGCCCTCGAAGCCGGCGCGATCGGCCAGGTTGTAGCCGGGCTGCAGGGTCTCGTAGCGCGGCAGGCCCAGCCGGGCCGAGACCGCGAGCGCCTGCGCCAGCCGGGGCGCGGTGTAGTTGGACGCGCCGATGGCGCGCACCTTGCCGGCGCGGATCAGCTCGGCGAAGGTGCCCAGGGTGTCTTCGAGCGGGGTGTCGGCATCGTCGACATGCGCCTGATAGAGGTCGATGCGGTCGATGCCCAGCCGCTGCAGCGAGGCGTCGACCGCGCGGCGCAGATAGGCAGGCGACAGGCCCTTGTTGCCCTCGCCCATGTCCATGCCGGCCTTGGTGGCGATCAGCACCTGGTTGCGACGGCCGCTGCGCGCGAGCCACTGGCCGATGAGGGTCTCGGATTCGCCGCCGCGATGGCCGGGCACCCAGCGCGAGTACACGTCGGCCGTGTCGATGAGGTTGCAGCCGGCCTCGACGAAGGCGTCGAGCAGCTGGAAGGAGCGGGCGGCATCGGCTGTCCAGCCGAAGACATTGCCGCCGAAGGCGAGCGGCACCGCCTTCAGGCCGCTGCGACCGAGTTCACGGGTTTGCATGGAATGACCTCGCGGGGTGGCGTCCCGCGGGCCGGCGCAGCGGCACGGGGACCGTTCAGAGCTGCTCGGGGTTGACGACCGAGCGTAGCACGACCTGCTCGCGCCCCTCGCGCTCCCGGGTGCTCAGCCACCAGACCGCCCCCTTGCGCACGCTCCAGTCCATCTCGTGATCGGCCATGAGCAGGCTGGCGAGCCGCCCGAGCATGGGCTGATGACCGACCAGCACCACCGTGCCCGCGCAGCCCTCGGGGCCGTGCGGCCAGTTGGCGGCGGCGAGGTAATGGGCGACATCGACATCCGGGGCGAGCCGTCTATCGACCTGATAGTCCACACCCAGGGCATCGGCGGTCTGGCGGGTGCGCTGCGCGGGGCTCGCGATGATCCGATAGCGCTCGGGCAGGCGCGGCCGCAGCCACTCGGCCATCGCCTGCGCCTGCTTGCGCCCGCGGGCGGTGAGCTCGCGCGCCAGATCGGGCTCGGCATCCTGCGCCTCGGCGTGGCGCCAGAGAATGAGGTTCATCGGGTCTCCGGAAATGACCCATGAGCATGGCCCGCCGACATGGCAGCGCGATGTCGGTGTCAGCCGGCCCCGCCGTCGGTCTGCTGCAGACGGTGGTACTTGGCCATCAGCGCCTCATGCGATTCGGGCCATTGCGGATCGAGCGGGATGCAGTCCACCGGACACACCTGGCGGCACTGCGGCTCGTCATGGTGGCCGACGCACTCGGTGCACCGCGCCGGATCGATGCGGTAGATCTCGGGGCCCATGGAGATGGCGCTGTTCGGGCACTCCGGCTCGCAGACGTCGCAGTTGATGCACTCGTCGGTGATGATCAGCGCCATGGCGGATCAGGCCTGCCTGGCCCGCTCGGCGATCTTGGCCTGCAGGTGACGGAACACCACCGGCGAGACGAACTGCGCGACATCGCCGCCCAGGGTCGCGATCTCGCGCACCAGGGTGGCCGACACATGCCGGTACTCGTCGGTAGGGGTCATGAAGACCGTCTCGATCTCCGGCATGAGGTGGCTGTTCATGCCCGCAAGCTGGAACTCGTAGTCGAAGTCGGTCACGCCGCGCAGGCCGCGCACCACCACCCGCGCGCCCTGGGCGCGCAGCAGGTTGACCAGCAGACCCGAGAAGCGAACCACGCGCACGTTGGGATAGATGGCCAGCGCCTCGCGCGCGATCGCCTCGCGCTCGGCCGGCTCGAAGAGCGGACTCTTGCCACGGCTGTCGGCCACCGCCAGCACCACCTCGTGGAACAGGCTGGCGGCGCGGCGCACCAGTTCTTCATGCCCGCGGGTGATCGGGTCGAAGGTGCCGGCATAGACGGCGACGACGGGGGTCATGGGGTCTCCTGGGTCTGGGGCAGGTCGGGCTGGATGGCGAGCAGATGGTAATGCACCTGCCCGGCCGTGGCCTGGCGTGCGATGCGGGCATCCGGCCCCAGCCAGGCCCGCACCTGCGCGTCGTCGAGCCCGGCCTCGGACTCGACATAGACCCAGGCCGCGGCCGGGTTCAGCAGCGGCGCGAGCGCCGGCAGCACGCTGGCGAGCAGGCCCTGATGGAAGGGCGGATCGACGAAGACCAGGTCGAGCTGCTCGCCGGCGGCGCGCAGCCGCTGCAGCAGGGCGAGCGCATCACCGCCATGCAGGCGCACCTGCTCGGCGGCGCCCAGCCGGTCGATCGCCGCCTGCAGCGCGCGGCGCGCGGCCGGCGCGGTCTCGGCGAGATGCACCGCCGCCGCGCCCCGCGAGGCCGCCTCGAGCCCGAGCGCGCCGGTGCCGGCGAACAGGTCGGCGCAGACCAGGCCGGCGAGGTCCTGGCCGAGCCAGTTGAAGAGGGTCTCGCGCACCCGGTCGGGGGTGGGCCGCAGGCCAGGGGCATCGACCACCGGCAGCAGGCTGCGCCGCCAGCGGCCGCCGATCAGGCGCACCCGTTGCGGCGCGGCGCGCGGGGCGCCACGCGGCGGGGGGCGGGTCGGGTTGGCGGGCATGGCGGGCTCGGGCAAGGGCGGGCGGGCGGCAGGGGTAGAATTGTCGCGGAAATCATGTTCGGATTCCTCAGACGCAAGCCCGCGCCGGCTGCCCAACCCGCGCCCCCGCCGGTCGACACCCCCGCCGCCGTGGCGCCCGCCACCCCGGCCCCAGCCGGCGCCGATCAGGCCGCGCAGGCACCCGCTGCTCAGACGCCCGCGGTTGCCACGCCCGTTGCCCCGCCCCCCGCCCGCACCGGCTGGCTGGCCAAGCTCCGTCAGGGCCTGTCGCGCACCAGCGGCAACCTCGCCGGCCTGTTCGGCGGCACGCGCATCGATGAATCCCTCTTCGAGGAACTCGAGACCGCGCTCCTGGTCAGCGATGCCGGCGTCGAAACCACGCGCTTCCTGCTGGAGGGCCTGCGCAAGCGCGTGAAGGAGCAGCGCCTGACCGACGGCGCGCAGGTGCGCGAGGCCCTGCGCGCCCTGCTCACCGAGATGCTGCTGCCCCTGGAGCGGCCCATGGACATCGACCGGGCCAGCCCGCTGGTGATGATGATCACCGGCGTCAACGGCGCCGGGAAGACCACCTCCATCGGCAAGCTCGCTCACCACCTCCAGGGCGAAGGCAAGACCATCCTGCTGGCCGCCGGCGATACCTTCCGGGCCGCGGCCCGCGAGCAGCTCACGCAATGGGGCGAGCGCAATGGCGTGCAGGTGGTCTCGCAGCAGGGCGGCGACCCGGCCGCCGTGGCCTTCGACTCGGTGAGCGCCGGCCGCGCCCGCCAGACCGGGGTGGTGATGATCGACACCGCCGGCCGCCTGCCCACCCAGACCCATCTCATGGACGAGCTGCGCAAGATCCATCGGGTGCTCGGCAAGGCCATGGAGGGCGCCCCCCATGAAAGCCTGCTGGTGCTCGACGGCAACACCGGGCAGAACATGCTGGCCCAGGTGAAGGCCTTCGACGAGGCGGTGGGCCTCACCGGCCTGGTGGTCACCAAGCTCGACGGCACCGCCAAGGGAGGCGCGCTCGCCGCGCTGGCCCACACCCGGCGGGAGCGGCCGATCCCGGTCTACTTCATCGGCGTGGGCGAGGGCCTGGACGATCTGCAGGCCTTCTCGGCCGCCGAGTTCGCGAGCGCCCTGCTCGACTGAACCTGCCGGGCCATCCCGAGGCCGCCCACGGGCTACCGCCAGGCCGCCCTCGGGTTACCGCCAGACCGCCCCCGGGCCAGCCCCCAGACCGCCCCCGGGCCGCCCCGGCGCCTGACGGGCCGCCGGATTGAGCCGACGCAACGCCCGCGCACGCGCAGCCGCCGATTGTCAGGAACCATTGGCACTCTCTACCCATGAGTGCTAATATTTTTGTGTGCTGCAACATAAGCACGCCCACGAAAGGAACCTCATGGCCCCCCTGACTCCGACTGCTCTCGTCCCCGCCGGCGCCACCAGCGTCGCGATGGCCTTGCCGCCCGTCGGGAATCTGGATGCCTACATCTCGGCGGTCAACCGCCTGCCCATGCTCTCGCCCGAGCGCGAGACCGAACTCGGTCGCCGCCTGCGCGACCACGCCGACCTCGGCGCCGCCCGCGAGCTGGTGATGTCGCACCTGCGGCTGGTGGTCTCGGTGTCGCGACAGTACCTCGGCTACGGCCTGCCCCACGCCGACCTGATCCAGGAAGGCAACATCGGCCTGATGAAGGCGGTCAAGCGCTTCGACCCGGAGCGCGGCGTGCGTCTGGTGTCCTTCGCCCTGCACTGGATCAAGGCCGAGATCCACGAGTACATCCTGAAGAACTGGCGCCTGGTCAAGGTGGCCACCACCAAGGCCCAGCGCAAGCTGTTCTTCAACCTGCGCTCGCAGCGCACCGATGCGCACACCCTGAGCGCCGGCGAGATCGATGCGATCGCCACGCGCCTGAACGTGAAGCCGGCCGAGGTGGCCGAGATGGAAACCCGCCTCACCGGTCAGGACATGGCCCTGGAGCCCACCGGCGAGGGCGATGAGGACAGCTTCGCGCCGATCGCCTACCTGGCCGCGCCGCAGGCCGAGCCGAGCGAGGTGCTCGAGCGCCGCGAACGTGACCGCCTGCATGGCGAGGGCCTGTCGCAGGCGCTGGCCACCCTCGATCCGCGCAGCCGCCGGATCATCGAGGCGCGCTGGCTGCGCGACGACAGCGAGGGCGGCTCGCTCACGCTGCACGACCTCGCCGACGAGTTCGGCGTCTCGGCCGAACGCATCCGCCAGATCGAGGTGAAGGCCATGCAGAAAATGAAAGCCGCGCTCGCCGAGGCCGTCTGAAGGCACTGAAAGGTCGGGCAACGCTGCCCGACCGACACGCAAGCCTGCGGGCTCGGGCTCACCGGCGGCGCGTCGCGCGCCCCGGCCCCGGGTCGGCGGGCACCCGGACGGGACCACCGCCCTTTCCCGACCCTGACACTGGCATTCCCGGCTTCCCCCTTTGGCCGTCCGTGGCTTGCGCCACCGACGGCCGTATTTTTTCAGCCGGTTGCCGGCGCACCTCAGCGAAGGCGCAAGGCGTGGGTGCGGTCGCGCGCGAGCTGGTCCACCAGGCCCAGCTCCCAGTCGAGGTACGCGCGAAAGGCGGCGTCACGGCGGGCAATGTCACGGTGCGCGTAAGGGCTGAACCAGTGGTCGTCGTCGCCGCTGAGCACCCCCTGGTCGCCGCTGCCCACCGGCAGGCCCGCGGCCACCCAGGCCTGGGTGCCACCGGCGATCGCCCGCGCGTCGCGCCCGGTGGTGGCGGCGAGCTGCGCGGCCACCAGGCCCGCCAGCACGCCGTCGCCTGAACAGACCAGGATCACCGCCTGCGACGGTGCATCGTCCAGGAACTCGGTGAGCCGGTCAGGCACGCAGAAGCGCGCGCCCGCCACATGCCGGCGTTCATAGGGCGCGCGCCGATCGACATCGAAGGCCAGCGCCGAGCCCTGCGCCAGCAGCGCCGCGGCCTGGGCCGGCGACACCTCGGGGGCCGCGGGATGCTGCCGCAGCACCCGCAGCGGCTCGGGCCCGCTGGCACGCGACGCATCGGCCGCAGGCCGGTGCAGCCAGACCTCGCCCATGCCGAGCTGCACCAGCCAGGCCGCCGCGCTCAGGGCGCGCACCCCGTCATGGTCGACCAGCACGATGCGCGCGCCACGGGTGGCGATGAACTCGTCGGTGGCCTGCACGAGCTGGCCGCCGGGCGCCCAGCGCCAGCCCTCGAGATGACCGGCCTGGTACTCCTCGCGGGTGCGCACATCGAAGCGGTAGAGGGTGCGACCCGGCTCCAGCTGCCAGCGGGCGAGCCCGGCCTCATCGACCCAGCCCACGCCGGCACGGGCCGCCATGGCCTGCGCGCGGGCGCGGGCCTGCGCGAGCGCGTCAGCACCCGGCTCGGGCAGCGCCGCGCGGCGCCCGCGGGCGAGTTCGCGGCCCGCCAGCAGCCAGGCCATGGTGCCGTCACGCAGCGAGACGACCGGGTTGGGGATGCCGGCCTCGATCAGGGTCTGCGCGCCGACGATGCTGCGGGTGCGTCCGGCGCAGTTGACCACCACCAGCGTGGCGGGATCGGGGGCAAGCTCGGCGATACGGTAGACGAGTTCGCCACCGGGCAGGCTGTGCGCGAAGGGCAGGCTGAACTGCGCGAATTCCTCGGGGGTGCGGCTGTCGACCACCACCAGGTTCTCGCCGGCGGCCAGGCGGCGGGCGAGATCGTCGGCATCGATGGACGGGGTGTGGCGCTCGTGCTCGATCAGCTCGCCGAAGGCCTTGCTCGGCACATTGGTGCCGCTGAAGCACTCGCCGCCCCAGGCCACCCAGGCCTGCGTGCCGCCCTCGAGCACCGAGATGTCGGTCCAGCCAAGCGCCAGCAGCGTCGCGGCTGCCGCGTCGACCTGCGAGCCATCGCCATCGACCAGCACCACCCGGGTATCGCGCCGCGGCACCAGACGATCGATCAGCAGGCACAGCCGCCAGGCGGGGGCCGAGGCTGCGAGCAACAGATGGCCGTGGGCGTAGACGCCGGTCTCGCGGATGTCGAGCAGGGCGATCTCGGCGCCGTCGGTGAGCCAGGCCTGGAGCTGGGCGGGGCGCAGGCGCGCGGGCTGGCCGGATGCGGGCCGAGGCACGGAGGCAGGGGTGGCGGTCATGCCGGCCACGCTACGCCGGGCGCGGCCGGGCGGCAAGCCGGCGCGGTCCGCCCTGCTCGGGCAGACGCGCCCCGGGTGCCCTTGGCGGTCGGGCGGCGGGCCTGATCCGCCTGATCAGCCGGGCGCGCCCGGCTCGGCCATGGCGGCCTCGACCACCGCGCGGCCCAGGGTGGGCGCGAACTGCGCGATGAAGGCATAGACATAGTCGCGCAGATAGCTGCCACGGCGCACCGCGAGCCGGGTGAGGTTCACCGCGAAGAGATGGCGGGCGTCGATCGCGGCCAGCGCCGTGTCGCGCGACTCGTCATGGGCGATCGCGGCGATGATGCCCACGCCCATGCCGAGTTCGACGTAGGTCTTGATCACATCGGCATCCATGGCCGAGAGCACGATGTTCAGCGTCAGGCCGGCGCGGCCGAAGGCATCGTCGATGTGGCGGCGACCGGTGAAGCCGGTCTCGTAGGTGACGATCGGGAACTCGGCCAGGCGCGCCAGCGTGAGCGCCTGGCCGCGGGCCTGGGCCTGCGCCAGGGGATGGTCACGCGGCACGATCACCGAGTGCGTCCAGCGATAGCAGGGCAGCGCCGCGAGCTCGGGGAATTCGGCCAGCGCCTCGGTGGCGATGCCGATGTCGGCATCGCCATCGATGAGCCACTGCGCGATCTGGCGCGGCGAGCCCTGGTGGATGTGCAGCGCCACCTCCGGATGGGCGGCGCTGAAGTCACGCACCGCCGGCGGCAGCGCATACCGGGCCTGCGAGTGGGTGGCGGCGATGGTCAGCGTGCCCCGGCCCTGCGCGGCGAAATCCTCGCTCGCCCGGCGCAGATTCCCGGCCTGCTGCAGCAGCGACTCGATGATCGGCAGCACCGCCTGCCCCGGGCCGGTGAGGCCGGTGAGACGCTTGCCGGCGCGATGAAAGAGCGCCACGCCGAGCTCGTCCTCGAGCTCGCGGATCTGGCGGCTGACACCGGGCTGCGAGGTGTGCAGCACCTGCGCGACCTGGGTGAGGTTGAAGCCGCGGCGCACGGTCTCGCGCACGGATCGCAACTGCTGGAAGTTCACGGTGGACGCCGCGTGATGATGAAGCGGCGGATTGTGCGATGCCCCGGAGGCCCGGCCAACGACCGATTGGCACTATGCATGGAGCGGCCGTGCATAAGCGGCCGAGGGGGTTGAGCGGAGCGGCGGAGCGGCGGACCCGCGGACCGGAAGCAGCGCGCCTCAGCGTCGTGCCTCAGCCGGCCGCCCGCAGCGCCGCCAGCGGCGCGGCCCAGCCCACGATGCCCCCCTGCGCGACGATCATCTCGATGGCGCTGTCGCGAAAGTGCGGGAAGTAGCTCGCGGTGGCGTCGGACACCAGCAGGCTGTCGTAGCCACGGTCATTGGCCTCGCGCATGGTGGTCTGCACGCAGACCTCGGTGGTCACGCCGGCGAAGATCAGCCGCTCCACGCCCCAGCCCGCGAGCAGCGCGCCCAGGTCGGTGCCGTAGAACGCGCCCTTGCCCGGTTTGGCCAGCACGCATTCGCCGGCCAGTGGCGCGAGCTCGGGAATGAAGTCGCTGCCCGGTTCGCCGTCGATCAGGATGCGGCCCATCGGCCCGGGGTCGCCGATGCGCTGGCTGGGCAGCCCGCGCTCGCGCTTGGCCGGCGGGCAGTCCGACAGGTCGGGCCGGTGGCATTCCTTGGTGTGCACGATGCGCAGACCCTCGGCCCGTGCCCAGTCGAGCAGCGCGCGCGCCGGCGCGACCGCCGCGCGCAGGTGCGAGACATCGTTGCCCAGCGACTCGCCGAAGCCGCCCGGCTCGAGGAAGTCGCGCTGCATGTCGATCATCATCAGCGCGGTGCGTGCCGGCCGGAAGCGGAAGGGCGAGGGACGGGCGGGCACTTCCCGCCAGGCGTTCGGGTCAGGCATGTCCACCCATGGCCTTGCCGATGCGGTCCCGATCGGCTTCGGGTTGCAGGGACTCGAGCACGATGCGCCCGCCATTGATGACGAGCACGCGATCGGAGAGCTCGAGCAGCTCGTCGAGGTCTTCGCTCACCAGCAGCACCGCGCATCCCGAGTCGCGGGCATCGCGCAGGCGCTGGTGGATCTCGGCCGAGGCCTGGAAGTCGAGACCGAACACCGGGTTCATCACGATCAGCAGCCGGGCCTGCCGGGAGAGTTCGCGCGAGAGCACCGCGCGCTGGATGTTGCCGCCCGAGAGCCGCTCGATCGGCTCGTCGGGCCCGCGGGTCTTGATGCGGAAGGCCTCGATCGCCTGCTCGGCGGCGCCACGGAACGCGGCCGGCCGCAGCCAGCCGCCCACCGACCACGGCGCGCGATCGAAGTCGCGCAGGGCCAGGTTGCCGGCCACCGACATCCCCGGCACGCAGGCGTTGTGCAGCGGCTCCTCGGGCAACGCGGCCACGCGATGGCGAAGGTAGTCGGCACGGGTGGCGCGAAACGGCTCGCCGAACACCCGCACCTCGCCGGCCGCGCGCGCGCGCTGGCCGGTGAGCGCCTGCACGAGCTCGCGCTGGCCGTTGCCCGACACCCCGGCCACGCCGACGATGCTGCCGGCGGCCACCTGCAGGTCGAGGCCGCGCACTGCCGGCAGACCGAGATCGTTGTCCACGGTGAGGCCGCGCACCGCCAGCGGCAGCGGTGCGGCGGGCGCGCCCGCGGCGGCCGCATCGCCGCCTGCCTCGGCCGGGGCCGCTGGCGCAGGCGCCGATGCTGGCCGCCGCGCGGTGGCGCCGGCCAGCGACTGGCCGACCATCAGCGTGGCCAGCCGGTCGGCGTCCATCTCGGCCACGCGGCCGGCACCGGCGAGCTGGCCGCGTCGCAGCACCGTGACCTCGTCGGCGAATCGCGCCACCTCGCGGAACTTGTGGGTGATCAGCAGCGCGGTCATGCGCCCGCCGTGAGCGAGATCGCGCACCGAACTCAGCAGCTCGTCGGCCTCCTCGGGCGTGAGCACCGAGGTCGGCTCGTCGAGGATCAGGAAGCGATTGCGCGCGTAGAGCTGCTTGAGCAGCTCGGTCTTCTGCTTCTCGCCCGCGGACAGGTCGGCCACCCGCGCCTCGGGATCGACCCGGAAGGGCACGCTGCCCAGGAAGGCATCGAGCTCGGCACGCTGGCGGCGCCAGTCGATGCGCGCCGGCAGGCCGCCACGGGCCAGGGCGAGGTTCTCGCCCACGGTCATCGAAGGCACCAGCGTGAAGTGCTGGTAGACCATGCCGATGCCCAGCTCGCGGGCACGTTGCGGCGAGGCGATCTCGGTCTCGCGGCCCTCGATCAGGATGCTGCCGCCGTCGGGGCGATGAAACCCCACCAGGCACTTCACCAGCGTGCTCTTGCCGGCGCCGTTCTCGCCGAGCAGGGCATGCACCGTGCCCGGCTGCACGGTGATCGAGACGCGGTCGAGCGCGACGAAGTCCCCGAAGCGCTTGGTCAGCTCGTAGGTGGCCAGCGCCAGCGCGCCGGTGGGCGCGCGCGCCGGCGCCACCACCGCGCCATCCACCCGCAGGACTTCCATCGTCGGCGGCCTCAGCCGAGCGCGGCCAGCACCGCGGCCGAATCGGCCACCGCGCCGAACACGCCACCCTGCATCTTGATCATCTTGATCGCCGCCAGGTGGTTGCCGAGGTCGGTGGCCCCTGTGCAGTCCTCGAGCATCAGGCACTCGAAGCCGCGATCATTGGCCTCGCGCATGGTGGTATGCACGCAGACGTCGGTGGTGATGCCGGTGAGGATCAGGTTGCGGATGCCGCGGGTGCGCAGCACCAGCTCGAGATCGGTGGCGCAGAACGAGCCCTTGCCGGGCTTGTCGATGATCACCTCGCCGGGCGCCGGCGCGAGCTCGGGGATGATGTCCCAGCCCGGCTCACCGCGCACCAGGATGCGGCCACAGGGGCCGGCGTCACCGATGCCGGCGCCGATGCGCTGCGAGCGCCAGCGCTTGTTGGCCGGCAGGTCCGATAGGTCAGGCCGATGGCCCTCGCGGGTGTGGATGATGCTGAAGCCGAGCGCGCGCATGCGCGCCATCACCCGGCGGATCGGCTCGATCGGCGCGCGGGTGAGGCTCAGGTCATAGCCCATGGTGTCCACGTAGCCGCCGACCCCGCAGAAGTCGGTCTGCATGTCGATGACCACCAGCGCGGTGTTGGCCGGGCGCAGGTCGGCATCGTAGGGCCAGGGGTAGGGGTCTGCGGCCACGCAGGGCAGCGCGGCGGAAGGAGAGGTGCTCATGACAGGGTCCAGGAAGGGGGCCGGGTTCAGGGCAGCCGGTTGTCGGGATCGTGATCGCGCTGCGGCGGCGCGAAGCCGCAGGAGCGGCCGTCGACGTGCTCGACCTCGGCCTCCCAGGGCAGCCGGTAACGGCCGTTCACCATGTCGTGCATGAAGGTGTAGGGGCAGTCCTGCGCGCCGCCGCGCACCGCCACGTAGCCGCGATGCCAGAGCTGGTAGATGTTGTTCTCGACGCCCCAGTGACGACGGGCCTCGCGCACAAGGTCGGGCCGGACCTCGCAGGTGATGATCTCGTCGGGCCGGTGGCTGCCCATCACCAGCGGCTCGCCATCGAAGTTCACGAACATGCCCTCGCCCATCGAATCGAAGGTGCCGTCGCTGCCGCACATGCACACGCTGGCGGTGACCATCAGGTTCTGGAAGGCGTTGGCCTGATTGGTGACGCGCCAGGAGTGGCGGATGGGCGCGGTGTAGCCGGCGGTGCGGATCATCAGCTCGGCGCCCTTGTAGGCGCACTCGCGGGCCATCTCGGGGAACATGCCGTCGTGGCAGATGATCAGCGCGAGCTT
>JBIKWU010000038.1:0-19888 GCA_044356115.1 Burkholderiaceae bacterium
CAGGAGACCGGTGACTTCGAGCTCGACGGCGTGACCTTCCCGGCCGCCGAGGTGCAGCTCGAGTTCATGGACCCGGCCGCCGAGGAAGAAGGCGCCGGTGGCGCCATGTTCCCCACTGGCAACCTGGTGGACGAGCTCTCGGTGCCGGGCGTGGGCGTGCTCAGGGCCACGATGATCAATGCCGGCATCCCCACCATCTTCCTGAACGCGGGCGACATCGGCTGCACCGGCACCGAGTTGCAGGACGCGATCAACACCGACCCCGCCGCGCTGGCGCGATTCGAGACCATCCGGGCGCACGGCGCGGTTCGCATGGGCCTGATCGGCAACATTGACGAGGCTGCGCGCCGTCAGCACACGCCCAAGGTGGCCTTCGTCGCCCCGCCCGCGAGCTACACCGCCTCCAGCGGCAAGCCAGTGGCCGCGGCCGACATCGACCTGCTGGTGCGCGCGCTGTCCATGGGCAAGCTGCACCACGCCATGATGGGCACGGCGGCGGTGGCCATCGGCACCGCCGCGGCCATTCCGGGCACCCTGGTCAACCTCGCCGCGGGCGGCGGGCCGCGTCAGGCGGTGCGCTTCGGTCATCCCTCGGGCACCCTTCGGGTGGGAGCCGAGGCCAGCCAGGAAGGCGGCGAGTGGGTGGTGCGCAAGGCGATCATGAGCCGCAGCGCACGCGTGCTCATGGAAGGCTGGGTGCGGGTGCCCGGCGACTCATTCTGAACGGAGGCGGCGCATGAAGATCGAGGGCGGCTGTTACTGCAAGGGCCTGCGTTACGTGGCCGAGGGCGAGCCCCTGGCCTCGCTGCAATGCCATTGCCGGGAGTGCCAGTACATCACCGGCGGCAATCCGAACGTGATCATGGTGATGCCCGAGTCGGGCTTTCGCTTCACGCGCGGACAGCCCGGCAGCTTCACCCGCACCGACATCGAGAACGCGGTCACCCGCTACTTCTGCCCCACCTGCGGCACCGCGATCGGCACGCGCTCACCCAAGCGGCCGGGTGCGGTCATCCTCAAGGTGGGCACCTTTGACGACCCCTCGGTGTTCCAGCCCAAGGCCGCCATCTTCACGATCGACAAGCAGGCCTTCCACCATATCCCGGAGGGCCTGCCGGCCTTCGAGCGTCGCCCGGGCTGAGTCAGCCGGGCGCCGTGAGCGCGGCCGCCAGCCGCGTGAGCACCGGTGCCCATTGCCGGTCCGGGCCCTGACGGTGGAGTCGGGCGCTGGCATACCAGGGGCTGTCCTCGCGATCGAGCAGCCACCGAAAGGCCGGCACCCACGGCAGCAGCACATGCAACGGCTTGCCGAGCGCGCCTGCGAGGTGCGCCACGCTGGTGTCCACGCTGATGATCACATCACAGCACTCGCACAGCGCGGCCGTGTCGGAGAAATCCGCGAGGCTGGCACTGACATCCAGGATGTGCGGATGGGCCGCCAGCAGCGGTCTGTCGGTGGCGGCGATCTCCTTCTGCAGCGAGACGCAGGCCAGGCCCGCAGGCAGGTGAGCCAGCAGTTGCGCGAGGCTCAGATTGCGGGAAGGGTCATTGCCCTGCGTGGTGCTGCCGCTCCACACCATCCCCACCCGCGGCGACTGCGCAGGCCCCAGCCGTTCCCGCCACGCCACCACACGCTGCGGATCGGCGCGCAGATAGCCCTGCGCCAGCGGGATGCTGTCCAGCGTGGTCTTCAGCGCCAGCGGCAGTGACATCAGGGGGCACTGCCAGTCAATCGGCGGCACGGGCTGGCCCTGCTCGATGAGCTGGTCAACACCCGCCAGCCCTCGCATGAGCCCAGCGAGCGGCCGCTGCACCTCCAGCACCACCCGCGCGCCCATCGCGGCCACCACCGGCACATAGCGGCAGAACTGCAGCGTGTCGCCCAGGCCCTGTTCGGCATGCAGCAGGATGGTGCGGCCGGCCAGCGGCGCCTGCCCCAGCCACAGCGGCTGGGGGTAACGACGCGGCGCGAGCGCGGCGGGGTCATCCTGCCAGCGCGCCTCGTACTCGGCCCAGCCAAGAGGGTAGTCACCCAGGAGCAGGGATATCAGCGCCCGATTGAACCGGGCCTGGGGATAGCCGGGTCGCAGCGCGATGGCGCGGTCGTAGCTGCCGGTGGCCTCGGCGAAATGCCCCATGCGCTCGAGCACCAGGCCCAGGGCGCTGTGGGCATCGGCCAGATCGGGCTGCAGCGCGATGGCGCGTTCGAAGGCAACCCTCGCCTGGGGCAGCCGGTCGAGTTCGCGCAGCACATGACCGAGGTTGACATGGATGGCCGCCAGATCCGGCCGCAGCGCGAGCGCCTGCTCGTGGCTGGCGAGCGCCTCGGGCAGCCGCCCCAGCGCCTTCAGGGCGTTGCCCCGGTTGCTGAGGGCCTCCGGGAATGCCGGCTGCAGGGCAATGGCACGATCGTAGGCGATCAGTGCTGCCTCATGGCGCCCACCCGCGGCGAGCGCCATGCCCAGGGCATGGTGCAGGATCGCCGGTTGCGGCCGCAGCGCGATCGCCCGCTCGAAATGGCCGATGGCCGCCTGATGCCGGCCGAGCGCGATCAGCACCTCGGCGAGGCTGACATGCAGGTCGGCATCATCAGGCCGCAGCGCCAACGCCTGCTCGAAGCTGGCCGCCGCCGCCTCAGGGCGCTGCAGCTGCTGCAGCACCAGCCCCCGGTTGCACAGCGCATCGGCATGGGTCGGCTCCAGCCGCACCGCCGCCTCGAAGGCCTGCAACGCCGGCTCGAAACGCCCCAGCCCGGCCAGCGCATTGCCCAGGTTGTACTGAGCCCCCGCCAGACCCGCGTCGGCACGCACCGCGCGCTCCAGCAGGCCCACCGCCGCGACCGCGTCGCCCGCGCGCTGCGCGATCACACCCAGCAGGTTCAGCGCTCGCGCGTGACCGGGCTCGGCCGCCACCAGGCGTTCGAGCTGCGATCGAGCCTCCTGCACGCGGCCCTCGGCCAGCAGCGACTGCGCACCTTCATAGCTGGCAGGCGGCTCCGTGGCCATGGCAACGCGGCTCGCCACCGGTGCGTCGCCCGCAGCCGCCGGATCAGCCGGGACCGCGGCATCGGCCTGTGTCGCGCCCTCGGGTCGAGGACGTCGTCGAAAGAAGCCCGGCAGTCCGATCACCGGGCCACCGCGCTCGGCTGTTCATCGGGGACCGTGAGGTCGGCCGGTTCGAGACCCGCCACGCTGCGCTGGTGCATCTGCCGATAGGCCCATTCGAGATCGCGCGCGAAGCGCGCGGTGTCGAAGAGCGGCGCGCTCGGGCGACCGGCATCGAGCCGCTGCCTGTACGACGCGAGCGGTTTCGGATCACGCGCCAGCGCGATCGCCGTGCGCTCGTAGTCTTCGGGGGTCTCGACGATGAGTTCGGGCAGCCCCACGGCCCTGAGCAGGCTGGCCGCCACGCGACTCGGGAACGACTGCCCGGGCCGTGTCAGCACCGGCAGCGCCATCCACAGGGCGTCACTCGCCGTGGTGTGCGCGTTGTAGGGGAAGGTGTCCAGGAAGAGGTCCGCCTGCCGATGACGGCTCAGGTGCTCGGCGGTGGGCACGCGCCCGGCGAAGACCAGCCTGGCCGGATCGACACCACGCTCCCGCGCGTGCTGACGCAGGTTGTTCGCCGCCTGCGGGTTGTCCTGCAGCAGCCAGAGCACGCTGCCGGGCACCGCTGAAAGAATGCGCATCCAGGCATCGAACACCGACGGGAGAATCTTGTGGGTGTTGTTGAACGAGCAGTAGACGAACCCGTCTTCGGGCAGGCCGAGTTCGGCGCGCGTGAACACCCGCTCGGACACCTGGCGCCGGGAATCGTTGACCTGGTAGCTGTGCGGCATGCGCACCACCTTCTCGGTGAACCAGGCCGCGGCCTGCGGCGCGATGACGGTGTGATCGGCCACGATGTAATCCATGCAGGCCGACGCCATGGTGCCGGGATAGGCGAGGAAGTTCACCTGCACCGGCGCGCAGCGCCCCGCGAAGATGCCGGTTCGGGAGTCCTGGGTATAGCCGTTGAGATCGATGGCGATCTCAACGCCGGCCTCGCGGGCCAGCCGGATCGCCTCGGCATCGGACATCGCGCCCACGACCGAGAACCGGTCCACGCCCGCCATGATCCGGCGGCGCATCGCGTCATCCCGGGCAGGGCCCAGCGCGAAGGCCATCACCTCGAATTGCTCCCGGTCGTGCCGTTCGAGGAGTTCGGCAACCAGGTAGGCGGTGGCGTGGGTATAGAAATCGGCCGAGAAGTAGCCAAGCCGTATCCGGCCGCCGCTGCGGCATCGGCCGGCCGCGTTCGCAGGCGCGAGCGTGGGGTGATGCGACTGCGCGTAGCTGCGCGCCGCGGCGGCATGGACTGCCGGGTTGTCGGTAAGCGAGAGCGCCGCGAAGGGCATGGTCACCGGGCGCCCCGCGAGCACCTCGGTCTCGAGGCGATCGGTCAGGGTGTCGAAGTCACGCCAGTCACAGACCCGCATCTTCGCGTGCTGCAGCGTGCCGAGGAGAAACGCCTGATCGGGGCGGATGCGCAGCGCCTGCTCGTAGCTGGCAATAGCCTCGTCGACGCGGCGCAACGCATGCAGCAGCAGCCCGCGGTTGTTGTGCGCATCAGCACGCTCGGGATCAAGCGCGATCGCGCGGTCGTAGGCAGGCAAGGCCTCGGTCAGGCGATCGAGCCGATGCAGGGCGAGACCGCGGCCGAAATGCGCGTCGGCCAACTGCGGATCGCACGCCAGCGCCGCATCGAACCCGGCCAGGGCCTCGGTGAAGCGTTCCAGGGCATTCAGCACCGAGGCGCGCCGCAGCACCGGCTCGGCCTGACCGGGCGCCACCTGCACCAGACGGTCATAGACGGCCAGCGCTTCACCAGACCGACCCAGCGCGCGCAGCAGCGCGGCCTGATTGGTCAGCGTGGCCACATGGTCTGGCGCCAGACGCAACGCCCGCTCGTAGCTGGCGAGCGCCGGCTCGTGCTGGCCGCAGGCCTGCAACGCATTGCCCAGGCTGGAATGCGCCTCGGGGTTCTCGGGCTGCAACGCCGCCACCCGCCGATAGGCCGCCAGCGCGTCGTCCAGCCGGCCCTGCTGGCGACGGCTCTCGGCGAGGCCGGCATGCAGCTCGGCATCGTCAGGCCGCAACGCCAGCGCCTGCTCGAAGCTGGCCGCCGCCGCCTCATGGCGCTGCAGCTGCTGCAGCACCAGCCCCCGGTTGCACAACGCATCGGCATGCCCGGGCTCCAGCCGCACCGCCGCCTCGAACGCCGCCAGCGCCGGCTCGAAACGGCCGAGCTCGGCCAGTGCATTGCCCAGGTTGTACTGCGCCCCTGCCAGACCCGCATCGGCACGCACCGCGCGCTCCAGCAGGCCCACCGCCGCCGCCGCATCGCCCGCACGATGCGCGATCACCCCCAGCAGGTTCAATGCCCGCGCATGCCCGGGCTCGGTCGCTACCAGGCGCTCGAGCTGCAACCGCGCCTCCTGCGCGCGGCCCTCGGCCAGGAGAGACTGGGCGCCCTCGTAGGTGACCGGCGGCTCGGCAGCCGCGGCTGCACCGACCGCCTCCGGCGCACCGGCCGCTGCCGCCGGATCGGCCGGCGCCGATCGCGAGCGCTGGAAAAAACGGGGAAGGCGGAACATGGCCGGACCGGAACGGGAAAGAACGCCTGACATTATCACGCGAGCCTGATGAGACACCGGACCCCGTTCGATCACCACTGAACCGCCGAGAGCCAAGGGGGCGCGATCGCGCCTGATACCATCGAAACCCGCGCCGCCCCGCGGGCCTTCTCCGACCAGACCTGGTGGAACACCTGAACCCGCAAGGCACACCCATGAAGCTCTACATGGTGCCGCTGGCGCCGAACCCCACCAAGGTGATGCTCTACATCGCCGAGCGCGAAGCGGCCGGCGCGGCGCTGGGCATCGAGCAGGTGGTGGTCAACACCCTGAAGGGGCGGCATCGCGAGCCGGCCCACCTGGCGCGAAACCCCTTCGGCACGCTGCCGGTGCTGGAGCTGGACGATGGGAGCCATCTGATCGAATCGCTCACCATCATCGAGTACCTCGAGGAGCAGTTCCCCGATGGCGCGCTGATGGGCGCCAGTCCGCTCGCGCGCGCGCGAAACCGCGATCTGGAGCGCACCGTGGAGCTGCGCCTGGCCAATCCCATCGGCCAGTGGGTGCACGCCACCCGCTCGCCCCTGGGCCTGCCGCCAGACCCGGCCCAGGCGACTGCACTGCTCGAACGCATGCAGCCCGTGCTCGACTTCCTGGAGTCGCTGCTGCGCGATGGCCGGCCGCTGCTTGGTGGGCAGGCAGTCTCGATTGCCGACTGCACGCTGCAGGCGGCGCTGCAGTTCTCGCGCTTCGCGCAGGCCGACGTGCTGGGCGAACGGCCGGGCCTGCGCGCCTGGGATGCGCGCTATCGCCAGCGCCCGGCCGCCAGCGCCGTGCTCAAGTGGTGACACTCCGCCGCCACATCGTGGCCAGCCAGGACAACCCGCCAGGCAAGCGCGCGGGGCACCGGCGTGGCTCGGGGCGCTCCAGCCAAGGTCGATGACGCTCGTCCGGCTGAACGCCTCGGTCTGCGCCTGGATGTGCCAGTCCATGGCCTGACGCAGATCGACGCTCAGCCCACCCGCCAACGAGCGCTTGCCCACGGCAAAGGCTCCGGGATCGATGGCGGCCATCTCGGCGATCCAGGCCCGCGCCCGCTCGTCCAGCTGATCAGCCGCGCAGACTTCATTCACCAGACCGAGCGCCTCGGCGCGCGCCGCGCTCATCGAGCGCCCGAGCAGCACCATCTCGGCCGCGCGCTGGCGCCCGATCAGGCGCGGCATGAGGTAGCCCCCGCCGGCAAGCCCGCGCTGCGCCTCGGGAAACCCGAAGCGCGCCGTGTCGGCCGCGAGCACGAAGTCGCTGCACAGCGCCAGGGCAGCGCCCGCTCCGAGCGCGTCGGCCTGCACGAGGCTGAGAATAGGCCGCGGCGCCTCGATCAGGTCGGCATACAGGCCGAGGACCTCGGTCATGTAGTGGCGAAACCCGTCGACATCGTAGCCGCGGAACTCCTTCACGTCGGCGCCCGCGCAGAAGCAGCGGCCCTCGGACCTGATCACGAGCGCATGCGGGGCCGCCGCACCGGCAAGCGCGCCTAGCTGCTCACGAAGCCCGCGCACCGCCGCCAGCGACAGCGGGTTCACCCCGCTCTCGGACCCGAGGGTGACCTCGGCGACGGTCACGCCTTCGACGAGGAATCGGCGGCTGCTCAGGCGGGTGGCCATGGGCCGCTGCCCGACGCCTCAGCCCGGCCCGCCCGCCGCGCGGTGCTCGGTCAGGGTGAAGCCGGCGTCGGTGGGAATGCACACGAAACGGCCCTCCGGACGGGTCTCCATCCAGGGGCGGATCGGCACGATCGGCGACGACGCGGCGCGCGCGAAGGCCTCGGCCACGCTGCGCGACTCGGCCAGCCGGACCACATTGGAGAGCGTGGGGAAGATCACCGTGCGCCGGCCGGCCCGCGCGTCCTCGATGACCTGCCGAGGCGAGATCCACACCGAGTCGACGTTCTCATGGCCGTCATGCGCGGCCACCTGATCGGCCGGCACCCGCGCCAGATAGAAGTGGGTATCGAAGCGCTTGGGCATGAACTCGGGGGTGATCCAGTGGGAGAAGCGGGCGAGGTCATCGCAGGCGAGCTGCAGGTCGCCCTCGACCAGCATGTCGCCCAGCGTGAGGGTGTGCTTGTTCAGTCCCTCGCGCCAGCGATCGAGATCACCATTGGCTACCAGCGGCGAGCCACCCTGGCGCCGCGCCAGCAGGATGCCTGATTCCTCGAAGGCCTCGCGGATGGCGGCGGCGCGCAGCATCGACTGCTCGTCGCTGGGCGAGTCATAGCCGCTCAGGCGCGAGAGCACGCGCGGGTCGCTGTCCTGGGGGTCGGCCTTCCCGCCGGGGAACACCAGGGCTCCCGACGCGAAGTCGATCTGGTGATGGCGCACCACCATGAACACCTCGAGGCCCTGCGCGCCGTCGCGCAGCAGCATGATGGTGGCGGCGGCTACCGGGGTGGCGATCTTCTCGGTCATGGGTCTGGTCCGTGGTGGGTGGGCACCGGCCTTTGCCGCGACGCGCGGCAAAGGCCCGGATCCGCATGGTCACCCAGCCTCGGTGGCGTACAGGTCTCCTGCGCGTTCCGTTTTGGGCCGCGGCGATCCGATCCGGTGCATTCCCGCCCCGACAAGCGCATTCCATCCCAAAAAAGCGCAGGCCGCCTCGCGACGGTGCGATCGCCCGCCCGCTTCGCGCATCGGCCAGCGCGCGCCAGGAAGCCGGATTTCCCTCTCGGGCAGAGGCGCCGACCCGGCATGCCACACACGGTGGCACGGCGATTGCTAGTCATGACTTGTCATAACAGGTTAGGCGCTCCCCGATGTCCCCCGCCCGCAAGACCCGTCACGCCAGCCAGACCGTCACCGCCGACACCGGCCCGGTGGTGCCCCTGACGGCCCTCGCCCTGCATGCCCAGGTGCGCGAGACGATCCGCAGCCGCATCCTCGACGGGAGTTATCCGTCGCATTCGCAGGTGCCATCCGAGAGCCAGATGATGGAAGCCTTCGGTGTGAGCCGGATCACGATCCGGCAGGCGCTGGGCGACCTCCAGAAGGAAGGCCTGATCTTCAAGATCGCCGGCAAGGGCAGCTTCGTGGCCAAGCCGAAGGCCTTCCAGAACCTGTCCCGGCTCCAGGGCTTCGGCGAGGCCATGGGCTCCTCCGGTTACGAGACCTTCTCGCAGGTGCTCAGCGTACGCACCCAGCGCCCGAGCGAAGTGGTGATGAACCGCCTGCGGCTGCGAACCGGCGCCCGCGTCGTGGAGATCCAGCGCCTGCGCTACCTGAACCGCGCGCCGATCTCGGTGGACGTCAGCTACTTCCCCGAGGCGATCGGCGAGCGGCTGTCCCGCGAGGATCTCAGCCGCCGCGACGTCTTTTCCATCCTCGAGAACGACCTCGGTCTTCCCCTGACCCATGCGGATCTGCAGATCGAGGCGATCTCGGCTGACGAATCGCTGGCCCGCCACCTGCGCATCGCGGAGTCCTCACCGCTATTGCGCATCGAAAGACTCACCCACGCCGGCGAGCAGCCGGTCGATTTCGAGTTTCTTTACTACCCGGGCGACGCCTTCCAGTACCGCCTGCGCATTGAACGCACCTAGGAGAACGCACATGAAGACCATCGAGATGGACTACGACCTCGTCGTGATCGGCGGCGGCACCGGCGGGCCGATGGCCGCCGTGAAGGCGAAGGAAAAGAACCCGAAACTGCGGGTGCTGCTGATCGACAAGGCCCATGTGAAACGCTCCGGCGCGATCTCGATGGGCATGGACGGCCTGAACAACGCGGTGGTGCCCGGCCACGCCACGCCGGAGCAGTACGTCAAGGAAATCACGGTGGCCAACGACGGCATCGTGAACCAGGCGGCAGTGATGGCCTACGCCGCCGGCAGCTTCGAGATGATCCAGCAACTCGACCGCTGGGGCGTGCGCTTCGAGAAGGACGAGACCGGCGACTACTCGGTGCGCAAGGTGCATCACCTTGGCGCCTACGTGCTGCCCATGCCCGAAGGGCATCACATGAAGAAGATCCTGTACCGCCAGCTCAAGCGGGCCAGGGTCGACATCACCAACCGGGTGGTGGTCACGCGCATCCTCACCGGCCCGTCCGGCGAGGTGGCTGCGGTGATGGGCTTCGATTGCCGCACCGCCGAGCTCTATCTGATCCGGACCCGCTCGGCCGTGCTGTGCACCGGGGCCGCCGGGCGCCTGGGCCTGCCCTCGTCGGGCTACCTGATGGGCACCTACGAGAACCCCACCAACTGCGGTGATGGCCACGCGATGGCCTACCACGCGGGAGCCGACCTGGCCAACCTGGAATGCTTCCAGATCAACCCGCTCATCAAGGACTACAACGGGCCCGCCTGCGCCTACGTGACCGGCCCGCTCGGCGGCTACACCGCCAACTCGCGTGGCGAGCGCTTCATCGAGTGCGACTACTGGAGCGGCCAGATGATGCTCGAGTTCTACAACGAACTGTTGAGCGGCAAGGGGCCCGTATTCCTGAAGCTGGATCACCTCGCCGAAGAGACCATCCAGACCATCGAGACCATCCTCCACACCAACGAGCGGCCGAGCCGTGGCCGCTTTCATGAGAAGCGAGGCACCAACTACCGCTCCGAGATGATCGAGATGCACATCTCGGAGATCGGCTTTTGCAGCGGTCACAGTGCCTCGGGCATCCATGTGAACGAGCGCGGCGAGACTTCGGTGCCCGGCCTGTACGCGGCCGGTGACTGCGCCAGCGTGCCGCACAACTACATGCTCGGCGCCTTCGTGTACGGCAAGCTGTGCGGCGAAAACGCCGCCGACTACTGCGCCGGCACCGCACAGGCGCGCCATGATGATCAGGCCCAGGCCGACGAGGCCGCGCGGATCCTGGCGCCCCTGCAGCGCAGCGAGGGCCTGACGCCCTACCAGCTGGAATACAAGACACGTCGGCTGGTCAACGACTACCTGCAGCCGCCCAAGATCACGCGCAAGTACGAGATCGGACTGCGGCGCTTCGACGAGATCCGCGAGGACATGCACAGCATGGTGGCCTCCAACCCCCATGAACTGATGCGCGCCATGGAAGCGCATTCCATCCTCGACTGCGCCGAGATGGCCGCCCGCGCCTCGCTGTTCCGCACCGAGAGCCGCTGGGGCCTCTACCACCTGTTCGTCGATCACCCCGAACGCGACGACGAGAACTGGTTCTGCCACTCGCTGCTCAGCAAGTCGGGGGACGGACGCATGCAGTTGCGCAAGGGCGAGGTCGAGCCCTACGTGGTGCCGCTCGACGACGAGGAGCGCACCGCCTACCAGCGCCTGCGCGTGGCCACCCCGGCCCAGGCCGCCTGACCGACAACCGAACGCAAGGAAACGCCATGACCATCGCCCTCACCCCGACCCAGGCACCTGTGCGCGTCGATGCCGAGAAGTGCATCGCGCACAAGGGCTGCACCGTCTGCGTCGATGTCTGCCCGCTGGATGTGCTCGCGATCGACCTGAGTAAGGGCACCGCATTCATGAAGTTCGACGAGTGCTGGTACTGCCTGCCCTGCGAGCAGGACTGCCCCACCGACGCGATCACCGTCGACATTCCCTACCTGCTGCGCTGAGTCCGAGATGAGCCACACAACGAGCCTGAGCGATCGCCTCAGAGACGGCGACGCCACTGTCCGCCGGCTGGCGGTGATGGAGTTGCCCTACAGCGACGAGGACGATTTCGTGCCGATGCTGCTGCCGATGCTCGGCGACAGCGACGCACAGGTGCGGACCGAGGCAGTGCGCGCCCTGGAGGGGCAGGAGGACCCGGAGGTGGTCCAGGCCCTCACCGCGTTGCTGCTCGATGACGACGAGACCGTGCGGGCAGCGGCCGGCACGGTGCTGGCAGAGCTGAAGGAGCCCGAGTCAGCCGCGCCGCTGCTGCCGATGCTGGAGGACACTGTGCCCGCCGCCACCCGAGCGATGGCCTTCAGGGCGATCCGTGAACTGCGCTGCCCCGACGCATTCGCCCCGGCCATGGCCTCGCTGCGCGATGCCGACGCCGCGGTGCGTCGCGAAGCGGTCGGCGTGCTCGGCTACCTCAAGAACGAGTCGGCGCTGGGCGAACTCGCCGAGGTCGCCGCCAACGATCCCGAGCCGGAAGTCCGCCGCATCGCGGTCGGAGCCCTGGGCTTCGCAAGTTCGGTGAGCGTGCTGCCGGCGCTGACCCGCGCACTCGCGGACAGCCAGTGGATGGTGCGCGAGGAAGCTGCGCAGACCATCGGCAAGCTGCGGCTCGCAAGGGCCATCACCGATCTGGTGCACGCGATGGACGACGAGTACTGGCAGGTGCGCCTGAAGGCGGCACGCGCGCTCGGTCTGCTCAAGGCCGAGGCCGGACTTCCCGCGCTGACCGCCTGTCTGAAGCACCCGATCAGCAACCTGCGCAAGGAATCGGCGATCGCGCTCGGCGAGATCGGCGACACGCGAGCGATCGTGCCGCTGGAAGGCGCGCTGACCGATGCCGATCCCGATGTCCGCAAGCTTGCCCGTCTGGCGCTCACCTCGATCGCGATCGCGCAGAAGGCCCGCAGCGGAGCCGCGTCATGACCTTCGTGGTGACCGAGGCCTGCATCGGCTGCCGCTACACCGACTGCGTGTCGGTGTGCCCGGTCGACTGCTTTCACCAGGGCCCGAACTTCGTGGTGATCGACCCGGAGACCTGCATCGATTGCGCCGTCTGTGTTCCGGAGTGCCCAGTGAGCGCGATCGTCGCCGACACCGACCTGCCGCCGGAGCAGCACGCATTCCTCGCCCTGAACGCGCGCCTGGCCCGGGAGTGGCCGGTAATCGACCGGCAGCAGGACCCGCTTCCCGACGCCGACAAGTGGGCCGAGGTGACATCCAAGCTGGAACGACTGCAGCTCGATGCCTGAGCAGTCTGCTCTGGCACAGGACTTGCACAACCCATCCCAAGCACTCGACACGCACCGGTACTGACGCTGAAAGGAATCACGCCCATGACCAGAAAGCTGTTGATCGGAATGGCCACCGCGCTGGCCACCTTCTGCCTGCCGGCCCTCGCACAGCAGGAGGTGGTGATCGGCATCGGGGTGCAGAACACCACCACCAATACCGTCACGGGCGGGGTGGTGATCAAGGAACTCAAGCTGCTCGAGAAGCACCTGCCGAAGACCGGCCGCTACAAGGACCTGAAGTTCAAGCTCGACTGGCAGAACTTCACCTCGGGGCCGCCGATCACCAACGGCATGATGGCCAAGAAGCTGCACATCGGCATGATGGGTGACTACCCGCTGCTGGTGAACGGCGCGACCGGACAGTCGCAACCCGGCAACGAGACCAAGCTGGTGGCGATCATCGCCTACAACGCCTTCGGCTCCGGCAACGGGCTGGTGGTGCACAAGGACTCGCCGTACTACGAGCTCGCCGATCTCAAGGGCAAGTCGGTCTCGGTGCCTTTCGGCTCGGCCGCGCACGGCATGCTGCTGCAGGCGATGCAGAGCCGCGGCTGGCCCGAGAATTTCTGGAATCTCTCCAGCCAGAGCCCCGAGGTAGGCACCACCAACCTGCAGGAGAAGAAGATCGACGGGCACGCCAACTTCGTGCCTTTCGCCGACCTGCTGCCTTACCGCGGGTTTGCCCGCAAGATCTTCGACGGGGCCGAAACCAAGGTGCCCACCTTCCACGGCGTGGTGGTGCGCAAGGACTTCGCGACCGAGTACCCGGAAGTGGTGGTCGCCTACATCAAGGCGCTGATGGAGGCCAATCAGTGGGTACGCAGCAATCCGGCGGCGGCCATGGCCAAGGTCGAGGAATGGACCCGCATCGAGAAGGAGGTTGCCTACCTCTACCTCGGACCTGGCGGCATCCATACCCTGGATCCCACGATCAAGCCCCGCTGGCTGGACACCATCCGGATCGGCCACGAGGTGCTCACCAAGCTCAACCGGGTCAAGCCTCTCGACGTCACCGCGTGGGTCGACGAAAGCTTCGTACGCAAGGCCTTCACCGAGAACAAGCTCGACTACGAGGCGCAGAAGCAGACCCTGGGCAACTACGACATCGGCGGCACCGACACGCTCTGCAAGATGCCCATCACGCGACCGAAAGAGTCGGGTGAGGTGTGGATCGAGGGCGCGGCCATCTCGCCGCATGCCTCGGTGGTGTGCACCCTGGCTTCGGTCTCGCGGGCCCAGGCTGCGGGCAAGAAGGTGAAGGTGGCCTACGTGTACGACAAGGCACTGGGCATCAAGGTGTTTGCCGACAAGGCCTTTTATGCGGCGAATGCGGCTGACCCCAGGAAGCCGGTCATCGTGCCCTTCCTCCTCAAGAAGGATGCCGAGGCGCATGCCGCGAGTGCCGGCGGGAAGCTCGTCACCTACCCCGAGGCGCTGGCACTGGCCGCAGCCGCGTTCTGACACCCCACCGAGATCGGAGCACGCCATGTCGTCCGCCCCGCTGAGAGTCCTGGCCACCGAATCGCTGTCCGATGTGCCGGCGGTGGCCGCCGCGCCGATCGCGCTGGTGGAGCCTGCCACTCGCCCTCGTGGGTCGAGCCCCAGGCCCTCCGTCGCCCAAGCCGATACCGGGCGCATCGCTGCGGTGATCGAGAGCCTTCGCAGACAGGCGACCGGCGCGGCGCTGGGCCTGTGCTCCCTGGCCAGTCTCGTGCTCTTCTGGCACCTGGCCACCCGATACCGGTGGGACTTCTACATCCGGTTCACGAATCTGCCCACGCCCATGGAGGTGCTCGCGGTGCTGAGTCACGCCCTGGGCTCGGACAAGTTCCTGACGAACGTCGCCATGAGCCTGCGCCGCATCTTCATCGGCTTCGGCGTGGCGGCGCTGCTCGCCGTGACGCTGGGCATGCTGATCGGTCGCTACCGGCTGACGCGCCAGCTCCTGTTCCCGGCCTTCGAGTGCCTGCGGCCGATCCCCGCCATCGCCTGGGTCCCGATCTCGATCATGCTCTGGCCGGACAACGAGGTGAGCATCGTGTTCATCACCTTCGTCGGGGCCTTCTTCCCGATCCTGCTCAACACCGTCAGTGGCGTCCAGGGCGTCGAGGCGGTGCTGTTGCGGGCGGGCCAGTGCCTGGGTGCCCGTGAGTGGCGGGTGATGTGGCACATCGTGCTGCCCGGGGCCGGACCGCAGATCTTCACCGGTCTGGCGGTGGGCATGGGTGTCGCCTGGGTGTCGCTGATTGCCGCCGAGATGATCTCGGGCCAGTTCGGCATCGGCTACTTCACCTGGGAAGCGTACTCACTGATCACCTACCCGGAGATCGTGCTCGGCATGATCACCATCGGCGTGCTCGGTCTGGGCTGCAGCTGGCTCATCCGCGCGACCGGCAGCCTGCTGATGCCCTGGCTGGCGTTTTCACGAAGCGGAGACCGGACATGAGCGACGCTGCAACCGCCGCCACCCGCGGCCTGATCGAGATTCGCAACCTGGGCATGCGCTTCGGCAGTGCCCGCCAGGCCGTCGTCGCCATCGACGATGTGTCGCTGACCGTCAGGCCGGGCGAGTTCGTCTCGCTGATCGGCCCTTCCGGCTGCGGCAAGTCGAGCCTGCTGAACGTGGTCGCCGGATTCGCCAGGCCCAGCAGCGGCAGCGCGAGTCTCGACGGCAAGCCGATCGACGGACCCGGAGCTGATCGGGGCGTGGTGTTCCAGCAGTATTCGCTGTTTCCCTGGATGACGGTCCGGCGCAATGTCGAATTCGGCCTGAAGATGCAGGGCGTGTCGGCGAGCAGCCGCGAGACCACGGCCCGCACGCTGCTCGGGCTGGCCGGCCTGCTCGCCTTCGAGAACCATTACCCCGACCAGCTCTCGGGCGGCATGAAGCAGCGCGTGGGCATCGTGCGGGCGCTGGCCACCAGCCCGCAGGTGATGCTCATGGACGAGCCCTTCGGCGCGCTCGACGCCCAGACGCGGGTGGTGATGCAGCAGATCCTGACCAACATGTGGCAGAAGTTCCGCCTGTCGGTCCTGTTCATCACGCACGACATCGAGGAGGCGATCTTCCTGTCGGACCGCGTGTACGTGATGACGGCGCGGCCTGGTCGCATCAAGGCGGAGATCCCCATCGATCTGCCCCGGCCACGCACCGCGGAGATGATGTCCTCGCTGGCGTTCACGCAGATCCTGCACAAGCTGCGCAACCTCATCCGCGAGGAAAGCCTCGCGGCCATGGGCAGCGAACTGCATGATGGCGGTCTGGAGGGATTCGGCACCGAGGTCGGCCCGGAAGGTCTGCGGGAACTGGTCTGAGCCAGGGTCACGATCATGCAATCGCCCTGCACGCAGCCCGCCTTCGAGCCGGTATCCATCGTGAGCCATCAGGCCAGCGGTATCCTCGAGATCGTCTGGTCGGACGATCATCGTTCATGCATCCCGCACGCGCGTCTGCGCGAGCAGTGCCGCTGCGCGGCCTGCGAAAGTCAGCGACGCCGGCAGGCAGACCCGACGCCGGCTGATCGGCAACTGCGGCTGACACAGATCAACCCGGTGTCGGTGCAGGGGCTCAATCTGGTCTTCAGCGACGGGCACGGCCGCGGCATCTATCCGTGGTCGCTGCTCAGGCAGATCGGCGATATGGCCGAGAGCGCTCCGCCGCTTGCAGCATGAGGCCCGACGACGCACCACTCCCGACACCTCGAACCCGCCCACATCATGTCCACCTTCGGTACTGAAACCGTCCTGCAGGTCCATCACTGGAACGAGACCCTGTTCTCGTTTCGTACCACCCGTGACCGCTCGCTGCGCTTTCGCAACGGCCATTTCGTGATGCTCGGTCTGCCGGTGGCGGGCAAGCCGCTGCTGCGCGCCTACAGCGTGGCCAGCGCCAACCATGCCGAGCATCTCGAGTTCCTGAGCATCAAGGTGCCCGACGGGCCGCTCACATCGCGGCTGCAGCACCTGAAGGCGGGTGACGAGGTCATCGTGAGCCGCAAGCCGGTGGGCAGCCTGGTGCTCGATGACCTGCTCCCCGGCGACCGGGTCTTCCTGTTCGCCACCGGTACCGGTCTCGCCCCCTTCATGAGCATCATCCAGGATCCGGAGACCTACGAACGCTTCCAGACCGTGGTACTGGTCCACGGCGTGCGCGAGGTGAGTGAACTGGCCTATGCCGATTTCATCGGGCGCGAACTGCCCGAGGACGAACTGCTCGGCGAGCTGGTGCGCGGACGCTTGCACTACTACCCCACGGTGACGCGCGAGCCCTTTCGCAATCGCGGACGTCTCACCGACCTGATGCGCTCCGGCAAGCTCCTGGACGATCTCGGCCTGCCCGCACTCGATCCGGCGCGCGATCGTGCCATGATCTGCGGCAGTCCCGCGATGCTTGCCGACACCTGCGCAATGCTCGATGAACGCGGATTCCGGATCAGTCCGCGCCAGGGTGAGCCCGGGGACTATGTCATCGAACGGGCCTTCGTTGAAAAATAGCGCATGGCCCTGATCGCCAGCGCGGCCCCCGCGCGCCGCCCCGCTGCGACGCAGGTCCTTGCCAGCCTGCGCCGCGCGCTGCCCGGTGTCGCGCTGTGCGGCGTGATCGCCCTCGCGGCCACCTTCGTGTCGCGTCAGTACGGCGGGCCGCTGTTCCTCTACGCGCTGCTGCTGGGCATGTCGCTGAATGCGCTGGGCGACAACGATCAGGCACGCGCGGGCATCGAGCTGTGCATGAAATGGCTGCTCCGGCTCGGGGTGGCCCTGCTTGGCGCCCGCATTGCGCTGGCCGACATCGCCTCGCTGGGCTGGGCCACGGGCCTGCTGGTGATCGCCTGCGTCGCATCCACCCTGGCGATGGGCTGGTGCCTGGCCCGGCTGCTGCGGCTCTCGCCGGCACAGGGGCTGCTCTCGGGCGGCGCCACCGCCATCTGCGGCGCGTCGGCGGCGCTGGCCATCGCCGCGGTCCTGCCGCGATCGCGCGAGCAGGAGCGCTTCACCCTGCTGGTGGTGGTGGGCGTGTCGGCCCTTTCCACCATGGCCATGCTGATCTACCCCATGATCACTGCCGCGCTCGGACTCACGCCGCTGCTGACCGGCGTCTTCCTGGGCGTCTCCATCCACGATGTGGCGCAGGTGGTCGGCGCCGCCTTCATCGCCGGCCCGGCGGTGGGCGAGCCCGCCATCATCGTGAAGCTCGCGCGCGTGGCGCTGCTGGCCGCGGTGGTGCTGGGCGTGGGTATCTGGTCGCGCACCAGTCTGCCCAACCCCGATGAAGGCGAGGCCGCCCGCAAGCCGCCCCTGCTGCCCTGGTTTCTGCTGATGTTTCTTGCGCTCGCCGCGCTCAACACCGCCGGCGGCGTACCCGCGGCCATGCAGGCGCCGATCGGTGACCTGTCACGGGCACTGCTGGTGATGGCCATCGCCGCGCTGGGCTTGCGCACCTCGGTGGCCGCACTGCGCGAGGCCGGCTGGCGGCCGCTGCTGCTGATGGTGGGGGAGACGCTCTGGCTGGGCCTGCTCGCGCTGGCCGGCGTGCTCTGGATGGCCAGCCGCTGAGCCGGCGCCGGAAGCCCGCGCGCCCACAGGCACGCGAGGCACGCGTCAGAGCACGCAGCCGTGGTGCGCCGAGGACACCAGCCGGATGTACTTGTCGTGCACCGAGCCCGGACGCACCCGATCGGCCATGTCAGGTGCGCGCCATTCGGCCATGCGGCGGGCGATCTCCTCGTCGGAAGCCTCGAGATGCAGGGTGCGCGCCCCGGGGTCGATGACGATGGTGTCGCCGTCGCGAACCGCCGCGATCGGGCCACCGCGCGCGGCCTCGGGCGAGATGTGGCCGATCAGGATGCCGTGCGAGACCCCGGAGAAGCGACCGTCGGTGATCAGCGCCACGTCTTCGCCGAGCCCACGGCCCTGCAACTGGATGGTGAGCATGACCATCTCGGGCATGCCCGGCCCGCCCACCGGCCCGACGTTGCGCACCACCACCACCGTGCCGGGCACGATCTCGCCGGCGCGGATCGCGGCCATGGTGGCGGCCTCGGAATCGAACACCCGGGCGGTGCCCCGGAACACGCCCTTCTCGAGGGTCTTGCCCGACAGCTTGAGCACGCAGCTCTGCGGTGCGATGTTGCCCTTGAGCACGCTGATGTGATTGTTGGCCGCGGCCAGCGGCCGAGACACCGGACGCACGAGGTCCTGATCGCCGAGCTGCTCGAGTGTGGGCACGTCGGCGAGGTTCTCGGCCAGGGTGCGACCGGTGACGGTCATGACATCGCCATGCAGCAGCCCGTGCCGCAGCAGCTCCTTCATGATCACCGGTACGCCGCCAAGCTGGTGCAGGCTGACCATCGCATAGCGCCCGTGCGGCTGCAGATTGGCGATCAGGGGCACCCGCTCGCCCACCGCCTGGATGCGCTCGATGGTGATGGGCATCTGGGCCTCGCGGGCGATCGCCAGCAGATGAAGGTAGACATTGGTGGACCCGCCCATCGCATACACCGTGGTGATGGCGTTCTCGAAGGCCTTCTCGGTCATGATGTCGCGCGGGCGGATGCCCGCAGCCATGAGACGGTAGAGAGCCTCGACGCTGGCGCGGGCCTGGGCGCGGACATCGGGGTGGATGTCGCTCTTCGCATCGACGTCAGCGGGGTGCGAGGCGCCGCGCGGCAGCATCATGCCGATCGACTCGGCCACGGTGCTCATGGTGTTGGCGGTGAACATCGCGCCGCAGGTGCCGCTGCCGGGCATCACGCTGCGCTCCAGTTCGAGAAGCTCCTGCGCCGAGATGCGCCCGGCCTCCTGGGCCGCCCGGCCCTCGGCATAGTCCATGATGGTCAGGTTGTTGCCCTTGGATGCCCAGGGCTCGAAGGGCACCTGCCCGGGCGAACTGGTGCCGGGGTACAGCACCAGCCCGAACGCATTGGTGCGCGCCAGCGGCATGAGCGCGGCCGCGCCGGTCTTGTCGCAGCCCGAGATCACGATCATGGCTTCGCCGTGGTGGGCGTAGTGCCCAACCTCGAAGCAATCGGCCGCCACGTCGCGCGACACCAGGCTGTAGCCGGCCGTGGGCGTGCCCTGCGTGAGCGCATCGGACACCGCGGGCGCGCCCACCACCAGGCCCTGGCCGCCGCGCTCGGCGATCAGGTCCACCAGCAGGTCGGTGACCGTGCGCACCCGGTTGTTGCAGCGATGGGCGTTGGTCCAGGCGCTGGCGATGGTGACGATCGCGTTGGTGTCGGCGGCCTTGTCCGGATCGAATCCGGCGGCGCGCAGTTCGACCCGCGACTTCTTCCAGTAGATGGGGCTGTCTTGGCTCATGGCGCATCCTTTGAGGG
>JBIKWU010000245.1:0-6103 GCA_044356115.1 Burkholderiaceae bacterium
GCTCGGGCGTCGTGCGCTGCATCTCGCCCCCGAGCTGTGCGACCCGTTGACGAACCTCGGGGGTATCCAGCGCCCGCTGAAACGCGCTTGCCAAGCGAGTGACGATGGCCTGTGGCGTGGCTGCGGGTACGAAGATCGCATTCCACTCGTAGATCTCGGCGCCCTTGACACCTGTCTCCGCGAGAGAGGGAACGGCAGGGAGGATGGGAGAGCGCGTGGCCGACGTCACGGCCAGAGCGCGAAGCCTTCCGCTCTGGATATGCTGGAGCGTCGAGGCCAGGTTGCCGAAGAAGAGCGGGACCTGCCCCCCGATCACGTCGTTGAGGGCGGGGCCGCCTCCCTTGTAGGGGACGTGAACCATGTCGATGCCGGTGGCCGACTCGAACAATGCGCCAGCCAGATGCTGGGCGGAGCCATTGCCCGAGGAGGCGTATGCGACCGAATCCTTGCCCTTCCTCGCCATGGCGATCAGGTCGGCGATGTTCTGAGGCGCGAAGGCTGCGTTGACCAGCACGACATTCGGGAAGAGGGCGACGACCCCGATGGGTTTGAAGGCCCTGAGGCTGTCGTAAGGCAGCCTGGGATAAAGCGCAGGATTGACGGCGAAGGAGGAGGCGTCGAGCATCAGCGTGTAACCGTCGGCGGCTGCCTTGGCCACGGCGGCAGCGCCGATCTGGCCACTTGCGCCAGGCCGGTTCTCGACGACCACGGCTTGCCCCAGGGCCTCGGCCATCTTGGGCGCCAGCAGCCGTGCCATCGCATCAGCACCCCCTCCTGGCGGGTAGGTCACGATCAGCGTGATCGGCTTGCCGGGAAAGCTCGAGTCGGACTGGGACAGGGCCAGCGAGGGGCTGAGCGACAGGAGCAGGCCGAAAAGAGCCAGCTGCCCGACTTTCATCAGGGTCACCAGGTGCCGCACGAGGGATCTCCTTTACTTGACGTGTGCCGTGTAGGTGAACGAATAGGCATCTCCGCGCGTCGTACGTCGCTCGACGCAGCGACCGGCGATATCGAACGCCTGGCGTTCGACCAGCACGCATGGGTGAGCAGGCTCCAGTCGCAGCCGGCTGGCCTGCCGGGCACTCAGGTGGGAGAAACGGAGTTCGTCCTGCGCATGCTGGACCACGATCCCGCATCGCCTCTGGTACATGGGGTAGAGCAGGTCGTCCCAGTCGGCCGTGTCCGAGTCGGCCAGCGCGCCAAACATCGGAAGCGGCAGCACGATGCTCTCGAGCAGGCAGGGATGTCCGCCGATGCTGCGCAGGCGTTCCAGCTGCATCACCTGCCCGGAGGCCTCCAGGGCAAACGCCCCGGCTTCGACCGGCGAGGGATGGCGAAAACGCCGCTGGAGAATATGGGACTGCGGCGCCGCGGCGCTGGAGCCGTCCGACTGGAATCGAAAGAACCGCATCATGGACGCGCTGTCGAGCCCTCGGCTGACAAACGTTCCCCGGCCGTGTTCCCGCCTCAGGACGCCATCTTCGACCAGAAGCGCCAGCGCCTGTCGGAGCGTCCCCAAGGCAACGCCATAGCTGCTGGCCAGGGAGGCTTCCGAGGGAATCATGTCGCCCGGCTTCCACTCCCCATCGAGAACCCGCTGGCGCAAGTCCGTCGCCAGGGTCCCGTAGCGACTCTGACCCAGCAGAGGGAAGGTTCGCGAGGTCACTTGCATGTCTTGTCCTCTAGAGGACTAAAATCTAGCAGATGAATCTTCCGTCCTCAAGCGTCCGGGTCGACTGCCACTTTCATGTCTTCGAGGCCGGACAGGCCGTCGCGCAGGCTCGCTACGTGCCTGCCTATGCGGCCACGATCGAGCAGTGGTCGCAGCAGGCCGGTGCGGTGGGCGTGAGCCATGGCGTACTGGTACAGCCCAGCTTCCTGGGGGTCGACAATCGCCTGCTGCTGTCGACCCTGGCCGACCATCCCGGCAGGCTGATCGGCGTGGCCGTCGTGTCCCCGAACACGGCCCCTCGCGAACTGGCAGCCATGCATGCCCTGGGGGTCCGCGGTGTGCGTTTGAATCTCTCGGGGCGCAGCCACGACGTGTCGGACTGGGCGCGCGAGCACGCGCTCTGGGACTGCCTTCTGTCCATGGGCTGGCACGTGCAGGTTCACACCGACCCCGGGCGCCTGCCGGATGTGCTCCCCCTGCTGCCGTCGAGTCTCCATGTGGTGGTGGACCACATGGCCAAGCCGCTCAAGCCCCTGCCAGGCGATCCGACACTGAGGTTGCTCGGCCGCCTGGGGCCGGAGCGCGTGAGCGTGAAGCTCAGCGGGGGCTATCGTCTGGGCGCTGTCGATCCCCGCGAAACCGCCCGCTCACTGCTCGAGGCGCTGGGTTCGTCGGCGCTGCTCTGGGGGAGCGACTGGCCGTGCACGAACTTCGAGGCCTGGGCGGACTATCCGACGCTCCACCGCAGCCTCGCGCAGTGGTTGCCGCAGACGCATCTGGACGAGGTCACTCGCATCAACCCGCTGCGGCTTTACTGGGGCGTGGGGACGGAGCGAGCGGACGGGCGGTTGGGCGGCAGTCGAGCAGCGCCACCGGCAGCCCCGGTGCCTGGTCCGTGACGGCCTGCGGTGCGCGCCAGGCCTGACGTGTCCCGGTCCGGGTCATGTGCCTGCGCCAGCAGCATCAAGATGTCCTGCCGATGCCTGTCCATGTCAGGATCCGGTCTTTCGGGAAACACAGGCCCATGACCGACATCGCCCATCTGCGCACACCGGACGATCGCTTCGCGGGTCTGCCCGGCTATCCCTGGCAGCCCCGCTACACCAGCGCGCTCGCCTCGCTCGGCGGCCTGCGCCTTCACTACCTGGACGAAGGGCCGCGCGATGCGCCCCGCACCTGGCTGTGCCTCCACGGCAACCCGGCCTGGAGCTATCTCTACCGGCACATGATCCCGGTGTTCCTGGCAGCCGGCCACCGCGTGCTGGCGCCCGACATGCCCGGCTTCGGCCGGAGCGACAAGCCGGTCGACGCGAGCCAGCACACCTTCGGCTGGCACCGGCAGGTGCTGCTGGAGTTCGTCGAGGCGATCGACCCGCGGCGCGTCAATCTCGTGGTGCAGGACTGGGGCGGCCTGCTCGGCCTCACGCTGCCGATGGCCGCGCCCGAGCGCTACGCCGGCCTGCTGGTGATGAACACCTGGCTTGCGACCGCCGAGGAGCCGTTGCCCGAGGGCTTCGTGCAATGGCGCGCGATGTGCCGCGGCCGGCCCGACTTCTCGATCGCGCGTCTCCTTGCTCGCGGCAATCCCCGGATGAGCGAGGCCGAGTGCGCCGCCTACGATGCACCCTTTCCGACGCAGGCCTGCCGCGCCGCGACGCAGGCCTTCCCCGAGCGGGTGCCCGAGCGTCCCGGGGACGATGGCGTCGGCGCATCGCGCGAGGCGGCCGCGTTCTGGCGCGAGCGGTGGCAGGGTCGATCGATGATGGCCATCGGCGCGCAGGATCCGGTGTTCACGCCAGCCGTGATGGAGCGGCTGCGAGCGCGGATCCGCGGCTGCGCGCCGCCGATGGTCATCGCCGAAGGCGGACACTTCGTGCAGGAGCACGGCGCGCGCATCGCGGCCGAGGCGTTGCGCCAGTTGTCCTGATCCGGTTTGCCCTCAGCCCATCTTGGAGAGGGCGCCGAACACGTCCCGCCAACGATAGCCGTGCCGCGTCGGGGCTCTAGCAAGCCTTCGTGCTGACGTAGGACGCCATCTCGCCGACGATGCGCCCGCATTCGATCGGCACGCAGTCGCGCGGGAAGTCCTGCACGAACGTCATCCCCTGGTCCTTCGCGCGCTGCACGAAGGTCTCCAGCCGGTCCATCGCGCCGGTGGGAAGGTCATGCACGACCAGCAGCGCGTGCTCGAGCGCGCCGCACTGCGCGAGCGCGCGGTCGACCCATCCGGTCGGATGGGCCCAGTCCCCCGGAACCGCATTCCAGAGCACGCAGGTGTGGCCGTTTTCCTGCAGGTGTGCGAGCGCCTCGCGGTTGAGCAACCGTCCATCGAGCAGGCCTCCGCCACCGAAGGGCCTGAAGAAGCGCCGCGCGTGGGCGAGGTCGGCGATCAGGGCTTGCGACCGCGCGATTTCGCGCACCGCGACGCCGGCCTCGACGGTCAGCCCCAGCGGCACGATGTGGTTGAAGGTGTGGTTGCCGATCCAGTGGCCCTCGGCGTGCGCGCGCTCGGCAAGATGGCGCCGGTCGCGCAGCTTGTCGCCCAGCGGGAAGAAGCTCGCGCGGATGTCGTGTCGGGCCAGCACCTCGAGGACCTGCGGGGTCACCTCGGGGTCCGGGCCGTTGTCGAAGCTCAGGCTGATGAGGCTCATCGGCGTTCAGTCCAGCCGGACGCCGGAGGCACGGATCACCGGCACCCACTGCGCCCTGAAGGCGTCCACCGTGGCGCGGGTCCGGGCGACGTCGGCCGAGACCGGCTCCGACTTCATCTGGACGAACTTCTCGCGGACCTCGGGCTGCTGCATGATGGCCGCGATCTCGCGGGCGTAGAGGGCGACGCGGTCGGCCGGCATCGAGGCCTTGGCGTAGGCGGCATTCCAGCCGGTCGCGCTCAGGTTGAGGCCGGCTTCCCTGAGCGTGGGCACGCCGTCGATCGCCCGGCGTTCGGCCGAAGTCGCCAGGATGCGCAGCTTGCCGCCCTGGTGATGCACGACGAGGCTGTCGAGCGTGTCGACCCCGATGGCCAGATGGCCGCCGATCAGGTCGGTGGCCAGGGGTGCCGAGCCCTTGTAGCCGACGACGGTGGCCTTGACCCGCGCCGCCTCGCCGATCATCAGCGCGAAGAAGTGCGGGATGCTGCCGTTGGCGGGCACCCCGAAGTTGCCTTTGTCGGGATTTGCCCGAATCCAGTCGAGCAGGCCGGCCACGCTCGTGGCGGGATGGTTCGCGGGCACGGCCAGGGCGAACTGATACTGACTGATCTGCGAGACAGGCTGGAAGTCGGCCTCCGCGTCGTAGCCCGGCTGGCTCACCAGATTCGGCACCAGCGTCATGAGGGCGGGGTTCACGAAGACCAGGGCGTCGGCATCGGGCGGCAGCCCGCGCATGTGCTGCATCGCGATCCGTCCGCCGGCGCCCACGCGGTTTTCGACCACCACCGGTCGTTTCAGGCGCGGGCCGAGTTCCGCGGCGAGGATGCGAGCCGAGGCGTCGGACGAGCCCCCCGGCGGATAGGGCACCACCAGCCTCAGCGTCGAGTCCTGGGCTTGGGTGGTGGTGTGCGCGCCGCCGATGAGCGGCAGCGCAAGGGCGGTCAGGGCCTGGCGGCGATGCATGCGGTTCTCCTGCGTTCAGGTGCTCGCAGTATCGCCGATACCCGGCCCCGAGTCGGTCTCGGCTCCCGGGCAGCGGTCCACGGTGTGGTCCGCGATCGTTCGCTCAGACCAGGGGCCGCTCAGCGGGTGATTCCGAGAGCAGCCGTCGTGCCGCCTGCGCGATGCTGCGGGCATCCACCCCGAAAAATTCACGCAGGGCGCGTCGGGTGTCGCTGCGGCCGAAGCCGTCGGTGCCCAGGGTCAGATAGCGTCGGCCCTCGGGCACGAAGGCGCGGATCGCGTCCGGCACGGCGCGCACATAGTCGCTGGCCGCAATCACCGGGCCGCGCGTCTGCGCGAGCAACTGGCCGATGAACGAGGCCGGCGCGCCTTCGCCCTGCAGCCAGCGCGCCTCGCCGGCCTGGCCGTCGCGCGCGAGCTCGCTCCAGCTGGTCACGCTGATCACCTCGCTCGCGATGCCGTCATCGGCCAGCGTCCGGGCGGCCGCGATCACCTCGTTCAGGATCGCGCCCGAGCCCATCAGCGTCACGGTGCGGGTGGCATCAGCGGGGCCGTAGCGCCCGAAACGATAGGCCCCGCGCAGGAGATCCTCGCGCACGCCCTCGGAGAGGTCGGGCTGCGCGTAGTTCTCGTTCATGACGGTGATGTAGTGGAAGACATCGCGCTGCTCCACGAGCATCTCGCGCATGCCGTGATCCACGATCACCGCCAGCTCGGCCGCGAAGGCCGGGTCCCAGGCGCGGCAGTTGGGGATGGTGGCCGCCACCAGGTGGCTGCTGCCGTCCTGGTGCTGCAGGCCCTCGCCGCCCAGGGTGGT
>JBIKWU010000039.1:0-19831 GCA_044356115.1 Burkholderiaceae bacterium
TGAACGCGCGGTAGTTCAGCCGCGCCCAGGCATGGTATAGGCGCGAGCGGGCCCGGCAGTGCCAGGCCATGCCGCCGCCATCGGTCTGCTTGATCAGACCCAGCGTGCGGCGCCAGCAGCGCCCGGTGTCGATCACCCAGGCCGGATCGGTGGCCGCGCCCCAGTAGGCGAACACCGGTCGTGGCCAGCCCGGGGTGGCCTCGCGCCCCTTGAACTGCTTCTCGGGGTCGGCGCTGAGGTTGAAGCACGCGAGCTGTTCGCGGATGTAGGCCGTGCGAAAGACCGAGGGGTTCAGGCTGAGCCGGCCGCTCACCAGGTAGCGGCCGTCATGCCGAGCCCGCCGGTTGCCGAGCAGGTTCAGGCGCATGCTCACCAGGGCCGGATCCGCCGCGAACAGCGCGCGCAGCTCGGCGAGCGGCACAGGCCGCCGCAGGCACCAGTCATCTTCGAGGTGAAAGAACTCGTCGGTCTGCACCTGCGACCAGCACCACTGCACGGCGCCCGGGAAAGACGGGGTGTCGGGCGTGCGCGCCACCACCAGCGGGAAATAGGCGCGGCACAGGGCGAGGATGTCCTGCGCGGTGACGCCGGGCTCGCCGATCGGGTCGATGTTCACGATCAGCCGCACGGGCGTGCCGGCGAGCAGGCCGCGGCTGAAGGACTCGAGCGTGAGACGCAGGATGTCGGGGCGCAGGGTGGCGATCAGCACCACATCGATGGGCGGCTGGGCCGGCGCTGACCCGGGCGACGGGAATGACATGGCGCATTCTAGGGGCCGGGCCTCCACCCGTGAAAGCGGCCGCGGTCCGCTCAGGGCCATCGCGCGCGCTTCGCAAGAACCGGTTTGCGGGGCCGGCGCCGCGCGGCGCAGACTGGCTGCATGCGCTGCAAGGAATTGATCGCACCCGCACCCGCGCTCATCCGCCGAGTCACCCCCCCGCCCATGACCGCCCTGCTCGACCCCGAGACCGTCGACCCGGCTGCCGCCGGCACCGCCGCCCGCCACTACGCCCTGGTGGCCCGCGCGATCGAGCACCTGCGCGGCCACGCCGCCGAGCAGCCCGACCTGGCCGCGCTGGCCGACGCGGTCCATCTGAGCCCGCACCACCTGCAGCGGGTGTTCGCGCAGTGGGTGGGCATCTCGCCCAAGCGCTTCCTGCAGTACCTCACCAAGGAGTACGCGCTCGCGCAGTTGCGCCGCTCGCAGGATGTGCTGGCCACCGCCCACGGCGCGGGCCTGGGCAGCGGCAGCCGCCTGCACGAGCTGATGGTGAGCTGCGAGGCGCTGACCCCGGGCGAGATCCAGCGCGGCGGGGCCGGGGTGCGCATCGGCTTTGGCGTGGGCGAGTGCCCGCTGGGGCGGGCGCTGGTCGGCTGGACCGATCGTGGTCTGTGCGAGCTGGCCTTTCTCGACGGCGACGAGGCCGCGGCGCAGGCCGAGCTCGCGCGGCGCTGGCCGATGGCCCGCCTCGCGCGCGATGATGCACAGGCCGCGCGTCTGCTCGCCCGGGTGTTTGCCGATGCGCCCGAACGCGGGCGGCTGCACCTGGTGCTGCGCGGCACGAATTTCCAGATCCGGGTCTGGCAGGCGCTGATGGCCAGCGCGCCGGGCGAGCTGATCGGCTATGGCGCGCTGGCGCAGCGGGCGGGCAGCCCGCAGGCCGCGCGCGCCGTGGGCAACGCCGTCGCGGCCAATCGGCTTGCCTGGCTGATTCCCTGCCATCGGGTGATCCGCGAGACCGGCGAGCCCGGCCGCTACCGGTGGGGCGAGACCCGCAAGCAGGCGGCGCGCGTCTGGGAGGCGGCCCGGCGCGATGCCGGGCGCGCGGACGCCATGCCCTGAGATGCCGCCGCGGCATCCGGCCGCGATGCCCTGAGGCGCCGCTGCTGCATCCGGCCGCCAGCGCGGCCCTGAAACGCCCGCTCGCGCCGTCAAGGCACAATCGTCGCAGGCCCCCTCCGATGGGGCTGCGAGGAGACGACGATGAGCGGACGGATGGCGGGCAAGTGCGCGGTGGTGGTGGGAGCGGGCCAGAGCCCGGGCCCGAATGTCGGCAACGGCCGGGCTACCGCCCTGCGGCTGGCGCAGGAGGGCGCGCGCGTGCTGTGCGTGGACCGCGACGAGGCCAGCGCGGCCGAGACCGCGGCCCTGATCACCGCCGAGGGCGGTCAGGCCTGGGCCTTCAGGGCCGATGTCGCCAGCCGCGACGACTGCGCCGCGCTGGTGGCCGCGGCCCGCGAGCGCTTCGGCCGCATCGACGCGCTGGTGAACAACGTGGGCATCGGCGGCGGCGGTGACGGCCCGGCCCACAAGGCCGAGGAGGCCGCCTGGGACCGCCTGATGGCGGTCAACCTCAAGGGCATGTGGCTCACGCTGCGCCATGCCCTGCCGCTGATGCGCGAGCAGGGCGGCGGCGGCGCGATCGTCAACATCTCCTCGCTCGCCTCGGTGGCCGGCGCCACCATGATCGCCTACGAGGTCTCCAAGGCCGGGGTCAACCGGCTGACCACCAGCGTGGCCTCGGCCAACGCCCGTCATGGCATCCGCTGCAACGCGATCCTGCCCGGCTTCATGGACACGCCCATGGCCGTCGAGGGCGGCGCCCGCGCCACCGGGCGCCCGGTGGCTCAGGTGCGCGCCGAGCGCGATGCCCGCGTGCCCCTGCGCGCCCGCATGGGCAGCGGCTGGGATACCGCCAATGCCGCGCTGTTCCTGTGCAGCGACGAGGCCGGCTTCATCACCGGCGCGCTGCTGCCGGTGGATGGGGGCATGGGGACGCGGGTGGGGTGAGCGGACAGGGCTGACCCCGGCCCGGCTCCTAATCGGCGCCCGCGGCCTGGGGCCGCGCCTCAGGCCACCGTCCCGCCATCGCGCGCCACCGCCCCCTCGCCGGTGAGCGTGGCCACGATGGCCGCGCGCACGCCGCGCACCATGGTGTCGAGCGACAGGCAGGCCGTGCCGGTCCAGGCGGCCGCCTGCTCGGGCAGCATGGGCATATGGATGAAGCCGCCGCGCAGTTGCGGGTGTCGGGTGGCGATCAGATGGGCCAGCCGGAAGAACAGGTGGTTGCACACGAAGGTGCCGGCCGTCTGCGAGACCGAGGCCGGTACCCCCTCGGCGCGCATCGCGGCCACGATGCGCTTGATCGGCAGGCTGCTGAAGTACGCCGCCGGGGCGCCCGGCACGGCTGGCTGGTCCGCGGGCTGTGCCCCGGCGTTGTCGGGCATCGGCGCGTCGTCGATGTTGATGGCGATCCGCTCGACGCTCATGTCGCAGCGGCTGGAGGCCTGGCCCAGCGCGATCACCACGGCCACCGGCGTTTGCGCCAGCGCGCGCGCCAGCACCTCGCCGCTCTCGCCGAAGCGGCAGGGCAGGCACAGCGCGCTCACCGTGGCGCCGGCGATGCGCTCGCCGTGCAGTGCCCGCGCCACCTCCCACGAGGGATTCACCTGCTCGCCGCCGAAGGGCTCGAAGCCGGTGACCAGCACCCGTTGCGCATCGCCCGCGTCGTGCCTGTGGGGGCTCATCGCGTCTCAGCCCAGGGTGGCGATGGCATCGGCCACCGCCTCGGGCTGCTCCTGCGGCGCGAGGTGCCCGGCGCGCGGCACGGTGACGAGGCGGGCGCCGGCGATGCCCGCCTGCCAGGCCTGCGCATAGGCCGGCACGATCAGGCGATCGCTCTCGCCCCAGATCAGCACGGTGCGCGCGCGGATGCGGTAGAGCCGCTCCGACAGGCCCCGATCGGGGATCGGGAACAGCAGCTTGCCGGCCATGCCGAGCTGCCGGGCGTTGGTGACCAGGAAGCCCTTGAGCCACTCCGGGTCGTCCATGCGCGCGCCGGCGGTCATGGCCTTGCGACCGGCCTCGACGTCATGGAAGAGCACCTCGGGCATCTGGTAGGGCAGCATCGCGAAGATGTCCGGGATGGGATGCGCGGGCAGCCACAGCCCGGCCGGCGCGATCAGCGCCAGCCGCGAGACCTGGTGCGGCGCCACGGCCGCCATCTCGGCCGCGATCATCCCGCCCATGGAGTGGCCCGCCAGCAGGGGATTGGTCAGGCCGAGCGCATCGATGACATCCCAGGTGTGCAGGGTGACATCGAGCATGGTGCGCAGCTGCTCGCACTCGGCGCTCGGCCCGTAGCCTGGCAGCAGGGGGGCGATCACCCGCCAGCGCTGCGCCAGGCGCGCGATGAAGGGATCGCCGGGCGCCAGGCCGCCTGCGCCGTGCAGGTAGACCAGCGGCTCGCCCTCGCCGGCCTCGTAGACGCTGACCGCGACGTGGTGGGTGTTGACGGTGCGCAGTTGCATGCCGGCTCCTGGTGAGGTCAGCGCTCGGCCAGGGCGGGCACGGGGCGCTCCCGCGGGGCATCGGCCAGCGCCGCCGCCACGCGGGCGCGCACCTGGGCCTCGTCGGGCAGCGAGCCCGGCGCGGCCCCGCGGGCGACCGGCTTGCACCAGAAGCGCTGGTCATCGGCGTGCTCGGGGAACATGCCGCGCAGCGCCGGCATGACCTTCTCGGCGAACAGCCGGGTGGAGTACATGCACTTCTCCACCGGCATGTTGCCCACGTGCATCAGGCAGAAGATGTTGCCCACGCGCAGGCTGCGGATCAGGTCCTCCATGCGCTGGCGCACGGTCTCGGGGCTGCCGGCGATCACATGGCCGCCCTCGATCAGGTCCTTCCAGGTGAGCGAGGCGTAGCCGCCGCGCGCCGGCGCGTACTGCGACAGCGCGCCGGTCTGGATGGTCTTGATGGTGCGGTAGCCCGGCGCGTCGGCAAAGCCCGGGAACACGTGCAGGCAGCGGTTGTAGAAGTACAGCACGTGCTCGGCGTACAGGCGCTCGGCCTCCTCGTCGGTCTCGGCCACGCAGATGGTCTGCGCGAAGCCCGCGCGGTAGGGCGAGGCGTCGGGGGCGTTGCGCTGCGCGACCCGGTCCCAGTAGCCCTGCATCAGCGCCCTGGCGCGCAGGTAGCCCGAGAACGACAGGTAGGAGTACGAGTAGGTGTTGTCGATGCAGAAGTCGTAGGTCTCCACGGAGCCGCCGCCGGGGATGTGGATGGGCGGGTGCGGCTGCTGCAGCGGCCGCGGCCAGATGTTCACGTAGCGCAGCTGGGTGTAGCGGCCGTTGAACGCGAAGGGCTCGGGCTCGCGCCAGGCGCGCATGATCAGGTCGTGCGCCTCGGCGTACTTCTCGCGGGTGAGGGCCGGTATCTGGCCGTAGCTGTAGTTGGTGTCCATGCTGGTGCCCACCGGAAAGCCGGCCACCAGCCGTCCGCCCGAGATGCAGTCGAGCATCGCGAACTCCTCGGCCACCCGCACCGGCGGGTTGTAGAGCGCGATGGAGTTGCCCAGCACCACGATGGCCACATCGCTGGTGCGCCGGGCCAGGCCCGCCGCGATCAGGTTGGGCGAGGGCATGATCCCGTAGGCGTTCTGGTGGTGCTCGTTGATGCCGATGCCGTCGAAGCCCAGGCGGCCGGCGTACTCGAGCATGTCCATGTAGGTGTTGTAGACCCCATGGGCGCGCACCGGCTCGAACAGTCGCGAGTCGATGTCCACCCACACCGAGCGGTTCTTCTCGCGGAAGTCGTCGGGCAGGTCGGGCCAGGGCATCAGGTTGAACCAGGTGAATCGCATCGCGGTCTCCTCGGTGGGGCCTGCGCGGGCGCGCGGTCGGTCGGGCCAGTGTAGCGCCGGCCCGCGGGCCGCCCCGGGGCGCGCGCCCGGCGAGCGGAACAGGCCCGCCAGTGTCGCCGGGCGCGGCGTTTACACTGGCGGTCGCTTCGCCGCCGGATGCGCGCTGCGCGCCGGCAGCCCGGTCAACCTCAAGGAGCCGCCATGCACGATCTGGTCTTTCGCAATGCCCTGCTGCTCGACGGCACCGGCGCACCCGGCACCCTGGGTGATCTCGCGGTTCGTGATGGCCGCATCGCCGAGCTCGGCCGGGTCGAGACCGCCGGCCGCCAGGAGGTCGATGCCAGCGGGCTCGCGCTGATGCCCGGCATCATCGACGGCCACACCCACTACGACGCACAGCTCACCTGGGACCCGTTCGCCGATCCCTCGCCGCAGCTCGGCGTGACCACCGCGGTGATCGGCAACTGCGGCTTCACCATCGCGCCCTGCCGGCCGGCCGACCGCGAGCTCACCATGCGCAACCTCACCCAGGTGGAGGGCATGTCCCTCGAGGCGCTGCAGACCGGCATCCGCTGGGACTTCGAATCGATCCCGCAGTACATGGACATGCTGCAGGCCGCCCGCCCCGGCCTGAACGTGGCCGCCTTCGCCGGCCACTCCGCCATCCGCACCTACGTGATGGGCGAGGACTCGCACCGGCGTGTCGCCACCGACGACGAGATCGCCCGCATGGCGGCGCTGGTGCGCGAGGCCATGGCCCATGGCGCGGTGGGCTTCGCCTCGTCCACCAATGAGCCGCACAACGGCTGGGGCGGCATCCCGATGCCCTCGCGGCTGGCCGATCAGCGCGAGATGCTCGCGCTCACCCGTGCCATGGGCGAGTCGGGCCGGGGCCTGTTCATGCTCACCAAGGGCAGCACCACCTCGATCGACCAGCTCGAGCAGATCGCCGCCGAGAGCGGCCGGCCGGTGCTGATCGCCGCGCTCTTCCACAACGACGCCGATCCGCAGCAGGTGTTCGGCGAGCTCGACGCCATGGCGGCGGCGCGCGGGCGCGGCCACCAGCTGGTGCCGCAGGTCTCGGCCTGCCCGCTCACCATGGACTTCACCCTGCGCTCGGCCTACGTGTTCGAGAGCATCTCGGCCTGGAAGGCCGCGATCGGCGCGCCGCTCGAGGTGCTCAGGCCGCTCTATGCCAGTGCGGACTTCCGCGAGGCCGTCAAGCGCGATCTGGCCAACCAGCGGGGTCGCGGCCTGTTCAACGGCGACTGGGCGCTCATGCACGTCTCGGCGGTGGCCGACCCCGCCAACGCCGCGCTGGAGGGCCGCTCGGTGCAGTCGCTCGCCGAGGCCGCCGGCCAGCATCCCCTTGACTGGATGCTCGACTTCGCGCTCAGCGAGAACCTGGCCACCGAGTTCATCGGCCAGCTGCGCAACACCGATCCGCACTCGGTCGGCCGGCTCGTGGCCGACCCCGCCACCCACGTGTCGCTGTCGGATGCCGGCGCCCATCTCACCTTCCTGTGCGACGCGGGCTTCGGCCTGCACACCCTGGGCTACTGGGCACGCGACCAGCGCGCGCTGAGCCTGCCGGCGGCGGTGCACAAGCTCACCGGCCATCCGGCCGCGCTCTTCGGCATCGCCGACCGGGGCCTGCTGCGCGCCGGGCTGGCAGCCGATCTGCTGCTCTTCGATCCGGCCACCGTGGGCCGCGGCCGCAACCAGCGCCTGCACGACCTGCCCGCGGGCGCGAGCCGCCTGCGCGGCGAAGGCCAGGGTGTGCACGGGGTGTGGGTGAACGGCCGCCAGGTGGCCGACGGCAAGGGCCTGCTGCCCGAGGCGCCGCGCGCCGGGCAGGTGCTGCGCGAGTTCAGCGCCTGAGGGCCGGGCGCCGCGGCGCCGCTAGGCCTCGATCGCGAAGCGCATTCCGGCGTGGGCCGTCAGCCGCGCGATCAGCGGCGCGGCCATCGCCGGGGCGGCGGTGAGCACGCCGCCCGCGGCCGGCACGGCATCGCGCAGCAGGCACAGCGCGCTCTCGGTGATCATGCGTGAGGTGCAGCCGTAGCCCGGGTCGCGGTCGCCGCCCACGGCGGCGCGCGCGCTGCGCCCGTCGGGCATCTCGGCGATGAACAGCAGGTCGAAGAACCCCGCCTCGCGCTCCTCGCGGCTGGGCCCCTCGCCGGGCTGCGGGCCGCCGTCCTGGGTCATGGATCGGTCGGCGGCCACCGCCTCGGCCCGCGCCTGGCCCTTCTCGCCGGGGCCGGTGACGATCATCTCGTCGTAGACGAAGTCGCGCCCCCAGGGATGGCCGAGCAGGAAGTTCGATCGGTGCACGTTGCGGGTGTTGATCGGCGCCATCACGAAGGGCGCCACCCAGGCATCGAGCGACGGGTCGATCATCGGCTTGTCGCCGCGCGGCTGCGGCGGGCCGCTGAAGCCGGGCGTGAGCGCGAAGGGGTCGCGCAACCGGGCCAGCACCTGGGGGTCGCGCGCTGCCGCGGCCAGGGTGGCCCGCAGGCTGGCGGCGGTGCCGCCCGAGAAGCCGCCCTTGCTGCGCCGGACCCGGCCCTTCACCCGCGGCGCCGGCGCGCCGAAGCGCCGGATGGCCTCCTGCTGCACGAACCACACCCCGAGATCGAAGGGGATGGAGTCGAACCCGCACGAGAACACGATGCGCGCGCCGCTGGCCCGCGCGGTGTCATGGTGGGCGTCGATCATCTCGCGCATCCAGGCCGGCTCGCCGCACAGATCGACATAGTCGGTGCCGGCCGCGGCGCAGGCCGCCACCAGGCTGCTGCCATGCAGCTGGTAGGGCCCCACGGTGGTGAGCACCAGCTTCGTCTGGGCGGCCAGCGCCTGCAGGGAGGCCGGATCGGCGGCATCGGCATGCAGCAGCGGTAGCGCCGGGCTGGCGCCGATCGCCTCGCGAACCGCGGCCAGCCGCTGCGGCTGGCGACCGGCCAGGGCCCAGCGCAGGCCGGGCTCGGCGGCGCTGCGCGCAGCGAGGTATTCGGCCACCAGCTGGCCGGTGAAGCCGCTGGCGCCGTAGACGACCAGATCGAAGGGACGGTTCTCGCGCATGGCAGCTCCGGGGCGGGCCTCGGCCCGCGGGGTGGTGGCCGGCGCATCGCCGGCCAGGGGGGTGACGCCCAGCTGGGCGATGGCCGCGCGCACGCTCATGCCCTCGCGCAGCCCGGCCGCGACGGCCAGCGGGTTCAGGTGCGAGAGCACGCCGCTGTCCAGGGTCTCGGCGGCCTCGCCGATGCGCGCGCTGCGGTGCGAGCAGGCCGCGGCGATCACGCCGATGTCCTGCAGCAGGGCCAGGCCGACGATGCCGGCGGCGTCCTTGCCCACGCCGGCGTCGTTGAACACCACCGCGTGCGGTGGCCTGGCCTGAGCCAGCACGAAGCGCGCCGCCGCCAGCCCGCCGTGCGAGCCGGTGACCACGAGATGACCGGCCTGGGCGGGGCCGACCGCGGAAATCGAATCGAGCAGGGTGAGCGGGCGCATGGTGCGGCAGGCAAGCGGGTAGCATAGCCCGACCATGAGCGCACCAGACCTCCAACCCTACCTGCCCTGGCTCGAGCGGCGCGAGCGCTCCCTCGAGACCCTCAGCCCGGTGCCCGCCCAGCTGCTGGCGGCCACGCTCGACCTGCCCGCCGAGCGCCGGCCGCAGGCCGAGCTGCCGCCCTTGTGGCACTGGCTGCATTTCCTGGACCGCACGCCCAGCGCCCAGCTCGGCGACGACGGCTCGCCGCGATCGCGCACCCTGCTGCCGCCGATCGACCTGCCGCAGATCATGTGGGCCGGCGCCGAAACCGAATTCCGCAAGCCGCTGCGCCTGGATGAACCCGCCGAGAAGCTCTCGCGCATCAGCGACATGACCCCGCGCGAGGGCTCGCGCGGCCCCATGGTGTTCCTCACCCATGAGCATCAGGTGCTGCAGGGTGGCGAAGTGGCGGTGGTCGAGCGCACCCGCGCGGTGTTCCTGGGCGCCGCCAGCCCCTCGGCCGCAGCGGCCCCGCCGCCGGAGCCGCAGGGCGAACGCGAGCGCGAGTGGCTGGTCGACGAGTCGGTGCTGTTCCGTTTCTCGGCGCTCACCTTCAATTCGCACCGCATCCACTACGATCTGCGCTACACCACCCAGGTGGGCGGCTATCCCGGGCTGGTGGTGCACGGGCCCTTGCAGGCCATCCTGCTGGCCGAGACCTTCCGGCAGTGGCACCCTGGCGCGCGGCTCACCCGCATCGCGTTCCGCGCGCAGGCGCCCCACTACTGCAGCGGCAAGGTGGTGGTACGGGGCGCCACGCGCGGCGCGGGCCAGTACGCGCTCTGGACCTGCCCGCCCACCGGCGGGGTGGCCATGAGTTGCACCGTCGATTTCACCGCCGCCTGATCCCGAACCATCCCGGGCCATCGACCGGCCCGTCTCCAACCTGGCAGCACCCTGCATGAACGCTCCCGCCTCGACCCCCTCGCCGATCGCCCGCTCCTGGTGGCCGATCACCCTGTTCGCCGCGGCCCTGCTCATGATCACCATGGGCAGTCGCCAGTCGATGGGCCTGTTCCTCTCGCCCATCAACACCGACACCGGCCTCGGGGTGGTCACGCTCAGCTTCGCGCTGGCGGTGGGCCAGTTCGTCTGGGGCGCGGTGCAGCCCATCACCGGCGCCATCGCCGACCGTTACGGGCCGGGCCGCGTGCTCGCCGGCGGCATCGTGCTGCTGGCGGCCGGCACGGCGCTCACGCCCTTCATGACCAGCGCCTTCGGCATGACCGTGGCTCTGGGCGTGCTGGTGGCGGCCGGCGCCGGGGCCTGCAGTTTCTCGGTGCTGATCGGCGCGGTCTCGCAGTACGTGCCGGCCAGCAGCCGCGGCACGGCCTCCGGCGTCATCAACGCCGGCAGCTCGCTCGGCCAGTTCGTGTTCGCGCCAGTGGCCCAGGCTCTCATCGCGGCGGTGGGCTGGATGGGCGCGCTGTGGTCGCTGGCTGCCATCACCCTGGCTTCGCTGCCCATCACGCGGCTGATGCGCCGCGCCCCCCAGCCGGGCGTGGCGGCCAGCACCGGCAGCGGGCTGCGTCAGGCGGTGCGCGAGGCCTTCGCCAACCGCAGCTACCTGCTGCTGCACGCCGGTTTCTTCACCTGCGGCTTTCACATCGCCTTCCTGGTCACCCACCTGCCGGGCGAGGTCGGCCTGTGCGGCCTGCCGGCCTCGGTGGCCGGCTGGTCGCTGGCCCTCATCGGTCTGGCCAACATCGCGGGCAGCCTGCTGGCGGGTCAGGCGGTCAACCGCTACCGCAGCAAGTACATCCTGTTCTGGATGTATCTCTCGCGCGCGGTGCTGGTCGTGGTCTACCTGGCCGCGCCCAAGACCGCGCTCACGTTCTACCTGCTGGCCATCGGGCTCGGGCTCACCTGGCTGGGCACGGTGCCGCCTACCGCCGGCGTGGTCGCCAAGCTCTTCGGCGTGCGTTACCTGGCCACGCTCTTCGGCATGACCCTGCTGTCGCACCAGATCGGCGGCTTCTTCGGGGCGTGGCTGGGCGGGCTCGCGGTGGCGGGCACCGGCAGCTATCTCTGGATGTGGTACGCCGACGCCGTGCTGGCGCTGGCCGCCGCGCTGGTCAATCTGCCCATCCGCGAGCCTGTCGTGGAGCGTGCGCCCGCCTGAGCAGGCCGCGCCTGGGGCCGCCTTGCGCGGGCTGCGCGTCGCTCTCGGGCGCGCACCGCAACGCCGCATCGGCCACGCGCAGCAACTCGGTCTCCAGGCTGTGCACCAGCCGGTCCCAGTGCAGCGACTGCGCATCGGCCCGGGCCTGCGCGCCCAGCGCGCGCACTTGCCCGATATCGCCGGCCAGGGCTGCCGCCAGCGCCACCAGCGCGGCGGTATCGCCCAGCGGGGCGAGCAGCCCGCTGCGGCCGTGCACCACATGCTCGGCCGCCGCGGCGTAGTCGTAGGCCACGATCGCCAGGCCGCTGGCCATGGCCTCCAGCGTGACATTGCCGAAGGTCTCGGTCTCGCTCGGAAACAGGAACACATCGGCGCTGGCGTAGTGCGCGGCCAGGTCGGTGCCGCCGCGCATGCCGGCGAAGATCGCGTCCGGGAAGCGCGCCTGCATCCTGGCCCGCGCCGGGCCGTCGCCCACCAGCACCAGCCGTGCCCGCGGCGCGCGCGCGCGCATCGCCTCGAAGGCCGCGCCCAGCGCGTCGGGGTTCTTCTCGGGGGCCATGCGGCCCACATGGAGCACCACCGGGGTGTCGGGGTCCGCGCCCCAGCGTTCGCGCAGCGCGGGGTCGCGACGCGCCGGCGTGAAGAGCGCGGTGTCGATGCCGCGGCCCACCACCTGCAGCCGCTCGAAGCCCTGCTGGCGCAGGCGTTCGAGCATGGCGCGGGTGGGCACCATGGTCAGCGCGGCGCGGTTGTGGAAGCGCCGCAGGTAGCCCAGGATGGGACGCCGCAGCCAGCCGATGCCGTAGTGGGCGCTGTAGGCATCGAAGTTGGTGCGGAAGTCGGTCGACACCGGCAGGCCCATCTGCAGCGCCGAGCGCAGCGCCGACCAGCCGAGCGGGCCTTCGGTGGCGATATGCACCAGATCGGGCGGCTGAACGCGCCACAGCCGCTGCATCGCACGGCGCGCCGGCAGGCCCATGCGCAGGTCGGGGTAGCGCGGGATGCGTACCCCGCGGATCAGGATCTCGGGGTAGCCGCGACCGGACAGGGTCTGATCGGTGTCGGGGTCGCGATCCTGGCGCGGGCGCAACAGCGTCACCGAGTGACCGCGGGCCGCCAGGCCGTCGACGAAGCGCGCCAGCGTGGACGCCACGCCGTTGACCTCGGGCGGCCAGGTCTCGGTGACCACGGTCATGCGCAGCCGGCGCGCAGGCGCCGCGGCGTCGGTCTGGTCGCGGTCAGCCTGGCCTTGCGCGCGATGGGCACGGGTCATGCCGCGAGCGTCCGCCGCGCGTGCGACAGGCTGATGACGACGGGCGGATGCGGCGCGGTGTCATCGCGCCGACATCGATGCTTAAACCCGGTGTCATCGTTCGGTCAGCAGGTCGTAGCCTGCCGCGCCTAGCCTGCGCGTCAGACCGGGCGGCTGCCCGGTGCGCCGGGACGGCGTCGCGCCGTCTTGCCGATCGTAGCCACATCGGGGACCCGCCATGCACGCCTTCCTGCGCGAACTGCGCATCCAGCGCTGGGATGACCACCGCTTCTACCACCACAGCCGCATCAACCAGACCCTGCATTTCATCAGCGCGCTGAGCTTCCTGATCGCCTATGGGGTGGTGTTCTTCGATCCGCCCAAGGCCGCGCTGATCGCGTGGCTGGTGGCGATGGTCACCCGGCAGTCGGGTCACTTCTTCTTCGAGCCGCGGGGCTACGACCAGGTCAATCAGGTCACCCACGAGCACAAGGAGGAGATCAAGGTCGGCTACAACCTGCGCCGCAAGGTGGTGCTGCACGCGGTGTGGGCCGGCGTGCCGCTCGCGCTGTGGCTGCGGCCCGACCTGTTCGGCCTGATCGAGCCGGCGCAAGGGTTCGCCGGCTGGCTCGATCAGCTCGGCTGGGCCTGGTTCGCGGTGGGCGTCGGCGCGCTGATGCTGCGAACCGCGCACCTGTGCATCATCCGCAGCCCCCTCACCGGGTTCGCATGGTTTGCCAAGATCCTCACCGACCCGTTCAACGACGCGCTGCTCTACCGCGGCGCGCCGGCCGCGCTGCTGCGCGGCGAACTGATCGATCCGCTGCACGCGCGCCATCCGCGCTGACCCGCAGGCCGGCGCGCGCGGCTCAGAAGCGATGCGCCAGCATCTCGCGCAGCATCGACCGGCCGATCGACTGGTCGGTCAGGGTCTCGTCGCGCCACCACCAGCCATCGGCCCGCATGGCCTCGGCGGCATCGATGAAGCGGCGGCAGGTCTCGTCGAACTCGGCCTCATGGAAGCTCAGCGGGAAGATCAGCCGGCCGGTGCCCACCCAGCTCAGCGCCAGGCCCTGCTCGCGCAGGTAGAACTGCAGCATCCAGTTGTAGCGCGAGGGCTGGGTGTAGAACACCGTCCAGACCGTGGACAGGTTGGCCACCCGCACCGGCAGGCCCAGCGCCTGCAGCAACTGGTTCAGGCGCGCGGCGCGGCGGTTCCAGGTCTCGTCGAGATCCTGGTAGTGCGCCTGGATCTCGGGCGTGGCCAGACGCTCCAGGAAGACCTGCATCGCGGTCATCACGTAGGGATGCGCGTTGAAGGTCCCGCGGGCAAAGCAGATGTCGGCCGGCCGGTCGTCGCGCCAGCGCTTCATCAGGTCGGCGCGGCCGCAGACCACGCCCACCGGCAGGCCGCCGCCCAGGGTCTTGCCGTAGGTGACCAGGTCGGCCCTCACGCCGAAGTATTCCTGGGCGCCGCCGGGCGCGAGCCGGAAGCCCATGAAGACCTCGTCGAAGATCAGCGCGATGCCCCGCTCGGTGCACACCTGGCGCAGTTCCTGCAGCCAGGCCGTGTAGGCGAGGCGATCGAACCCGGCGCGGCGCCGGCTGTTGACCAGCGAGGAGTCGCCCGGCGCATTGCTGTTGGGATGCAGCGCCTGCAGCGGATTGATCAGCACGCAGGCGATGTCGCGGCGGCGGCGCAGCACCCGCAACGAGCGCGGATCCATGTCACGCAGCGTGTAGGTATGGTCGACCGGCATCGGATTGCCCACGCCCGGCTGAACGTCGTCCCACCAGCCGTGATAGGCGCCGCAGAAGCGCACCAGATGGGTCCGGCCGGTGTGGTAGCGGGCCACCCGCACCGCCTGCATCACCGCCTCGGTGCCCGACATGTGGAACGACACCTCGTCGAGGCCCGAGATCTCGCGCAGCCGGCGCACGTTGTCGGCCACCGCGGGGTGATAGCCGGCGAGCACCGGGCCCAGCGGCTCGGCGCGGCGCGCCGCCTCGGCCAGGCAGGTCCGGTAGAAGTCCACCCCGAACACGTTCACGCCGTACGAACCGGTGAGGTCGATGAACTCGTTGCCGTCGAGATCGACCAGCCGCGTGCCCTGCGCGCTGCTCAGGAACTGCCCGGCCGAGAGGTGCTCGCGCACCTTGCGGCTGAACGGGAAGGGCACCCGGTAGCGACTGGTGAACTGCAGGTCCGAGAGGCCCTCGGCCGCCTGCTGCGTGAGCGCCCGGGTCTGCGTGAAGCGCTCGCCGAAGAGCAGCGACAGCCGCGTGAAGGCCAGCTGGCGCTGGCGCTCGATGGCGATCGGCGCGCCGTCGGCGGCGAAGTACCCGTTGTCGTCGAACTCATAGAACGGCACCAGCCGGGCCACCCGGCGCGACAGCCGCGAGTGGCCAGCCAGCGAGCGGTGCTTGGCCCGCGACAGTTCGATGCGCCGCCTGAGCGCCGGCAGCGCGGCGGCGGTGGCCGCCGCGCCCAGCGCGTAGAGGGCGAGAGATGCGCTCATGAGACTTCCACCGTGTTGATTGCCGACCCCCCTCTCTAACCCGGCCGCTTTACATGACCATGAATGCACGCAGGACCCTGGCCAGACTGGCCGCGCACGAAGACCTCAACTTCCTGCTCACCAACCGCATACCGCGCATCCAGCTCACCCGCTTCATGGGCTGGTTCTCGCGGATCGAGAACCCGCTGGTGCGCGACCTGTCGATGGCGGTCTGGCGGCTGTTCACCGACATCGATCTCAGCGACGCGAAGCACACCCGCTTTCGCAGCCTGCACGCGTGCTTCACGCGCGAGCTGCGACCCGGCGCCCGGCCGGTCGACCCCGACCCCGCGCTGCTCATCAGCCCCTGCGACGCGATCGTCGGCGCCTGCGGCGCGGTGCGCGGCACCGAGGTGTTCCAGGCCAAGGGCTTTCCGTACGGCATCGACGAGCTCTTCGGCCCCGACCCGGCCGCGCAGGGCCTGGTCGACGGCTGCTACGTCACCCTGCGGCTCACCTCGGCGATGTATCACCGCTTCCACGCCATGCACGCCGGCCGCGTCGAGCGCGTGACCTACATCTCGGGCGACACCTGGAACGTCAATCCGATCGCCCTGGCCCGCATCGAGCGGCTGTTCTGCCGCAACGAGCGCGCGGTGATCACGCAGCGGCTCGACGCCGGCGGGCATCGGGTGAGCATGGTCGCGGTGGCGGCGGTGCTGGTGGCGAGCATCCGGCTGCGCTTTCTGGATGTGCTGCTGAGCCTGCGCTGGCGCGGCCCCAACCGCTTCGACTGTGACCACCGCTGCGAGAAAGGCGACGAGCTCGGCTGGTTCGAGCACGGCTCGACCATCATCGTGTTCGCGCCTGCCGGCTTCGGGTTGTGCGAGGGCATCGAGCCCGGCCGGCGCATCCGCATGGGCGAAGCGCTGCTGCGCGTTGCGCCTTGAACGCGGGCTTCATCGGCCTGTCATGCCGGCCGGGTGCAATGCGGCAAGGAACCGGGACGATGAACCTCGAAGACATCCCCGCCGCCATGCGCGAGCCGCCCGCCGCGGCGCTCGAGCCGCCGCACCCGCTCGACGCGCATGCCGCCGCCCCCAGCCACCGGCATCGCACGCTGTGGATCTCCGATGTCCACCTGGGCACCACCGGCTGCAAGGCCGCCTACCTGCTCGACTTCCTGAAGCACAACGAGTGCGACACGCTGTACCTGGTGGGCGACATCATCGACGGCTGGCAGCTGCGCCGCGGCTGGTACTGGCACCGCACCCACAACGACGTGGTCCAGAAGGTGCTGCGCAAGGCCCGCAAGGGCACGCGCGTGGTCTTCGTGCCCGGCAACCATGACGAGTTCGCCCGCCAGTTCATCGGGCTGTCCTTCGGCGACATCGAGGTGGCCGAGGAACTGGTGCATGTCACCGCCGATGGCCGGCGCCTGCTGGTGGTGCACGGCGATCGCTTCGACGGCGTGGTGCAGCACGCGAAGTGGCTGGCCTTCGTGGGCGATGCGCTCTACACCTTCGCGCTGACACTGAACCACTGGTTCAACCGCGCGCGCTCGCGGCTGGGGCTCAGGTACTGGTCGCTCTCGCAGTACCTCAAGCAGAAGGTCAAGAACGCGGTGTCGTTCATCAGTGACTTCGAGCAGGCGGTGGCGCGCGAGGCCCGCCGCCGCGGCCTGGATGGCGTGGTCTGCGGCCACATCCACAAGGCCGAGATCCGCGAGATCGACGGCGTGCTCTACTGCAACGACGGCGACTGGGTCGAGAGCCTCACCGCCCTGGCCGAGGCGCACGACGGCACGCTCAGCCTGATCACCTGGGATCGCATCGGCGTGCCAGCCGCGGCCCCGGCGCTGGCCGCCGCGACGGCCTGACCCGCTAGCAGCCGCGCTCGAGCGCCGACAGCGGCCCGGGTGACTGGCCGAAGCGGCGCGCGATGGCCGCCGAGGCCGCATCCATCTGCGTCATGGTGCCGGGATCGATCGGCACCACCTCGGCGCGCGCCTGGCGCGAGGCCCGCTCGGGGTCTCCGGGCAGGTGGATGCCGCCGATCTCGCGGCCCTCGCTCGAGAGCTTCGCCGAGCGCAGCCAGTCGACGAAGTGCCGGGCCTCGGCCTCGAAGCCCGCGCTGTTGCCGAGCCTGGCCGGGTCGAACACGATCGCCAGCATGTTGTTCCACACCCCGAAGCGGGTGGGGCGGGTGTCGGGGCGCATGGTGTCGCCCCCGATCAGGGCCGCGCCCAGCAGCTCGCAGACCACGCCCAGGGCGTAGCCCTTGTGGCCGGCGAAGGGGCGCAGCGCGCCATGCGGGCCCTCGGGCGGCTCGAACATCACGGCCGGGTCATTGGTGGGCTCGCCGCTGACATCGATCAGGCTGCCCGGGGGCACCGGCACCTTCTTGTTGTAGGCCACCCGCACCTTGCCCTGCGCCACCGCGCTGGTGGCGAAGTCCAGGATGATCGGCCCGCCGTCCTGGCGCGGCATGCCCACCGTGAACGGGTTGGTGTTGTAGCGGGCTTCGCCGCCGCCGTGCGGGGCCACCAGGATGTTGCGGGTGACCGCGTTGGTGAAGTGGATGGACACCATGCCCGCGGCCACCGCCTGCTCGGCCCAGTGGCCCACGCGGCCCAGGTGGTGCGAATGGCGCAGGCCCATCACGCAGACACCGTGCTGGCGGGCGCGCGCGATCGCCATCTCCATGGCCTGATGGGTGACCGACTGGCCCATGCCGCGGTGGCCGTCCACCGCCAGCATCGTGCCGGTGTCGCTGATCACGGAAGTGACGCGGTTGAGCTGCAGCTCGTCGTTGAGCAGCGAGTCGACATAGCGCGGGACCATGCCCACGCCGTGCGAGTCATGGCCGGCGAGGTTCGCGCCCACGAGGTGGTCGGCGGTGAGGGTGGCTTCGCGGTCGCTGCTGCCGGCGGCCCGGAAGAGATCGACCACCCAGCGGTGCAGGGCGGCGGTAGGGATGCGGTGTTCGGCCATGGCGATCCTTGATGACGGGAACCCCGGTGCCGGGGGGAGAGGCATCTTAGCCAGCCATCAGCGCCGTCCGGCGACCCCGGGCGCGGAAAACGGAGCGCGGGCCGGCGCCCGCGGGCGGCGGTTCTTGCCGAGGGGCGGCGCGATCGCATAGGGTCGGGTCAGCGTCCTTCCCTCGGGCATCGGTGCCCGCTCCTGCCATGCGTGGCCAGACCCTTGTGTTCGCGATGTGCGCCGGCCAGGTGGGCAACCTGCTGCCGCATGTGGTGGTGCCGGCCGTGATGGTCGGTCACCTCATCCCGCTGTGGGGCCTGAGCAATGCCCAGGCGGGGCTGCTCGCGGCCTCGTACGCGGCCGGCTACATGGCCGCGGTGCCGGTGCTGGCCTCGCTCACCGACCGCATCGATGCGCGCCGTCTGCTGCTCTTCGGTTCGCTGGCCAGCAGCGCCGCCACCCTGGCCTTCGGCTGGCTGGCCCAGGGCCTTTACTCGGCCATGCTGCTGTGGGCGCTGGCCGGTGTGGGCTTTGCCGGCGCCTACATGCCGGGCCTGCGTGCCCTCACGGATCGGCTCGATCCGGGCGACGCCTCGCGCAGCGTCACCTTCTACACCTCGAGCTATTCGCTGGGCGTGGGCATGTCGTTCCTGCTTTCGCAGCTGGTGGCCGAGACCCTGGGCTGGCGCTGGTCGTTCACGCTCACCGGCCTGGGGCCGCTGGTGATGGTGGCCACCGCCGCGACCATGCGCCCGGCGCCGCCGCCGCCGCGGCCGCCCGGCGCGCGGCTGCTCGATTTCCGGCCGGTGGTGCGCAACCGCCCGGCCATGGGCTACATCCTGGGCTATGCCGCGCACTGCTTCGAGCTCTACGGCATGCGCACCTGGATCGTCGCCTTCTGGACCTTCGTGGCTGCGCGCCACGGTGGCCAGGCCCTGCTCGAGCCGATCACCGTCAGCGTGCTGGTGACGCTGCTGGCCATGCCGGCCAGCATCCTCGGCAACGAGTGCGCGATCCGCTTCGGCCGGCACCGCGCCATCACCGTCATCCAGGTGCTGTCGGCGGCCACCGCGATCGGCATCGGCCTGGCGGCCGGCGGCCCGCCGGGGCTGCTGCTGGCGCTGGTGCTGGTCTACGCGGTGACCGTGCCGGCCGACTCCGGCTCGCTCACCGCCGGCATGAGCGCCAGTGCCGATCCGCAGTTCAAGGGCGCAACCCTGGCCATGCACTCGATGGCCGGCTTCGGCCTGTCGGCGCTCGCGGGCTGGCTGGTAGGGGTGGCGCTCGATGCCTTCGGTGGCTCGGCCAGCCCCGCGGGCTGGCTGGCGGCCTTCGCGGTGCTGGGCGCGGGCGTGCTCGCCGGGCCGGTTGCCCTTCGCTGGTCGCGGGCCCGTCCGGCAGGCTGAGCCGCAGCTAGGCCCTGGATCGGTGCGCGCGGCTCAGCCGCCCGGCGGATCGGTGAGACGCGCGCTGGCCTGCTCGGCCAGGCCCTCGCGGGTGAGCAGACCATCGACCAGCCGGCGGTACTGCACCAGCGCCGCGTCCATCGCCAGCGTGAGCATCGGCGCGTCCGGCCGGGCCGCGATCACCCGCGACTGCGCCCGGATCATCTCGCGGTCTTCGTGGAAGGCGGCCTTCAGGCTGTCGAAGATCAGCTCGGCCACGGTGGTGTCCTCCTGCGCGCCGTGATGCGCCTGCTGGAAGAAGTAGTGGGTGGTGTCGGCCGTCTCGGGCGTGAGGGCCTGGCAGCTGTGCAGGCGCACCGCGCGGCTCAGGTCGTCGG
>JBIKWU010000246.1:0-6051 GCA_044356115.1 Burkholderiaceae bacterium
CGCACAAGGCGGGCACGGTGCAGTTTGTCGGGCAGACGCTGCGCTCGCCCGGCTCCGACCGCATCGCCCGACTGGGCGTGGCGGTGGTCCCCGAGGGGCGCCAGGTCTTCCCCAATCTGTCGGTGCACGAGCATCTCAGCGCCTTCGCCGCCAACCGCAGCGGCTCGGCCCAGCCCTGGGATGCCGCCCGCGTCTATCGGCTGTTCCCGCGCCTGGCCGAGCGCCGCGAGAATCTCGGCAACCAGCTTTCGGGAGGCGAGCAGCAGATGCTCGCGATCGGCCGCGCGCTGGTCACGAATCCCCGGTTGCTGATCCTCGACGAGGCCACCGAGGGGCTCGCCCCGCTGATCCGCGAGGAGATCTGGGCCTGCCTGGCCACCCTGCGCGCCGACGGGCAGACCATCCTGGTGGTCGACAAGTACGTCAATCGCCTGATCGGCCTGGCTGACCGTCACCTGATCCTGTCGCGTGGCCGGGTGGTGTGGAGCGGCACCTCGGCGGCGCTCGATGCCGACCGCTCCCTGTGGAGCCGCTTCCTCAGCGTCTGACACCCGAAGGACACCCGCATGGACTGGAACACCGCCACCATCGGCCAGGCGCTGCGCGATACCGCCGCGCGGGTGCCCGCGCGCACCGCCGTGACCGGCCTGGGTCGCCGGCTGAGCTTCGCGCAGCTCGACCACGACGCCGATCGTGTGGCCCACGGGCTCGCGGCGCTCGGCGTGGGCCGCGGCGACAGCGTGGCCCTGTGGATGACCAACTGCCCTGACTGGGTGTCGGTCTGGATGGCCTGTGTCCGCCTGGGCGCGGTGCTGGTGCCCGTCAACACCCGATTCAAGCCCGACGAGGTCGCCTACATCCTGCGGCAGTCCGACGCGCGAGTGCTGATCGGCATGGACCGCTTCTGGGACATCGATTTCGCCGGCATGGTCGAGACGCTGCTGCCGGGCCTGGCCGCGAGCGAGCCGGGCAAGCTGCACGACCCGCAACTGCCCGAGCTGCGGGCGGTGGTCTGGTGGGAGGCGGTGTCGCGCCCTGGCTGCACGCACCTGCAGGCGCTGCGCGCCGAGGGCGAACGGCGGCTGGCCCGCGGCGATGCGCTGCCGCCCGCCCAGCCCGAAGACCCGGTGATCATCGTCTACACCTCGGGCACCACCGGGCATCCCAAGGGCGCCGTGCACGGCCACCGGGTGATGCGCAACGCCGCCAATGTGGCACGGGTGATGCGCATCGGCCCCGAGGACGTCATCCTCGGGCACATGCCCTTCTATCACGTGGCGGGCGCCTTCACCGCGGTGATTCCGATGGCAATGCTCGGCTGCACGCTGGTCACGCTGGCCCAGTGGGTGCCCGACGAGGCGCTGGACACCATCGCGCGCGAGCGGGTCACCATCTTCGGGGGCATCCCCACCCATTTCATCGACTGCCTCGATGCGATCCGGCGCCGGCCGCGCGATGTCTCCTGCCTGCGCTCGGCCTGGATCGGCGGGGCGCCGGTGACGCCCGACGTGGCGTTGGCCGCGCGCGCCGAACTCGGGCTGAGCTCCCTGCAGGCGGTCTACGGCATGACCGAGACCACCGCGGCCACCGTCTTCAGCGAACACGATGCGCCACTGTCGGTGCTGTGCGAGAACAAGGGCCGCCCGATCGGCGAGTTCGAGGTCATGGTGTGCGACCCGGCCACCGGCCTGCCCCGGCCGGTGGGCGAAGTGGGCGAGGTGCGTGTGCGCGGCCATCTGGTCATGCAGGGCTACTACCGCAATCCCCAGGCCACCGCCGAGGCGATCACCCCCGACGGCTGGTTTCGCACCGGCGACCTCGGCGAGTTCGACGCCGAGGGCTACCTGAAGATCACCGGGCGCCTCAAGGAGATGTTCATCGTCGGCGGCTCCAATGCCTACCCGGCCGAGATCGAGCGCCTCCTGCAGGGCCTGCCCGAGATCCGGCAGGCGGTGGTGGTGGGTGTGCCCGACCGGCGCCTGGGCGAGGTGGGCTTCGCCTTCGTGCAGCTGCATGAAGGCGCCACGCTCGACGCGACCGCGCTGCGCGCGCGCTGCCGCGACCTGATGGCCGACTACAAGGTGCCGCGCCACCTGGCCGTGATGGCCGACTTCCCCCGCACCTCCACTGGCAAGATCCAGCGCTCGGTGCTGCAGGCGCTGGCGCGCGAGCGGGTGGGGGAGGCCGGCCGGGCCTGAGGCTCAGCCCCCCGCGCGCACGCCCCAGTCGCGCAGGATCTCCTCGCCGTGCTGCCCGCTGGCCGGCTGCGAGTGGCGGATGCCCGAGGGCGTGCGGCTGAACCGCGGCGCCGGGCCGGGCTGCACCACGCCGTCGACGGTCACGAAGGTGCCGCGCGCGGCCATGTGCGAATGCGCGGGCGCCTCGCCCATGGTGAGCACCGGCGCGAAGCACGCGTCCGAGCCTTCCAGGATGGCGCACCACTGGGCCAGGGTCTTGCTGCGGAAGGTGTCGGTGAAGGCCTTGCGGATGACCGGCCAGCCGCTGCGGTCATTCTGGGGCGGCAGCCCAGCGCCGGCCAGGCCCATCTTCTGCAGCAGTTCCTCGTAGAACTTGGCTTCGATGGCCGCGACCGACACGTGCTTGTCGTCGGACGTGACGTACACGCCGTACCAGGGCGCACCGCCATCGAGGATGTTGTCCTCGCGCTGGTCGGTCCAGCGCCCTGCGGCGCGCAGGCCGTAGATGCTCGACATCAGCAGGGCTGCGCCATCGACCATGGCCGCGTCCACCACCTGGCCCTTGCCGGACCGGCCTGCCTCGTAGACCGCGGCCAGCAGGCCCATGGCCAGCAGCATGCCGCCGCCACCGAAGTCACCCACCAGGTTCAGCGGCGGCATCGGCACCCCATCGGCCGGGCCGATGGCGGCGAGCACGCCGGTGAGGGCGATGTAGTTGATGTCATGGCCGGCCGCCTTGGCCATCGGGCCTTCCTGGCCCCAGCCGGTCATGCGGCCGAAGACCAGGCGCGGATTGAGCGCCAGGCACTGATCGGGGCCCAGGCCCAGCCGCTCCATGACGCCGGGCCGGAAACCCTCGACCAGCACGTCGGCCCTGGCGATCAGGCCACGCAGCGTGGCGAGGTCATCGGGCGCCTTAACGTCGAGCGCGATCGAGCGCCGACCACGGCCGAGCACCCCGAAGCGCTGGTCGACCGGAATCCCGAGCTCGGACGATTCCTTGCGATCGACGCGGACCACGTCGGCGCCCATGTCGGCAAGCATCATCGCGCAGAACGGGCCGGGCCCGATGCCCGCAATCTCGACAACCTTCAAGCCTGCCAATGGTCCCATGTCAGCATCCCCGGTGACGGGCGCAGCCGCAGCGGACCCCTTGCCCGCCGCCGACCGCCGCCCTGATGGCGGCGATCGTGCCGCGTTTCACTGCCGCCCGCCATGGCCCGGGTGGGGGTTCCCGGAATTTGGCGGGCTCGCGCGTGTCGTTCAGAATCGCCGCGATCCGATGTCTTCCTGCTGGAGAGCGCCATGACACCCGCCGCCTTCGCGATCGAGGTCGCGCCCACCCCCGAGCGCCCCGAGGCCACCGACCCGCGCATCCCGGCCCGCGAACGCGTGGTCACCCGTGCGCTCATGGAGCGCTGGGTCCGGGAGTGTCCCGACAAGGTCTTCCTGGAGTTCGCCGACGACGGCGAGCGCTGGACCTACCGGCAGTTTCGCGAGTTGGTGGTGCAGACCGCGCTCGGCCTGCAGCGCCTGGGGGTGGCCCAGGGCGATCACGTGCTGGTGTGGCTGCCCAACAGCCGCGAGCACCTGCGGGTGTTCTTCGCGCTCAACTACCTCGGCGCGGTGTTCGTGCCGATCAACACCGCGTACAAGGGGGCGCTGCTTGCCCATGTGATCGAGAACTCCGACGCCCGGCTGGCGATCGTGCATGCCGAACTCGCGCCGCGCCTGGACGGCGTCGCGCTGGCCGCACTCACCGATGCGGTGGTGGTGGGCGAGCGGGTGGCGTGTCCAGGGCTGCGCACCCATCACTACGCCGATGTGCTGCTGCCCACCGCGGGCCGGCTCGAGGCGCCGGCGCGCCCGATCGAGCCCTGGGACCCGCAGTCGATCATCTACACCTCCGGCACCACCGGCCCCTCCAAGGGGGTGCTCTCCAGCTACCTGCACATCTTCACCAATGCCGGGCCCGAGACCTGGCCCTGCGTCACCGGCGAGGATCGCTTCCTGGTGAACATGCCGCTCTTTCACATCGGCGGCATGGGCGTGGTGTTCGTGATGTTCGTGCGCGGCGGCTCGGTGGCCTTCGTCGATCGCTTCGACACGGCCAGCTTCCTCGACACCGTGCGCCGCACCGGCACCACGGCCACCTTCCTGCTCGGGGTGATGGCCAGCTTCCTCGAGAAGCTGCCGCCGCGTCCCGACGATGCCGACACCCCGCTGCGGCTGGCTTTCATGGTGCCGCTCGCCGGTGACATCGCGGCGTTCTCGCGGCGGTTCGGGTGCGAGATCTACACCATCTTCAACATGACCGAGATCTCCACGCCGATCATCTCCGAGCCCAACCCGCTGGTGCGCGGCACCTGCGGGCGCAAGCGCGAGGGCGTGGATGTCCGTCTGGTTGACGACAACGACTGCGAGGTGCCCGACGGCACGGTGGGCGAGATGATGGTGCGCACCGATCGGCCCTGGGGCATGAACAGCGGCTACTACAAGAACCCGAAGGCCACCGCCGAGGCCTGGCGCAACGGCTGGTTCCACACCGGCGACTCCTTCCGGCGCGATGCCCAGGGCTACTACTACTTCGTCGACCGCAAGAAGGACGCGATCCGGCGCCGCGGCGAGAACATCTCGTCCTTCGAGGTGGAGGCCGATGTCCAGGCCTTCCCCGCGGTGCGCGAGGTGGCCGCCATCGGCGTGCCCAACGAGATGAGCGAGGAGGACGTGCTGGTGGTGGTGGCGCCCATGCAGGGGGCCAGCATCGACCCTGCCGAGCTGCTCGCCTTCCTGCGCGAGCGCATGGCCCACTTCATGGTGCCGCGCTATGTGCGGGTGGTGGCCGAACTGCCCAAGACCCCGAGCAACAAGGTCATGAAGGCCGAGCTGCGCCGCGAGGGTGTGACCGCCGACACCTGGGACCGCGAGCGAGCTGGCATCGCGGTGCGCGCCGACCGATTCCAGCGGGCGGGCTGATCGGGCAGGGCGCCGGCCCTGCCCAGCTGCGGCGTCAGGTGCCCTCGCATGCCGGCGCCGGCCGGCTACCATAGCGGGTTTGCGTCCCCGAGGATTGCCCATGAATCTCCAGGCTTTGGTCGAACTCGACCGCGTCCACCGCAGCGTCTACACCGATCCCGCCATCTTCGATCTCGAGATGGAGCGCATCTTCGAGCGGGTATGGGTCTACTGCGGCCATGAAAGCCAGGTGCCGCGCGCCGGCGACTACCACACGCTGAACATCGGCCGGCAGCCGATGATCATGGTGCGTGATCGCGCCGGCGCGGTGAACGTGCTGTACAACCGCTGCCCGCACCGCGGCGTGCAGCTGTGCGGCAACCAGAGCGGCAACACCGGCACCGGCTTCGTGTGTTCCTACCATGCCTGGTCCTTCCACCTCGACGGCCGGCTGCGCGCGCTGCCGCTGGCCAGCGGCTACGAGGGCACCCGCATGAACCGGGAGAACCCCGATTGCCACGTCAAGCGGGCCGCGCGGGTCGACAGCTATCGCGGCTTCGTGTTCGCCAGCCTCAGCGCCGAGGGCCCCTCGCTCGCCAAGTTCCTGGGCGAGGCGCGGGTCGCGTTCGACGACATGTGCGACCGTTCGCCGGTGGGTGAGGTCGAGGTGGTGCCGTACTGCCACCGGGTCATGCAGCACTCGAACTGGAAATTCTTCATGGAGAACCAGCTCGATGCGCTGCACCCCTCCGTGACACATCAGTCCACCGGCGTACCCGCGCGCCGGGTGGAGCAGCGCGTGAAGGCCGAACAGGGCCAGGCGCCGCTGTTCTTCCACTACCTGTCGGCCTTCGCCTCCAGCTTCGACCAGTGGGACCAGGTGCAGACCGTGAACTTT
>JBIKWU010000247.1:0-6018 GCA_044356115.1 Burkholderiaceae bacterium
TGCCACTTGCCGGTGGCGACGGTGTTGTAGCCGCCCAGCCGCAGCATCTCGGCCAGCGTGCCGGCGCTGCGCGCGATGCGCCCGCGCATGCCCGGGAAGCCGAGGTCCCAGTCGGCCAGCCCGCCCATGCCCACCGAGTGGTGGTTGCGGCCGGTGAGCAGCGCGGCGCGGGTGGGCGAGCACAGCGCGGTGGTGTGGAAGTTGGTGTAGCGCAGGCCGCCCGCGGCGAGCGCGTCGATGTGCGGCGTGGCGATCTCCGAGCCGTAGCAGCCGAGATCGGCGAAGCCGAGGTCATCGAACACGATGCACACCACGTTGGGCGCGCCCTGCGGGGCACGCGCGGGCTCGGGCCAGTGCGGCCGTGACTCGCTGGCGGTCAGGCCCAGGCCGTTGCGGTTGGGGGCGGAACTCATGGCGTCTCCTGGGGGAAATGATCGGTCGATGGCGCGGTGGCCGGTGCGTCAGCCGCGCAGCGAAAGCCCATGTGGCCGGTCGTGGCCTCGGGCAGGGTGGCGCTGCGCGCCGCCACCCGGAAGCGGAAGCAGTAGCTCTCGTGGCACAGGTAGCTGCCGCCCCGGATCACGCGGCGCGTGCCGCGCGCCGGGCCGAGCGGATCGCGCAGCAAGCCCTCGGGATGGGTGGCGCTGAACCAGTCGGCGCACCACTCCCAGACATTGCCGCACATGTTGTGCAGGCCGAAGCCATTGGCGGCGAAGGCATCGGCCGGGGCGGTGCCGGCATGGCCATCCAGGCAGTCGTTGCGGGCGGGGAATGCGCCCTGCCAGACATTGCAGCGGTGCTCGCCGCCGGGCGTGAGTTCGTCGCCCCATGCATAGCGCCGCCCCGCCAGGCCGCCGCGCGCCGCGTACTCCCACTGCGCCTCGGTGGGCAGGCGCAGGCCAGCCCAGGCGCAGTAGGCGAGCGCGTCATGCCAGCTCACATGCACCACCGGATGGTCCTCGCGGCCCAGCCACGACGAACCTGCGCCCTCCGGGCGCAACCAGCAGGCCTGCGGCACCTCGCGCCACCACGGCGCATCGGCCAGCCCGCGCGTGGGCGGGAAGTCGTCGGGCAGCAGGCCCCCGAACACGAAGCTCGCGCCGACTTCCTCGGCATAGGTGACATGCCCGGTGGCCTGCACGAAGGCGGCGAACTGGCGATTGGTGACCGCGGTGCGGGCGATGCCGAAGGGCGCCAGCCGGACCCTGCGCGCGGGCGCTTCGCCGTCGCCCGGCTCGCCCTCGTCGGCATCGCTGCCCATGAGGAAGTCGCCCCCGGGGAGCCAGACCAGCCCGGGATCGCCGGGCACCGGGGGCACGCCCGCGGGCCACGCGGCAGCGCCGGCGCCCGCCCCCGCGGCCTCGCCCTCGGCAGTGGCGGTGCCGGCGCCGGTGCCGGCAACAGCGCCAGACCCGGCCGGCACGCAGCAGGCTCGCGCGCCCATGCAGGCTCAGGCCCCCGCATCCGCGCGCGCGCCCCGCACCAGCCGGCCCGGCCGGGACCCGGTGTCGCGATCATCGCGTCGGGTGCGCACGCCATGCACCCAGGTGCCCACATAACCCCGCGCCGGCTGCAGCAGCCGCGCGCCGCCCGCCGGCAGGTCGCGATGCAGCGCCAGCGGGCCCAGCGCCAGGCGCTCGAAGTCGATGAGGTTGAGGTCCGCGCGCAAGCCGGGGCGCAGCGCGCCGCGGTCGGCCAGGCCGAACAGCCGGGCATTGCGCCAGGTCTGGCGATGCACCACATGCGCCAGCGGCAGGCGCGGCCCGCGATGGCGATCCCGCACCCAGTGGGTGAGCTGGAAGGTGGGCGCCACGGCATCGAAGATCACGCTCACATGCGCACCGGCATCGCTCAGGCCGCTGACGGTGAGATCGCTGAGCTGCATCTCGCGCAGCGCCTCGTGGCTGTGGCCGCTGTAGTTGGTGAAGAAGCGCACGACGAAGTCGCGGCCCTCGCCGGCGGTCAGCCAGTCGTAGAGGAAGGATTCCTCGTCCTGCCCGGCGGCGGCGGCGCGCGCCGCGAAGGAGCGCTCGGGCAGCGGCTCGGCCGCCTCGACATCGGCCAGCGCCCAGGTCTGCGGATAGTTGGCGCGCGCGAAGGCCACCACGTTCTCCATGCGCCCGGGCTGCGCGTGCGGCACGCTGGTCTCGGCCAGGATGGCCGCGCGCACCGCGGGCTGACGCATGACCGCGGCGCGCCGGGCCACCGGCAGGCCGCGCAGCGCGAGACAGCCTGGCCGGCGCATGAAGGGGTGGTAGGTGTCCAGGCTCATCACGATGCCCGTGGGCCGCGCGCCCACCTGCGGATGCAGTTGCGCGCCCTCGCGATTGAGCGCGCCCACGCGCGCCAGCACCTCGCGCCATTGCTCGGGGAACTCGTCGACCTGCATCAGCGTGAAGGTGAGCGGTCGGCCGCTCTCGCGCGAGATGCGGGCCATGAGCTCGACCTCGGCCATCAGCGCATGACGCTCGCCGCCGAACTGCGGCGCGCTGCCCAGCGTGCTGGCCGGGATCATCTGGAACACGCCATGGCCGGCCGCGCCCAGGGCCCGGCCCAGCGCGAGCACCTCGGCATCCTCGGCGAAGGTGCCCGGCACCGCCGCGCCGTCGATCGCCCGATGCCCGGCGATGCGCGAGGTGGAAAAGCCCAGCGCGCCCGCGCGCGCGCCCTCGGCCACCAGCCGGGCCATGGCGCGGATGTCATCGTCGGTGGCCGGCAGGTTGCGCCGGCCCCGCTCGCCCATCACGTGATGACGGACCGGGCCGTGGGCCATCAGCGAGCCGACATCGAGCGCGTACTCGCGCCCGGCCAGCAGGTCGAGGTACTCCGGGTAGGACTGCCAGCGGCCCCAGGGCATGCCCTCGTGCAGCGCGGTGCCGGGGATGTCCTCCACGCCCTCCATCAGTTCGATCAGCGCGTTCTCGTCGCCCGGCGCCACCGGCGCGAAGCCCACCCCGCAGTTGCCCATCACCACCGTGCCCACGCCATGGCTGGCCGAGGGGTCCATGGCGCCATCCCAGGTGGCCTGTCCGTCGTAGTGGGTGTGGATGTCCACCCAGGCCGGCGTCAGCAGGGCGCCCCCGGCGTCGATGGTCTCGCGCGCGCTGCCGTCGATGCGGCCGCCGACCGCGACGATGCGCCCGTCGGCCACCGCGAGATCGCCCACCTGCGGCGGGCCGCCGAGGCCATCGACGAGCGTGGCGCCACGGATCAGGATGTCATGCATGGGAATGTCTCCGCGTCCCCGTCGAGGGCAGACCCGGAACACTCTCACAGGCCATGGCCGCGGCCAAACCCGGCCGCCGATTTATGATCGGCCGATGCACTGCGACCCCCACCTGCGCGCCACCCTCGCCCGCCATCTCGCGGCCTTCGATGTCCGGGCCGCTGCGCCCGGCGCGCGCGCGGCGGCGGTCGCGGTCACGGTCACCGACACCGGCCATGGCGCCGGCCTCTCCGGCATGCCGCAGCACGAGCACTGGCAGGCCAGCGCGGCGCTGATCCTCACCCGCCGCTCGATGAAGCTGCGCAACCATCCCGGCCAGTGGGCCCTGCCCGGCGGACGCATCGATCCGGGCGAGTCCCCCGAACAGACCGCGCTGCGCGAACTGCGCGAGGAGGTGGGGCTGGGCCTGGACGCGGCCGATGTGATCGGCCGGCTCGATGACTTCGTCACCCGCTCGGGCTTTGTCATGACCCCGGTGGTGATCTGGGCCGGCTCGCGACGCGAGCTCGCGCCCAACCCTGATGAGGTCGACTCCATCCACCGCATCCCGGTGAGCGAATTCCTGCGCGAGGACGCGCCGATGCTCGAGCCGGTGGCCGGCGGCGGCGCGCCGGTGCTGCGCATGCCGGTGGGCGACAACTGGATCGCCGCACCCACCGCGGCCATCCTGTACCAGTTCCGGGAGGTGTGTCTGCGCGGCCTGGCTACCCGCGTGGCGCACTTCGAGCAGCCCGATTTCGCCTGGCGCTGACGCGCCCGGATCAGCCCAGCGGGTCGAAGCCGAACACCGGGCCGCCCCCGACCGCGAAGGCCACCACATGGCCCATGGCCACGCCGGTGCCGCTCAGCGCGCTGATGTTCACCTGGTGCGTGACCAGCACCGGCATCACCGGGCCGCGGTGCGCCGCGATGAAGGCGCGCACCGCTGCGGTCTGCGCGGCCTGATGCTCGCGATCGTCGAAGAAGGAATTGAGCGCCGGCCAGACCTCGTGTCGGCCGAAGGCGAGATCGGCAGTGTCACGGCAGCGGCACCAGACGCTGGCGCGGATCTCGCCGATCCGAAGCCCGGCCGCGCGCATCGCCTCGCCCAGGCGGCGCGACTGCAGCCGGCCGCCCGCGGACAGGTTGCGCTGAGTGGCGCAGTCATCCAGCCGATAGCCGGGCGGGTCGCCCACGCCGGGCTCGGTCTCGGCGTGGCGGATCATCAGCACATGCGGGCCACTCGCCAGCCGGCGCGCGGCTGCGAGCAGGGCCGTGCCGGGCTGGGCCACGGCCCGGCCCGGCACGAGCAGGCCGCCGCCGACGGTGGCGTAGGCCGCGACGGCGGCAAGCCCGGCCAGCACGGCGCGGCGCTCGTCCCGGTCGACGCGCTGGCCCGACTCAGTCGCCATCACGCCACCGATCGAGCACGCGGCGCTCGCGCTTGGTGGGCCGGCCACCGTCGATGCTCAGCGCCGGCTCGGGCGCGAGCGCGCGTCGCGCCTGGGCGGCCACGCGATCGCGGACCGACTCATCGGTTTCCTGGTAGAGCGCCTGGGCCACCGGCGCCGGGCCGCGATGCCCGGACAGGCCCATGACGACCACGCTGCGCGGGGTCTCGCCGCCCCGCAGGGTGATGCGCTCGCCCAGGCGCACCGCGCGCGAGGGCTTGACCGCGGCCCCGCCGACCTGCACCCGCCCGGCCTCGATCGCCTCCTGGGCCAGGCTGCGGGTCTTGAAGAACCGGGCCGCCCACAGCCACTTGTCGATGCGCAGCTCGTCCACGCGCGCCCCGCCCGCTCAGTGGCCGTCGAACTGCACCAGGCAGTGCAGCGCCAGACCGGCCTCGCGCAGCCGGCGCGAGCCGCCGAGCTCGGGCAGGTCGACGATGGCCGCGCCCTCGACCACCACCGCGCCCAGCCGTTCGAGCAGCTTCTTGCCGGCCATCATGGTGCCGCCGGTGGCGATCAGGTCATCGATGAGCAGGACGCGGTCACCCGGCTTGCAGGCGTCGGCGTGCAGCTCGACCGTGGCGCTGCCGTACTCGAGCTCGTACTCCTCGGCCACCGTGGTGAAGGGCAGCTTGCCCTTCTTGCGGATGGGCACGAAACCGAGGTTCAGTTCGTAGGCGACGATCGCGCCCAGGATGAAGCCGCGGGCATCGATGCCGGCGACCAGATCGAGCCGGGCATCCATGTAGCGATGCACGAAGAGGTCGATGAGCACGCGCAGCGTGCGGGGCTGGCTGAGCAGCGGCGTGATGTCGCGGAACATCACGCCCGGCTCGGGCCAGTCGGGCACGGTGCGGATGTGTCGTTTGATGTAGGCGGCGTCCGGCATGGTGGGTCATTCTATGCATACTTCATCGCCGGTCCGGCCAAGCCCGCGCGCCACCGGCCCTCCACCCGCCCATCTCCCGGGCCCTCGCCATCTGCCGGAGCCACAACCATGCTCACGATCTGGGGAAGAGGCACCTCGTCCAATGTCCAGAAGGTGCTGTGGCTGGTCGAGGAAGCCGGCATCGCGCACCGCCATGTCGTGGTCGGCGGGCCCTTCGGCGGCACCCGCACGCCCGAGTACCTGGCCATGAACCCCAACAGCCTGGTGCCCACGCTGCAGGAGGATGACTTCACGCTCTGGGAGTCGAACACCATCTGCCGCTATCTCGCCAACCGGCACGGGCTGCACACGCTGTATCCCACCGACTGGCGCGCGCGCGCCGATGTCGAGCGCTGGATGGACTGGGGCCAGAGCCTGCTCGCGCCCTCGCTGCATGCCGGCTTCTGGGGGCTGATCCGGACCGCGGCGAGGGC
>JBIKWU010000248.1:0-6011 GCA_044356115.1 Burkholderiaceae bacterium
GTCCGACAGGCCGGCGAGGTTGGCGTGGCCGGCGAAAGCCCGGCTGGGCACGATGCCGATGGTGGGCACCAGACCCGAAAGCCGCGCGAACACCACGAAGGTGGGCGTGGCGCCGCGGGCCGAGACGAGCATGTCGTGGGTGCGCGCGCCGCCGCCCTCGAGCCAGAGGATCACCGGCAGGCGGTGGCGCAGCGCATGCTCGAACATGCGCGTGATCTTCTGGTGGTTGACCGCGCTCTGCGTGCCGCCGTGCACGGTGTAGTCGTAAAGCACCAGATCGACCGCGCGGCCGCCCACCTGCGCCGTGCCCATCACGAGGCCATCCGCGGCGCCGCTCATGCCAGCCACCGCCGGCTGCGCCAGCCCGCCGTACTCGACGAAGCTGTCCGGATCTGCCAGGGCGGCAAGCGCCTCGCGCACGCTCAGCCGACCGCGGGCGTGCTGGCGCGCCAGTGCCTCGGGCCGCGCGGCGTCATGCAGCGCGGCCCGGGCATCGAGCACGGCCTGCAGTTCGGGGCGCGGCGCTGCGCCGGGCAGCGAGGGAGCCGAGCTCACGTGGGGGCGTCCCAACCACCGCCGAGCGCGAGGTAGACCCGCACCAGGGCCAGACGGCGATCGAGAACGGCCTGCACGGCGTCGAGTTGCGCGGCGAGCAGTTGCCGCTGCGCATCGAGTACCTCGAGAAAGCTGGTGGTGCCGGCACGAAAGCGCAGTTCGGCCAGGCGCAGGGCCTCGGCCCCGATGGCCACCCGTTGTTCCTGCAGGCGCTGGGCCTCGGCGCTGGTCTCGTAGGCCTGCAGCCCGTCGGCCACCTCGCCAAGCGCGGCGAACACGGTCTTGCGGTAGGTGAGCAGGGCCTGGTCGAGCCGCGCCAGCGCGGCGTCACGGTTGGCGCTCAGCGAGCCGCCGGTGTAGAGCGGCGCCACCAGCCCCGGGCCCAGGGAGGCCACCGTGGCCGCGCCGCCGCCCAGCAGATTGGACAGCGCCGTGCTGGTCACCCCGAGGACGGCGGTGAGCGAGAGCTGCGGGAAGAACCGGGCCCGGGCCTCGGCCACCCGGGCGTCGGCGGCCGCGAGCTGCGCCTCGGCGCGGCGGATGTCCGGGCGCCGGGTGAGCAGCGCCGAGGGCAGGCCGGCAGGCAGATCGGCGGGCAGGACCACCGTGGCAGGCGCTGGCACGGTCAGTGATCCGGGCGGGCGCCCGAGCAGGAGGGCGATCGCGTTCTGCACCTCGAGCATCTGGCGACGCAGCCCCGGCAGGCGCGCCTGCGAGGCCGCGATGGCGCTCTCCTGCTGGCGCTCTTCGGCGGCGCTGACGATGCCGGCCTGGGACATACGCTGGATGATCTGCAGGCCCTCCTGCTGACTCCGGACCGAGGCCTGCAGCACCGCCTCGGATTCGCGCAGGGCACCGAGCTGGTAGTACAGGCTGGCCACATTGCCCACCAGCGAGGCACTCACCGCATGGCGGTTCTCGGTGGCGGCGAGCAGGTCGGCGCGGGCGGCATCGGTGGCCCGGGCATAGCGTCCCCAGAGGTCGAGCTCCCAGGACACCGCGCCTCCGGCAAGGTAGGAGGACGAGAGGCTTTGCCCCGGCAGGCGGGCGATCGGTGTGGTGTTGAGCGAGGCGCTGAGCGCGGGCAGGGCGGGGGCGCGGGCAAGGCCGATCAGGGCGGCGGATTCACGCACCCGGGCGGCGGCGATCAGCCCGTCAGGGCCGCTGCGCAAGGCCTCCTCGATCAGGCCGCGCAGCGCGGCGTCGGTGAAGACGGCCTGCCACCCGACGCTGCCCAGCGCCGGGGCGCCCGCGGTGCCCGTGGCCGCCCCGGGGAATGCGCCTGGCAGCGACAGGTCGGGCCTGCGGAAGGCTTCGGGCGTTGCACAGCCGGCCATGCTGCCCGCGAGGGCCAGCACCAGCGCAAGACGCGGGGTTCTCATGGCGTGGTCTCCGGGGCATGCGCCGCGGGTGATGCGGGGGGAGCAGGAGGCTGGGCCGGGGCGTCGCGCCGGCCGAAGAGCCGATCGACCACCACATAGAGCACGGGCACCAGGAAGATGGCGAGCAGCGTGGCCGCGAGCATGCCGCTGAAGACGGTGATGCCCATCGATACCCGCGAGGCCGCGCCCGCGCCGCTGGCCAGGATGAGCGGCACGACGCCGAGGATGAAGGCGAAGGAGGTCATCATGATCGGGCGCAGCCGCAGGCGGGCCGCGCCCAGCGCGGCGCTGACCGCGTCCTGACCCTGCTCGCGCAGCATCTTGGCGAACTCGACGATCAGGATCGCGTTCTTGGCCGCGAGGCCGATCAGCAGCACCAGACCGATCTGCGAGTAGATGTTGTTGGTGAGCCCGGTGAGGTACAGGCCGAGCATGGCGCCGAAGACGCCCAGCGGGATCGCGAACAGCACCGCGAGCGGCACGGTCCAGCTCTCGTAGAGCGCGGCCAGGAACAGGAACACGAACAGCAGCGCGAGCCCGAAGATCACCGGCGCCTGACCGGCCGACTGCTTCTCCTGCAGGCTGATGCCCGACCATTCATAGCCGTAGCCTTCCGGCAGCTTCTCGGCGGCGAGCCGCTCCATGGCCGCCAGCGCCTGACCCGAGCTGTAGCCGGGCGCCGGTTCGCCGCTGATCTCGGCGATGCGAAACAGGTTGTAGCGGTCGACCAGCGTGGGCGCGCCGGTGGGCACGGCCTGGACCAGCGTGGACAGCGGCACCATCTGCCCGCTGGCCGAGCGGACCTGGAAGGCGCCGATGGCGGCGATGTCCCCGCGATAGTCGCTGTCGGCCTGCATGGTCACCTTGTAGGTGCGGCCGAAGCGGTTGAAGTCGTTGATGGTGACGCCGCCCAGGAAGGTCTGGAGGATGGCGGTGACATCGTTGATCGGCACGCCGAGCTTCTTCGCCTTCTCGCGGTCGATGTCCACCCGGAAGGCCGGCACCGCCGGGTTGAACGTGGTGTACACGTTGCGCAGTTCGGGCTGCTGGTTGGCCGCGGCCACGAAGTCGGTGGCCACCTTTGCGAGCTGCAGGGGCGTGGCGCCGGTGCGATCCTGCAGCTTGAAGCTGAAGCCGGCCGAGGCGCCCAGCCCCGGCACGGCCGGCGGATTCAGCGCCAGCACCTTGGCCTCGGGCAGCGCGCTGGCCTTCTGCATGAACCCGCCGATGATCGCCCGCAGCCGGGTCTCGGGGCTGGTGCGCTCCTCCCAGGGATCGAGCACGGCCAGGACCAGGGCGCTGTTGGACTGCACCGAGCCGTTCATGAGGTTGAAGCCGTTGATCACCAGACGCTTTCGCACGCCGGGCGTGGCCGCGAGGATCTCGTCGACGCGGGTGGTGACCTCGATGGTGCGGTTCATCGAGGCAGCCTGCGGCAGCTGCACCGCGCCCAGGAAGAAGCCCTGGTCCTCGGGGGGCACGAAGGTGCCGGGCACACGGGCCATGAGCTGCCAGGTGGCCGCCATCAGCGCCGCCAGCACCGCCATGGCCAGCACCGCGCGGCGGATCAGCACGGCCACGCCGCGGCCGTAGCGCTCGGTGAGCCAGTCGAAGCCGCGGTTGAAGGCGCCGAAGAAGCGGGCCACCGGACCGCCCGCGGCCGCGCTCTTGGGCTTGAGCAGCAGGGCGCACAGCGCCGGCGTGAGCGAGAGCGCGACAAAGGCCGACAGCGCCGTGGACACCGCCACGGTGATCGCGAACTGCTTGTACATCACCCCGGCCATGCCGCCGAGGAAGGCCACCGGCACGAACACCGCGGCCAGGATCATCGCGATGGCGACCACCGGTCCGGACACCTCCTCCATCGCCTTGAGGGTGGCCTCGCGCGGCGCGAGTCCGCCGTGGTTCATGTGGTGTTCCACCGCCTCGACCACCACGATCGCGTCATCGACCACGATGCCGATCGCCAGCACCATGCCGAAGAGCGTGAGGGTGTTGATGGTGAAACCCAGCAGCGTGAAGGCCGCCAGCGCGCCCACCAGCGAGACCGGCACCGCGAGCATCGGGATGAGCGTGGCCCGCCAGCTCTGCAGGAACAGGAACACCACCAGCAGCACCAGCAGCAGTGCCTCGAAGAAGGTGTGCACCACCTCCTCGAGCGAGGCGGTGATGAACACGGTGTTGTCGTGGATGATCTCGTAGCCGAGGTCCTCGGGGAACGCCCGCGAGAGTTCGGCCAGGCGCTCGCGGATCAGGCGCGCGGTCTCGATCGCGCTGGCATCGGGCGTGAGGTTGATGGAGAAGGCCGCCACCGGCTTGCCATCGAGCCGCGACTGGAAGAGGTAATCGCGCGCGCCCATCTCCACCCGGGCGATGTCGCGCAGGCGCACGAAGGAGCCGTCGGGCCGCGAGCGGACGACGATCGCGCCGAACTCCTCGGGATCGGCCAGACGGCCACGCACCGACACGCTGTACTGGAACTGCTGGTCGCGCGGCGCGGGCATCTGCCCCACCTGGCCGGCCGGTGCCTGCTGGTTCTGCTCGCTGACCGCGCGCATGACATCGGCCGGGGTCAGCCCGAAGGAGGCCATGCGATCGGGCTTGAGCCAGATGCGCATGCCGAAGTCCGAGCCGAACATCTGCACGTTGCCCACGCCCTTGACCCGCTTGAGCGCCTGGATCACGTTGATGGACGCGTAGTTGCTCAGGAAGAGCTCGTCATACGTGGCCTTGGGCGAGACCAGCGCCGCGTACATCAGTGAATCAGGACTCTGCTTGCGGGTGCTCAGGCCGGCGGCGAGCACCTCGGACGGCAGCCGCGAACTCGCCTGCGAGGCCCGGTTCTGCACCTGCACGGCCGCGATGTCGGGGTCCACGCCGAGGGCGAAGGTGACGTCCAGCGAGTACGAGCCGTCGCTCGCCGCGCTGGAGCTCATGTAGAGCATGCCTTCGACGCCGTTGACCTGCTCTTCGATCGGGGTGGCCACCGACTCCTCGACCACCTGGGCATTGGCGCCCGGGTAGACGCCGGCCACCCGCACCGTGGGCAGCGTGATCTGCGGGTACTGGGCGATGGGCAGGGTCAGGCCGGCGATCAGGCCGGCCAGCGTGATGACGATGGCGGTGACGATCGCCATCACCGGCCGGAAGATGAAGAAGCGCGCCATGATACCGCCGGATCAGCGGGCAGCCGCGGGCGCGGCCGTGGCCGGCGGTGCCGCCTTGCCGGGCGCCGCGGCCGGTTCGGGGGCCGTCAGCGGCACCAGCGCGCGCGGCGCGACCACCGTGCCCGGACGGGCCGCCTGCAGCCCGTCGACCACGATGCGCTCGCCAGCCTTGAGCCCGGCGGTGACCAGCCAGTTCTCGCCGCTGCGCGCACCGAGCGTCACCGCGCGCTGCTCAACCTTGTCGCCCTCGCCAACCACCGTCAGGAACTGCCGCCCGAGCATCTCGCCTACCGCCTTCTGCGGCACCAGCAGGGCGTTCTCGAGCGTGTCATGAGGGATGCGTACCCGCGCGCTCATGCCGGCGCGCAGCACATCACCGGGGTTGGGGAAGACCGCGCGCAGGGTCAGCGTACCGGTGCCTGCATCGAGAGCCCGGTCGGCGAAATCGATGCGCCCCGGTTGGGCGTAGACGCTGCCATCGGCCAGCACCAGCCGCACCGGTCGGCGCAGTGCCGTCTCGCGATTCGCGGGCGCCCCGGCGCTGCCGCGCATGACCGCCAGATAGTCGGTCTCGGGAATGTTGAAGTAGGCGACCATCGGATCGCGGGTGGACACCGTGACCAGCACGGTCTGCCCGGCCGAGGCCAGCCCGCCCACCTCGACCTTCTGCAACCCGACCAGCCCCGCCATGGGCGATCGCACTTCGGTGTAGCTGCGCTCCAGGCGCGCCGATTCCAGCCCGGCCTGGCGGGCATCGACCACCGCCTTCACCTGGCGTTCCTGGGCCACTGTCTGCTCGTAGGTCTGACGCGGAATGGCGTTGTCCTTGAGCAGCGGGGCATAGCGTTCGACATCCTGACGCACCCGCGCGAGGTTGGCCTGCGCCTCGGCCAGGTTGGCCTGCGCC
>JBIKWU010000250.1:0-5999 GCA_044356115.1 Burkholderiaceae bacterium
GTTCGCAAGGCCGACATGATCCACAACGGCTACACGCCGCACATCACGGTCGACGCCCAGAACTACCGGGTGCATGCCGACGGCGTGCTGCTGGCCTGCGAGCCGGCCACCGTGCTGCCGATGGCGCAGCGCTACTTCCTCTTCTGATCGGGCACGGGCGTCGGCATGGGCATGCGCATCGTCGACCCCGATCGGGAGCGCCCGCCCGAGATCGCGGGCCTGCCGCTGCTCGATCGGGTCGAGGCCACGCCGGGGGAGTGCGCGGCGGCATTGCGCCTGCCCTTCGATGCCCGCTCCCGCAGCCGCCTGCGCGCCCGCCTCGATGACGGTCGCGAGGTGGCGGTGGTGCTGCCGCGTGGCACCGTGCTGCGGCACGGCACGGTGATCGCGGGCGGCGAGCTGCGCGTGCGCGTGGAGGCCGCCGACGAGGACGTGCTCGAGGTGCGCGCCGGCTCCGGGCTGGACCTGCTGCGGGCCGCCTATCACCTGGGTAACCGGCATGTCCCGGTGCAGGTGCTGGCCGACCGGCTGGTGCTCGGCTATGACCCGGTGCTCGCTGACATGCTGGTCGGTCTGGGCGCCACCCTGCGCCGCACCTGGGCCCCTTTTGAGCCGGAGGGCGGCGCGTATGGTCACGGCCATTGAGCGCGCGCCCCACGCGCAGGCGGTGCAACCCCTGCCGGACTGGCTCCCGGCCCTGCTGCAGCTTGCCTCGCCGGCGTTGCCGATCGGCAGCTTCAGCTACTCGCAAGGCCTCGAGGCAGCGGCCTGGGCCAGCCTGGTGACCGATGAAGGCAGCGCGCTCGCCTGGATTGACTCCCACTGGCGCAGCGCCTTCGCGGTGCGTGAACTGCCGGCGGTGCTTGCCGCGGCGCAAGCGCTCGAGCAGGCGAGCGCAGGCTGCCTGCCGGGGCACGCCGAGTGGGAAGGGCTGTACGCCATGCTGCAGGGCCTCGATGACGGCTTCCTCGCCAGCCGCGACAGTGCCGAGGCCCGCGCCGAAGCACGGCAGACCGGTGCGGCCTTGCTGCGCTGGCTGGTCGGGCTGCACCCTGGCGGGCGCGAGGCGGCGCTCGCCCGCGCGCTGTCGGCCGGCCGCGCCGGCCCCACCGCGCCGATCTGTTTCGCGCTCTGCGGCAGCGCCCAGGGGCTGCCCGCCGAGGCCTCCCGTGCGGCCTGGGGCTTTGCCTGGCTCGAGAACCAGGTGCAGGCCGCGGTGAAGATCGTGCCGCTGGGCCAGAGCGCAGGCCAGCGCCTGATCCTGCAACTGCGCGGGCGCATCGCCGACCCGTCGCCCGCGGAGCCCTGGAGTTTCTCGCCACTGGCCGGCGTGATGGCCATGCGCCATGAACGGCAGTACACCCGCTTGTTCCGATCCTGATCGCAGGATCCTTTTCACGAGGTACGGATGCGCACCAAGACTCTGCCCCCGCTGCGCGTGGGCATCGGCGGCCCGGTCGGGTCGGGCAAGACCACCCTGGTCGAGATGCTGTGCAAGACCATGCGCGACAGTCACGACCTGGTGGTGGTCACCAACGACATCTACACCAAGGAAGACCAGCGGCTGCTCACGGTGGCCGGCGCCCTCGAGCCCGAGCGCATCATGGGCGTGGAGACCGGCGGCTGCCCGCACACCGCCATCCGCGAGGATGCGTCGATCAATCTCGAGGCGGTCGACCGCATGCTCGAGCGCTTCCCGCAGGCCGACGTGGTGTTCATCGAGTCGGGCGGAGACAACCTTGCCGCCACCTTCAGCCCCGAGCTCTCCGATCTCACCATCTACGTGATCGACGTGGCCGGCGGCGAGAAGATTCCGCGCAAGGGCGGCCCCGGCATCACCCGTTCCGATCTGCTGGTCATCAACAAGACCGACCTCGCCCCGCATGTGGGCGCGTCGCTTGAGATCATGGGCCGCGATGCCCGCCAGCAGCGTGGCGAGCGGCCCTTCGTGTTCACCAACCTCAAGACCCGCGAGGGCCTGCAGTCGGTGATCGATTTCATCCGGGTGAAGGGCCTGTTCCAGCCGGCCAGCGCCTGAGGCGGGCGGGCAGGCTGGTGCGCCCAGCCGGACTCGAACCGGCACGACCGAAGTCAGGGGATTTTAAGTCCCCGGCGTCTACCGATTCCGCCATGGGCGCGCGGCCCGATTGTGGCATGACGCTGGCGGCGGCCGGCGCTCGCGGCCCCGTCAGCCCCGACCGAGCAGTGCAGACAAGGCTGGCCAGACATTGGCCAGGATGAGCGGCTGGGCGGCTTCGGTGGGGTGGATGCGGTCTGCCTGGAAGAGGTCGAGCCGCTCGCCGATGCCTTCGAGCAGAAAGGGCACCAGCGCGCACTGACGGCGCGCGGCAATCTCGCGGTACATCTGCTCGAACTGCTCGCCGTAGCGCCGGCCGTAATTGGGCGGCATTCGCATGCCGGTGAGCAGCACGCGTGCGCCAGCGGCCTGCCCGGCCACCACCATGGCATCGAGGTTGCGCGCGGTGGCGGCAAGATCGAGGCCGCGCAGCGCGTCATTGCCGCCGAGCTCGATCACCAGCAGGCGCGGGCGGTGCTCGGCAAGCAGCGCGGCGAGGCGGGTATGGCCGCCCGCGGTGGTCTCGCCGCTGATGCTGGCATTGAACACTGACCAGGCCGGCTTGCGCGCGGCCAGCCGCTCGGCCAGCAGCGCCACCCAGCCGCTGCCGCGGCGCAGGCCGTATTCCGCCGACAGGCTGTCACCCAGCACGAGCGCCAGCGGCGCGGCCGGAGCGCTCGCGGCCGGGCCCGCGGCCACGGGGGCGGTAAGGCAGAGCAGGGCGCCAGCACCCAGCAAGGGTAGACTCGCGAGCCGGCCGAGCAGGCGTCGGCGCAGAGGCCCTGAGCGGGTGATGCATGGGCGCGCGGCCCGGGCTGCGGTCGGATCTAACGGTGGATGCATGGACGCGATTATCGTCGAGGGGCTGGGGCGTCGGGTGCGCGATGCCGATGGCTGGTTGTCGATCCTGGAGGACGTCTCTTTCAGGGTGGCCAGCGGTGACACCGCAGCCATCGTCGGCGCGTCGGGCTCGGGCAAGTCCACGCTGCTCGGACTGCTGGCCGGCCTTGATCTGCCCAGTGCCGGGCGGGTGGTGGTGGGCGGCCGGAACCTGTTCGACCTCGACGAGGACGGTCGGGCCGCGTGGCGCGCCCGGCATGTCGGCTTCGTCTTCCAGAACTTCCAGTTGCTGCCGCAGATGACCGCGCTCGAGAACGTGATGCTGCCGCTGGAACTGGCTGGCGAGCCGGCGGCCGCCGAGCGGGCGCGCGAGTTGCTCGAGCGCGTGGGGCTGGCCGAGCGGGCAGGTCACTACCCGCGCACGCTCTCCGGCGGCGAGCAGCAGCGGGTGGCCATCGCCCGCGCCTTTGCCGGCTCGCCGCCCTTGCTGCTGGCTGACGAGCCCACCGGCAGCCTGGACGCGGCCACCGGCGAGCGGATCATCGATCTGCTGTTCACGCTGAACCGTGAGGCCGGGGCCACGCTGGTGCTGGTCACCCATGACGAGGGCCTGGCCGCGCGCTGCCGGCAGCGCCTGACGCTGAAGGCCGGCCGTCTGGTCAGCGCCTGAACGGCGAAGGGCCGGGGCGCTGCGGAGCTGTTGCTCAGTCGCCCCCGCGCGGCGCGGCAGCGCTGCGCATCAGGTCATCGGCCTGCAGCGCGGCGCCCAGTCGCGCCACCCAGGCGCGCGCGGCGGGATCGGTGATCGCGTCGGCGGCGCCGGCATCGCCTTCGCGCATGGCACGCAGCGCGGTCTCGATCGGGCCGGCCATCTGCTTGCCGAGTTCGACGCCCCATTGATCAAACGGGTTGATGCCCCAGAGCCAGGCCAGCACGGCAGTCTTGTGCTCGTAGAGGGCGATCAGCGCACCGAGGGCCTGCGGGGTGAGCCGGCCGATCAGCAGCGTGGTGGAGGGCCGGTCGCCGGCGTGCACGCGATGGCTGGCTGCCTGGGCCACCTGGGCGTCGGTCATGCCGGCCGCTCGCAGGGCCCGCTCGACCGCTTCGCGGCTGCGTCCCAGCATCAGGGCCTGGGCCTGCGCGATCGCGTTGGCCAGCAGCGCCTCGTCGCGGCGTTGCGGGTCGGGCTGATCGGGCAGGGCCAGCACGAACTCCACCGGATGCGCGGCCGTGCCCTGGTGCAGGGCCTGGAAGAACGAGTGCTGGGCGTCGGTGCCCGCGGCGCCCCAGGTGACCGCGGCGGTGTGCCAGTCGAGCGGGTGGCCAGTCTCGTCGACCGACTTGCCGTTGCTCTCCATCTGCAACTGCTGCAGGTAGCTGGGCAGGCGGCGCAGGGGCTCGCAGTACGGGGCGACCACCTCGGTGGCAGCCGGGTCGAGCAAGCGGTTCCAGAAGGCGATCAGGGCCAGCGCCACCGGCGCGTTCCCGGCCAGCGGCGCCTGCGCGAAATGGCGGTCCATCGCATGCGCGCCGGCCAGCAGCGACTGGAAGCCCGCCGGCCCGATGGCCAGCATCAGCGGCAGGCCGATGGCCGACCACAGCGAATAGCGGCCGCCGACCCAGTCCCAGAAGGGAAAGAGCGAGTCGGCGGCGATACCGCTGGCAGTGGCCAGGGCCGGGGCCGCGGTGACCCCGGCCAGATGCCGTGCCAGCCCGGCGCGGGAGATGCCGGCAGCCTCGAACCAGGCCATCACGCCATCCATGTTGCGGGCGGTCTCGAGCGTGCGCCAGGACTTGGAGGCGATGATCGCGAGGCTGCGATGGGGGTCGAGCTGCGCCTGCAGGGTTTCCCAGGCGGCCGGGTCGACATTGGAGAGGAAGTGCAGACGCGGGCCGCCGGCGGCATGGGCCGCCAGCGCCTCGCTGGCGAGCTGCGGGCCGAGATGCGAGCCACCGATGCCCACGCAGATCACGTCGGTGAGCGTCTGGCCGCGCTCGCCGCGCCACTCGCCGCTGCGCACCGCCGTGGCGAAGCGGGTCATGCGCTGCAGGCACTCGGCCACCTCGGGCGGTTGTCCGGCGCCGGCGGGGGCCCGCAGCGCGGTGTGCCAGGCCGCTCGATGCTCGGTGGGATTCACCACCGCACCGGCCAGCAGCGCATCGCGCCGGGCGGGCACGCCGGCCGCGGCGGCATAGTCCAGCAGCGCGAGGCGCTGCTCGGCCGAGAGGCGCTGACGGCTCAGGTCCAGGCACAGGCCGGCTGCTTCGAGGGTGAAGGCGGCCACCCGCTGGGGTTCGCGCTCGAACAGGCTGCTCAGGCGAAGATGGCGGGCGGCGCTGGCCTGGGCCTGCAGCATGCCGATGCGTTGGTGGCGTTCAATGGGGGTCATGCGAATCCTCGGGAGCGGGCCAGGCGCCCGGCAACAGGGCAGGCAGCAAGGCGGGATTGAGGCCGGCGCCATGGGGATGCGTCATCCGCCAGAGGTCGGCGGCGCGGCCATGCAGCCAGGCGCCCAGGCAGGCTGCCTCCCAGGCGGGGTAGCCCTGGGCGAGCAGGCCCCCGACCAGCCCGGCGAGCACATCGCCGGTGCCACCCGTGGCCAGGGCTGCCGAGCCGGTGGTGTTGATCGCCCATCGTCCGTCAGCGCAAGCAATGATCGTTCCCGCGCCTTTGAGCAGCACCACCGAGCGATGCTGGTCGGCCAGGCGCAGGGCGGCGGTCAGGCGGTCTGATTGCACCGTGGCGGTCGTGCCGCCGAGCAGGCGGGCAGCTTCCAGCGGGTGGGGGGTAAGCACGATGGACCCACTGCGCGCGGCGAGCGCGTGTCCCAGGGCGGGGTCGGCGGCGATCAGGTTCAGCGCGTCGGCGTCGACGACACAGGCGCGGGATCGCGCGAGCGCGAGGCCCAGTCGGGCCGACGCTGCTGGGCTCGTGCCGAGCCCGCAGCCGATGACCGTGGCCTCGACATCGTCGGCGGGCGCGTCAAAGGCGCGGCTCATGAGTTGCGGGGCGCTCGCGGCCAGCGACAGCCCCTCGGGGCAGGCGAGCCAGACCTTGCCGGCACCGATCGCCTGGGCAGCG
>JBIKWU010000251.1:0-5988 GCA_044356115.1 Burkholderiaceae bacterium
GAACACGATCCGGGTGAGGCAGACGGATGTGGCGGGCAACGTGTCGGAGGTGGGGACGCTGAGCTTCACGCTGGACACGGCCAAGCCTGGAGCGCCGACTCTGGCGCTGACTAGCGATACGGGCGCGAGCGCGACGGACGGGATTACGAGCCAGGGAGGCTATGCGGTGGGCGCGACCGAGACGGGTGCGCGGGTGGAGTACTCCACCGATGGGACGAACTGGAGCACGACCAAGCCTGCGGCGGCGTCGGGTGCGAACATGATCCGAGTGAGGCAGACGGATACGGCTGGGAACGTGTCGGACACGACAACGCTGAGCTTCACGCTGGACAGCACTGCGCCGACGGTGCAGGTGGCCCAGAAGGCTGTGGATGCGGCCACTGGGTCGACGACGCTGGAGGTGGTGTTCAGCGAGGCGGTGTCGGGACTCGAGGCATCGGACGTAATCGCGAGCAACGCCACGGTGACCGGCTTCACGCAGGTAGACGAAAGCAAGTACACGGTGGTGGTGACACCCAACGTGAGTTCAACGGCCGCCGGGGTGATCGTGCAGATGGGGGCGGGGGCGGCCGGGGACGTAGCGGGCAACGCGAGCGCAGCGCTGCAGCAGTTGCTGTTTACGGCCGTCAAGGGCACGGCGGGCAACGACACGCTGAGCCTGGGCGCGGCGCTGGAGCGGGTGTTCCTGGGTGGCGGCAACGATGTAGTGACGCTTGGCTCGGAGGGAGCCTCGACGCCTGCGAGCCCGGACCGGATCTACGGGTTTGGAAGCGGGGACAAGTTGGATCTGTCGGCGCTGTTTGGGCCGCCAAGTGGAGCAGGGTACACGGCGATGGTGCAGCCTGACACAGGCGCGGGTTTCGTGGAGCTGAGGAATCTGACGCTCACGCAGAACGCGGCGACGAACCGCACGACGGTGAGGTTCGACGTCACGCTGGATGAGGGGCAGATAGCGGGCTCGAAGGTGTCGGGGGCGGTGATCGATCTGGTGTACGACTACGCCAAAGTGGTGGGCTCCTCAGTGACTAACCCGAAGTTCACGGATCCGAATACGGGTGATCCGGCGGATGTGTGGCAGTTGGTGACACGTAACTTGCAAGGCGCTACGGCCAACGGAAGAATTGCCCTGGTGGCCGATCCGTCGCAGCTAGGAGCCAACCCTATCGTGGATGCGAGCGGAAAGGTGTTGTCCGTGACGCTGACGGTGGAGGGACTGGTGAGCTCCTTTGCGGTGGGGCTGGAGTCCAAGGCGGTGGGCGGGGCTACGGAGGTGACGACGGCCAACAATGTCGCGCACGCTGTGGATGTGGGCGTGACGAAGCTGGTGGGCAGCGCCGCGGGCGTTCTCAAGCTGGTGCAAGACGGCACGACACTGGGGGCGGTGGGCGACAATGAGTTTCGGATGCTGTCGACCTTCGACGCGACCACCAACCTCACGAGGTTCCAGATCCGCTACGACAAGAACGCTGCTGTCGGCGCCAGCCAGATCCAGGCCAGCGACCTGATCGAACTGGAGTTCGTGGGTGATGTGACCAACGTGCTCATACCGCCCTCGCTTCTGTTTCCCTGGCCATGACGTATGGCCGCTGGCACCTTGGGTGCAACGGCATGCAGTTGAGCCGGAGCGCGATCGCTAGGACAAGGTGGACTTCCGGTTTGTCCCTCCTCCTGCTCCTGTTCGGAGCCTCGGTTGGGGGGTCAGCCCAACCCTTGATACCGCCACCCGCGACCCCCCTGCAGGTACAAGGGGTGGCGGATCAATTGATGGCCTTCCTGAATGAAGCGGCGTCGTGGAGCGAGAACCCGGATCGGCGTGCTCCCCTGCGTAGTCTCCAGCCCATCCTTCGAGCCGCTGTGCTCACACACCCGGAGGTGCGCTTGGCCGACGAGCAGTCACGCACGGCTAGGCTCATCACCCGGGAGGCCTGGTCCGCCTACCTGCCCCAGGTATCTGGGACCTTCGAAGGCGGTAGTCGACACTCCGATGCCGTTTCGAAACCCTGGACGTCGACACCCGCCTACGACGAAACCTCGCAGTCCGTCGGTCTACGCGCCCGGCAACTGCTGTACGACTTCGGGGCGACAGGTCATCGGGTCGACTCATTTCGAGCCCGAGAGTCGGCGCTCGACGCTCGGTCGGACGCAAAGCTTTCCGATCTTGCGCTGCGCAGCCTGATTGCCTGGCACGAGGTGTTCCGTGCCAGGCAGCTCGTACGACTGGGCGAGGCGAACCGGTTCTCGCGCTTGCAGATCCTCGGGTTCGTAGAGGAGCGGGAGACCTTGGGGGCCAGTTCCCAGAGTGACGTGCTTAGAGCTCGCGCGCGTTTGTCCGATGCACAGGCAGCCCTGGTGGCCACTACGACCAGACTGGAGGCAGCGGAGGCCTTGTTTCGTGAGGCGTTTGGCTCCCCACCTCCGCCTGAGTTGCCCCTTCCCACCGCTCCAGAGATCGAGTTGGCCCGATTCGACGATCCTGAGCCGCTGATCCTGATTCATCCGGCCTACCTTGAGGCCAGCGCCACCTACGAATCACTGCGACAAGAAGCCCTCGCTGCGGATGCAGCCCGCATGCCCAGTGTCTACGCCGAGTGGAGTGTTTCGCGAAGGGACCTGACGGGCCCAGGCGTTCCTGGCATCGACCGCTTTGTCGGCCTGCGTCTCCAGCAGGACCTCTATACCGGTGGTGCCCAAACTGCACGAAGGCGGCAAGCTGAGCAAAGAGCCGCCGAGGCCAACCTTGAGCGAGAAGCACTTCGCCGGCAGATCGAACGAGGGCTGCGGCAGGCCGCTGGCGAGGTGCGATATGGGCGGGCGCTCTTGCGCGCGCGAGGCGAGGCCGTTCGCGTGGCCGCGGGCGCGTTCGAGTCCGTCAGGGAACAGTTCGCCTTCAGGCGCGGAAGCCTGCTCGACCTGCTGAGGGCGCAGGAGGATCTCTACATCGCGGGGCGAGACCTGATTGACAGTGTCATTGATGAATCGATCACGAGATTCCGGCTTCTGCATCTAGGCCAGGACCTCATCCCGCTGCTGGCGCTGCGCACTACCAACCCGGTTTCAACTCCCCAGTCTCCGTCCCGCCGATGAACCGCACACCTGGAGATCCCCACGACCCGCTCGAGGCAGGCTTTCGAGCGATCCTGGCGTTCCACGAGCGGCCGATGTCGACTGCAGCCCTGCGCGCTCGCGTTGCAGCCAGCCAGGGCCTCTGGACAGATGAGACTCTGTTGGAGGCAGCCGATAGCCTGGGCTATGACGTCGAGGTCTGCGGCTTCGACTGCGCCGCAGGGGAGTTGCCGGCATTTCCAGCCGTCTGCCCCACACAGGACGGAGATGCTCTGGTTCTGCTGGGACAGGAGATGGATGGCCAGATCCTGTTTGTCGAGCCGGCAGCTTCGGAGGTGCCCAGGCCAGTTGGCGCCCAGGAAATCCAGAGCCGCCTCAGCGGGCGAGCGTTTACTTTCCTGCGTCGGGAAAGCCCTGCCTCGCGGGCTGACGAAGAGCCCAAGGCCGTAGGCCGCCACGGTCACTGGTTCTGGGGCCCGCTGCTGCGCAATCGCTGGGTCTACGCCCAAGTGGGACTGGCGGCCTTTCTGGTGAACATCTTCGCGGTCGCGAGTTCGGTTTTCGCGATGATCGTCTATGACCGTGTCATCCCGAACAATGCGATCGACACGCTCGTGGCCTTGCTCATCGGTGTGTCGATCATCTTCACCTGCGACTTTGCGATCCGCATGGTGCGCGGCTACTTCCTGGACCTGGCCAGTTCGAAGGCAGACTCAGCGATCGCGGACTCGCTGTTCGAGCAGATCGTGGACGCCCAGATGCATACGCGCCGCGGCAGTTCGGGAGCCTTGGCCAGTACGCTCAAGGAGTTCGAATCGATCCGGGACTTCCTCACCTCGGCCACGTTGACGACCTTCATCGACGTGCCGTTTGCTGTGCTGTTCCTTTTCATCATCTACCTGATCGGCGGGCCAGTAGCCTGGGTACCGGCGATTGCCATACCCGTCATGATCATCGCAGGTCTAGCCGTGCAGCCTCAACTTCGAAGGCTCACGAAGGAGTCGCAGGAGGACGGTCATCACAAGCAGGCCATCCTTGTGGAGACACTCCACGGGCTCGAGACCATCAAATCACTGGGGGCGGGTGCCGAGATGCGGCGGCGCTGGCAGGATGCGGTGACGCATCAGTCCTGGGTAGGTCTCAAGTCGCGATTGCTGGCCCAGTTGGCGGCTAACGTAGCCAGCTCGGTTCAACAGTTCGTCCAAGTGGCCGTCGTGACTGTGGGCGCACTGCTGGTGCAGCAGGGCCAGATGGGCTTCGGAGCCATCATCGCTTGTACGATTCTGGCGGGGCGGGCGATCGCACCCATGGCCCAGATCACGCAATTGCTGACACGACTGAACCAGACGGTCGTGAGCTACCGGGCGCTGGCGCGCGTGATGGACCAGGAGCGGGAGCACCGGCACGATGCAGTCTTCATGGCCCGGCCGCAGTTCAAGGGAGCCATCGAGTTTCGTGAGGTGACCTTCACGTACCCGGGAGCCGCACGGCCGACTCTGCAGAACGTCTCCTTCCGGATTACGCCGGGTGAACGGGTGGCCATCATCGGGAAGGTGGGCTCGGGCAAGACAACGGTGGCCAAGCTCGTACTGGGTCTATACAAGCCTGAGTCGGGCTCCGTGCTGCTCGACGGAGTGGACGTCAGGCAGATCGATCCAGCGGACCTGCGCAGCGCGCTGGGTGTCGTACTGCAGGAGGTCTGGCTCCTGGGCGGAACGGTCAAGCAGAACATCGCGCTGGGAGCGCGACATCCGACCGATGCGCAGATCCTGCAAGCCGCTAAGGTGTCAGGAGTCGAGGACTTCATCAGCCTGCACCCGGAAGGCTATGGCCTGCGCCTGGGCGAGCGCGGAGAGGGCCTCTCGGGCGGGCAGCGACAAGCAATCGCGATCGCGCGGGCGCTCGTTGGCAAGCCTCCCATCTTGGTGTTCGACGAAGCCACGAGTGCCATGGATGTCGGCGCCGAGGCGGCGCTGCTTCAGCGAATCCGGGCTGAACTCGATGGTCGTACCTTCATCGCCATTACCCATAAGAGCACGATGCTCCAGCTGGCCACCAAGATCATAGTGCTGGACCAGGGACGCGTGACGGCGCAGGGTACGCCGGAGGAGTTGCTGCGCGCGCAGCAACAGATGGCTGCTGCGTCCAATGCTACGCCTGCAGGGCCCGTCCAGGAGCGCGCGCCATGACGTCGCCCGCGGACCCGAAGGTCCCTTCCCGGCAAGGCACGATGACCGCCTCGAGCCTTTCCGCCCCGGCTCGCACTGTTGTTGCAAGCTCTGCCAGACGCGGGGAGATGCGGCGGGCATCGATGTGGTTGCTATGGAGTATCGCAGCCTTCTTCGCCTTGATCTTCTTCTGGATGGCCGTGGCCGAAGTGGATACCGTGACCCGTGCTACGGGGCGCATCATTCCCTCTGCAAAGCTGCAGGTCGTGCAAAACCTCGAGGGAGGGGTCGTCACCGAGATCCTGGCTAAGCAGGGGCAGCGAGTGGACGCGGGTGCCCGACTCGTGGCGCTGTCCACCGTCCAGCACGACGCGGACCGACAGACCCGTTTCCAGCAGTTACTCGGGCTCGAGGCGCGTGCTGCGCGGCTGCGTGGGCAGGCCACTGGGGAAGCGCCGACGTTCAGCCCGCTGGTCCTGTCGAGCGCTCCCGATCTGGTCCAGGTGGAAACTGCTGCCTATCAGTCCAAGCTCGCCGAGCATGTCTCGCTCCTGTCAGCGCTTCAGGCGCAACTCGAACAGCGTCAGCGCGAACTGCAGGAAGTAGACATAGGCTTGACCAACACCCTCAAGGCGCTCGAACTCGGCCGCGAAGAACGAGCTACGGTGGCCAGGCTGGTGGAACGTGGCCTCGAGCCTCGGCTGGAACTCGTGCGAATCGACCGTAGCTTGACCGAACTCGAGGCACGTGCCCAAGC
>JBIKWU010000252.1:0-5987 GCA_044356115.1 Burkholderiaceae bacterium
CGCAGCACCCTGCCGAGGTAGCGACCGGTGTGGCTCGCCGGCTCGGCGGCGACCGCCTCGGGCGTGCCGGTGGCCACCACCCGTCCGCCGCCGTCACCGCCCTCCGGGCCCATGTCGATCACCCAGTCGGCGGTCTTGATCACATCGAGGTTGTGCTCGATGACCACTACCGTGTTGCCGGCGTCGCGCAGCGCGTGCAGCACCCGCAGCAGCAGGCCGATGTCGTGGAAGTGCAGGCCGGTGGTCGGCTCGTCGAGGATGTAGAGCGTGCGGCCGGTGTCGCGCTTGGAGAGCTCCTGCGAGAGCTTCACCCGCTGCGCCTCGCCCCCCGACAGGGTGGTGGCGCTCTGGCCCAGGCGCAGGTAGCCCAGGCCCACGTCGAGCAGGGTCTGCAGGCGGCGCTGCACCAGCGGCACCGTCGCGAAGAACGCATGCGCCTGCTCGACGGTCATGGCCAGCACCTCGGCGATGCTGCGGCCCTTGTACTGCACCTCGAGGGTCTCGCGGTTGTAGCGGCTGCCGCGGCAGCGCTCGCAGGGCACGTAGAGGTCGGGCAGGAAGTGCATCTCCACCCGGATCACGCCGTCGCCCTCGCAGGTCTCGCAGCGCCCGCCCTTCACGTTGAACGAGAAGCGCCCGGCGCCGTAGCCGCGCTCGCGCGCCATGGGGGTTTCGGCAAAGAGCTCGCGGATCGGGGTGAACAGGCCGGTGTAGGTGGCCGGGTTGCTGCGTGGCGTGCGCCCGATCGGGCTCTGGTCCACCGCGATCACCTTGTCGAAGAGCTCCAGGCCGTCGATGCGATCGTGCGCCGCCGGCTCGGCCGCCGAGCCGTAGAGGTGGCGCGCCGCCGCCAGGTGCAGGGTGTCGTTGACCAGCGTGGACTTGCCCGAGCCCGACACGCCGGTGACGCACACCATGAGCCCGACCGGGAAGGCGACATCGATGCCGCGCAGGTTGTGGCCGCGCGCGCCGCGCACCACCACCGCCGGCCCGCTGCGGACCGCGCGCGCGCGCGGCACCGGGATGGCCAGCGCGCCCGACAGGTAGCGCCCGGTGAGCGAGGCCGGGTCGGCCTCGATCTGCGCCGGCGTGCCCTGGGCGATCACCTGCCCGCCGTGCTCGCCCGCGCCGGGGCCGAGGTCGACCACATGATCGGCGGCACGGATCGCGTCCTCGTCGTGCTCGACCACCAGCACCGAGTTGCCGAGGTCACGCAGGTGGCGCAGCGTGCCGATCAGCCGGTCGTTGTCGCGCTGGTGCAGGCCGATCGAGGGCTCGTCGAGCACGTACATCACGCCGGTGAGGCCCGAGCCGATCTGCGAGGCCAGCCGGATGCGCTGCGACTCGCCGCCCGAGAGCGTGTCGGCGGCGCGGTCCAGCGACAGGTACTCCAGGCCGACGTCGTTCAGGAAGCGCAGCCGCGAGAGGATCTCGCGCGCGATGCGCTCGCCGATGGCGGCACGGTGGCCGGGCAGGGTCAGGCCCTCGAACCAGGCCTGGGCCTGGCGCAGCGTCCAGCGCGAGAGCGCCCAGATCGGCTGGTCGGCCCCGGGCGGGCCCACCCGCACATGGCGCGCGTCGCTGCGCAGCCGCGTGCCCTCGCAGGCCGGGCAGGGCCGGGCCTGGCGCAGCTTGGCCAGTTCCTCGCGCACCGGTGGGGAGTCTGTCTCGCGCCAGCGGCGCTCGAGGTTGGGGATCACGCCCTCGAAGGGCTGGGCCCGCCCGCCGGCCTCGGGGCCGCCCAGGCCCGGCACCGGCTGCGAGCCCGACCCGTGCAGCACCAGCCCGCGCACCGCCTCGGGCAGCGCTTCGAAGGGCGTGTCGAGGTCGAAGCGGTGGCAGGCGGCGAGCGCGCCGAGCTGTGCGAAGTGCGCCTGGTTGCGCCGGTCCCAGCCGCGGATCGCGCCGGCGGCCAGTGACAGGTTGGGGAAGGCCACCACCCGGCGCGGGTCGAAGTACTCGACCGTGCCCAGGCCCTCGCAGGCCGGGCAGGCGCCCAGCGGGTTGTTGAACGAGAACAGCCGCGGCTCGAGCTCGCGCAGCGAGTGCCTGCAGATGGGGCAGGCGAAGCGGTTGGAGAACACCCGCTCGGCGCCGCCGTCGATGTCGGCCACGATCGCGCGGCCATCGGCCAGGCGCAGCGCGGTCTCGAAGGACTCGGCCAGCCGCTGGCCGATGCCGGGCGCGACCTTCACCCGGTCCACCACCACGTCGATGCTGTGCTTGTGCTGGCGCGACAGGCCCGGATCGCCGTCGTCCAGGCTGATCACCCGCGGCGGCCCGCTGCGGCCCTCGGTGGCCACGCGGATGCGCACGAAGCCCTGGGCGCGCAGATCCTGCATCAGCTCGGCGTGCTCGCCGCGCCGGGCGGCCAGCACCGGCGCGAGCACCATCAGCCGGGTGTCCGGCGGCATGGCCAGCGCGGCATCGACCATCTGCGACACCGACTGCGCCTCCAGTGGATGGTCGGGGTGCTGCGGGCAGTAGGGCGTGCCGGCGCGGGCGAACAGCAGCCGCAGGTAATCGTGGATCTCGGTGACCGTGCCCACGGTGGAGCGCGGGTTGTGGCTGGTGGCCTTCTGCTCGATGGCGATGGCCGGTGACAACCCCTCGATCAGGTCGACCTCGGGCTTGTCCATGAGCTGCAGGAACTGCCGCGCGTAGGCCGACAGCGACTCCACGTAGCGGCGCTGGCCCTCGGCGTAGAGCGTGTCGAAGGCGAGCGAGGACTTGCCCGACCCCGACAGCCCGGTGAGCACCACCAGCCGGTCGCGCGGCAGGTCGAGGCTCAGGTTCTTCAGGTTGTGGGTGCGCGCACCCCGGATGCGGATCTGGTCCATCGACGGCGTCAGGGCAATCGGCAACTATACCCGCGCGGGACCGCCCGACCGGGGTGCCGGGATGGGCTTGGATTATGATGAGCGGCTCGTCCGGCCTTGCCTGCCGGCGCCCGCGCCCGGCCTCCCACCGGGCCCGCCCAGGCGCCGTCTGCCCTTTTCTCCATGCCCGCCTCGTCCAACGCCATGACCCCCACCGAGCTGCGGGCCAGCCTCGCGCTGTCGGCGGTGTTCGGGCTGCGCATGCTCGGCCTGTTCATGCTGCTGCCGGTGTTCGCGGTCGAGGCCCGGCGCCTGCCCGGTGGCGACGACCCCACCCTGATCGGGATCGCGCTGGGTGCCTACGGTCTGGTGCAGGCGCTGCTGCAATTGCCGCTGGGCATGGCCTCCGACCGCATCGGGCGCAAGCCGGTGATCGTCGCCGGGTTGCTGGTGTTCGCGCTCGGCAGTGGCCTGGCGGCCATGGCCGACGACGTGCTGGGCATCATCCTCGGGCGCGCGCTGCAGGGCGCCGGGGCGGTGTCGGCGGCGGTCAGCGCGCTGGTGGCCGACAGCACCCGCGAGTCGCAGCGCACCAAGGCCATGGCCTTCATCGGGGTGTCGGTGGCCCTCAGCTTCGCGCTCACCCTGGTGGCCGCCCCGTGGCTGGTAGCGCGCGCCGGCCTGAGCGGCCTGTTCGAGCTCACCGTGCTCATGGCCCTGGCCGCCGCGGCGGTCACCCTCTGGGTGGTGCCGCCGGCGCCTCGGGTGCCGGCGCCGGTGCGGGCCACGCCGCTGCGCACGCTGCTGCTCACCCCTGACCTGCTGCGGCTCAACGTGGGGGTGTTCACCCTGCACGCGGTGCAGATCGCCTTCTTCATGATCGTGCCCGGCTGGCTGGTCGAGCGCGCCGGCGTGCCGCTCAGCGGCCACCCGTTGCTCTACCTGGTGGCGGTGGTCGCCTCGCTGGTGCTCATGGTGGGGCCCCTGGGCTGGGGCGAGCGCCGCGGCCGGATGCGGCCGGTGTTCGCTGGCGCGGTGGGGCTGCTGCTGGCGGTGCTGCTCGCCCTGATGGCCGAGCCGAGCGGCCTAGTCGCTCTGGTGGTCTTGATGACCCTGTACCTGACCGCGTTCAATGTGCTGGAGGCCTCGCTGCCGTCGCTGGTGTCCCGAATGGCCCCTGCCGACGCCCGGGGCGCGGCGCTGGGCATCTACAACACCGTCCAGTCGGTGGGCATGTTCGCCGGCGGGGCGGTGGGCGGATGGGTCCAGGGGCGCTGGGGGGCGTCAGCCGTGATCGGTCTGTGCGCCGCCATGGTGGTGGTATGGTTGGTGGCGGCTCTTGGGCAGAAGCGCTGGCCGGTGCGTGGCGGCGTCATGTCCCCTGAGCGCGCGGCCGGCTGAGGCACGGGTGTCGCGGCGGTCGGGTGCCGTCGCGGGCAACACAACACAGGGCGCGACCCGGTCGCGCAGGAGAGGGCGAGATGGCTTCGGTGAACAAGGTGATCGTGGTCGGCAACCTCGGGCGGGATCCCGAAACCCGATACACCCCCAGCGGGTCGGCGGTGTGCAATGTCTCGGTCGCCACCACCCGCAACTGGAAGGACAAGGCCTCCGGCGAGCGCAAGGAAGAAACCGAATGGCACCGCGTGGTCTTCTATGACCGCCTCGCCGAGATCGCCGGCGAGTACCTGCGCAAGGGCCGCTCGGTCTATGTCGAAGGTCGCCTCAAGACCCGCAAATGGACCGACAAGGACGGCCAGGAGAAGTACACCACCGAGATCATCGCCGAGGAAATGCAACTGCTCGGCTCGCGTGATGGCGGCGGCGGTGGTGGTGGTGCCGACGAGGGCGGCTACACCCGCGAGCCGGTGGCGGCCAGCGGCGGCGGCGGCGGTGGCGGCGGTGGCGCGCGGCCTGCGCCGCGCGGCAAGCCGGCCGCGCCGTCCTTCGGTGACATGGATGACGACATCCCCTTCTGATCGCCTCGGGCGGCATGCGCCGCCCGCTGCCTGATGCCCTGGCCAGTCCCCGCGCTGCTCGCCTGGGCGCTGGCCTGGGTGGTGTTCTTCGGGCTTCGCGCCTGGGGCCTGCCCATGCTGCTGTCGCTGCCCCTGGCTACCCTCGCCGGGCTGCTGTGTGCCTGGCCGGCGGCCAGTCGCTGGCGTCAGATCTTCATCGCCGGCGGGTTTCCGCTCTCGGCCATGCTGCTGGTCGGGCCGGCCGGCTTGCCGGCAGCCACCTGGCTGCTGCCGCTCGGGCTGCTGCTGCTGCTCTACCCCATGGGCTCCTGGCGCGATGCGCCGCTCTTTCCCACGCCACCGGGCGCCCTGGCGGGGCTGGCAGCCGCCGTGCCGTTGCCGCCCGGCGCCGCGGTGCTCGAGGCCGGCTGCGGCCTGGGCCATGGTCTGCGGGCGTTGCGCGAGCAGTACCCACAGGCGCGACTGCACGGGCTGGAGCTCAGCCGGCCGCTGGCCCTGGCCTGTCGCTGGCGCTGCCGTTTTGCCAGCGTAAGCCGAGGCAGTCTCTGGCAGGCTGACTGGTCGCGTTTCCAGATGGTCTACCTGTTCCAGCGGCCCGAAACCATGGCCCGGGCCGGTGCCAAGGCGGCGGCCGAGCTGCCCGCCGGGGCCTGGCTGGTGAGCCTCGAGTTCCCGGTGCCGGGCTGGCAGCCGCAGGCGCGCCTCGAGCCGGTGGCCGGCAAGCCCGTCTGGGCCTACGCCATGCCGCCGCAGGCCCTTCGGCGCTGACGGCCAGCCATCGCTTATAATGGCGGGTTTCCCGGGGCCCGGTTCCGGGTCCGCCTAGGCCGCTTGCGGCTCATCGCGGATCGATCGCGTGCCGGGCCATCCGCGCGCTGCGCGGTCGCCTCTTCACCCTAGCCACGCCATGCCCATCTTCGCCTATCGCTGCGAGCGCTGCGGTTTCGAGAAAGACGTCCTGCAAAAGCGCGCCGATCCGCCGCTGGATACCTGCCCGTCGTGCGGCGAGAAGTCCTTTGCCAAGCGCCTGACCGCCCCGGCTTTCCAGCTCAAGGGCTCTGGCTGGTACGTCACCGACTTCCGCGACAATGGCAAGGGCAAGTCCGGCGCTGACGCGGCCGAGAAGCCCGCCGACAAGCCCGCCGGCGATGCGCCGGGGTCCGCGGTCCCGGCCGCCGCCCCGGCGCCC
>JBIKWU010000254.1:0-5908 GCA_044356115.1 Burkholderiaceae bacterium
CGCCTCCCGCGGCTGGAGCCTCCGAGCCGGTCAACTCGCGATAGCGCTGCTGCGCGTACTCGTGGCGCAGCCCATGGACCCGCCGGATCCCGGCTTCAGCGGTTTGGCGCCGAAAGTTTTGTAGCTGGTCGACGTAGCGGAGATGCTTGGGAATCAGGCTTTCTCGCCCGGTCAAGGCCTTGGCCTGTTCAAGGAGCTGTCGCTGTGCCTCGTTGCGGATCGGAATCTCCCGTGACCTGCCACCCTTGGTCCAGGAGCCCTTCAGGACGAGTTTTTCGCCCCGGTCCGCCCATGCTGGGCGGATCTTGATCGACTCCTCCCGGCGCAGCCCGAATGCGGCCTGTAACCGCAGCGACATCGCGGTGAAAGGGTCTGAGAGTTTGGCGAGGTCGGTCTCGCGCAGCGCGAGCGCTTTGCTGGTCCCGCTCACGAGTTGCCGATCGGCGATGCCGTAATGCTCGTTGCTGCGGGCGATGACGTTGGACTTGCCAATCTTCTCCGCCCACCAGCGCAGATGCGCCATACGGTTCTTCATGGTGCCCGCGGAAAGCGCTTCGGCTTTCCAGATGCTAACCAGGGTCTCGACGTGCTTCGGCCGCAGACTGGTCACCGACAGGCGCACGAAGCCCGCGCCCGCAAGCTGGTTGGCGATCAGGCTGAGCGCCCGCTCGCGGGCGTGACGCGTCGAGTAGCTGCCGTCGCGGTTGCGCTGGCACAGCTGCTTGAGCTCATGGTTGAGGTCTCGCATGGGTTGCTGCTGTTGCTCGCTCCTCGGTTCCTGTTGGTTGCCCCTGAGGGTGGGTCGGTCGGTTCGTTGTCGCTGGTGTCGAAGGTCTGGTTAGTGTTTCTGTCCGTCCCGTGCGCCGCGGCGCATCGGGAACTACGAGGGACACGGGGACACCACATCCGTTTTGTGCCGGCGTGCTGCTGGGTGGCCTGCCCGGCACGGCGTTGGCCGCGATGGCGCCCCGCTGTTGCGAGGTCGGTTCATCGGTTTGAGCCTCTGTCCCTGGGCTCGCGGGTGCGCATGGTGCTGCGCGCTGGGGGGACTGCCATCCGCTTGTGGCGGATGCCTGGGGACGTGGCCAGCGCCTTGTGGGCGTGGCTGCGGGGACGGCGAGGGGGGCGAAAGTGCCATCACTCAGGTCCGTCACTTGCGAAAGTGCCCCTGAAAGCCTTGCTGGCTGGGGCTCTTCGCGCATCGTCACTACCGGCGGGGCCGGGTAGTGACGATGCGGTTGGCGCAGGATGGCTGGCGCAGGGGCGCGGCTATCTGCAGCAGTTCCGGCTCGAGTTGCCGCGCAACATCATGGCGAGGTGGCTGGCGGATCGCGTCTCGTCCTGCGAGCGACCGGCCACTGACCTGATCGGTTGATGCTTGCGACACAGCCCACGCAGTCATTGACCGCACGGACAGTGCAAACGCAGCCTCCAAGCCTGTCGGCCGCCGGCGCCAGGGAGGCCTGCCGGCTGGGGGCGCACATAGGTGCGCAGAATGAGGTTGTGCTCGTACCCGCCCCAGATCACAAGCAGCCGAGTTCGTGCCTTGCAGCGGGCGGTCGGTCCGAATGTCGAGGTCAACAGCGTGGACTTACAACCGTCAGCCGCTTCCGATCTTGATGCGGGTTGTCCGTTGCGCGTCCGCGTCCCAGGGCGCGGCCAGAGTGCTCAGTGAGGCGGGCGGCAAGTTGCGTAACGCGCAGCCATCGCGCTGGCACAGCCAGCGGTTGGTGGGCGGCATGCTGCGGCGGGCGCCTCTCCGGCGTAATCGCGGTAGTGATCGGCGAGACTGCCAGGGGGCCTACGGTCGTCGTCAGCAATGCGGACGCCCGCTACGGCCGCCACAGGCAACTTACCCACCGCCGCGCGAGTCTTGCGTGTGAGGCGCCGATCGCGCGGCCGTGGATAAGCGCGACGGGCTGCCAGGCTGGATCAGCCCTTCGAAGTTACGAAGCGCACCGCGATCCCGGCTTCCTGTGCCGCGCTGTTCGCCTTGGCGATGCCGACTCGCAGTTCAGCGGCGTAGTAGCTGCTGCCGGGATGCTCACCTTCTACGATCACGACTCCTAGCGCGTCCATCCGGTCTGAATCCATCGATTGAAAGAAGTCCATGGCAGCCCCTTGCGCCGTGCCCGTCTGCGGGAGGTAGTCGTCCTCGAAACTCCAGTCTGGCGCCGAGTTGAACCACTTCTCGATTTCCGGGGTCACCCAGTCATCGAACTCTCGGGTGGTGAGCGCCAGCAGCCAGGCCTCGACGCCGTCCTCAGGCTCCTCGGGCATCGCGCAAAGGCGGGCCTGTAGCGCAGCCAGTCGCTTCGCCTGCATGATTCCCGCGGTCTGGGCTTTCAAGACGTCCGCTGACAACTCGTCGCGGCAGTCGGTGTAGATGGAATGCACCGCCCAGGCCAGCGGCTGGCAGCGATCCATCGCATCCGCGAGCGCCTGGGGTGATGCTGACCAGTCGTCGGCCACATCCTCGTAGATCTCGGCGCGCGTCTCGGCCCCCTGATATCCGGCCATCCTCAAGGTGCCGCCTGAGTCGACCTCGAACTCGGTCATGGGTTCGGTGATCACGGGCGGGGCGCCATGCTTCTTCGGCGTCTTGCTCATCGGCCTTTCCTCCCAGTCAGCGCGGGGGGGCCAGTAGGGCGGCCGCGATGCCGGCATGCAGGCGCCCACGCCAGCAGTCGAGCCCGCCAGGGTTCCGTGACAAGCGCTCGAGCCGGAACCGCCGCGGTCCGTGCTCGCGGAACATGACCTCGACCCACTCCTCGTTGGCCCAGACCACCGTGCCGCTCTCGCCGTGCATCCAGCCCTTGCGACCGTCGTGAAGGACGTACACGACGGTGCCGGGCATGGCGACGTGTTCTAGAGCCTCGACATACTCGGCCCGAAGTCTGGCCACCTCGGCCAGGCTGTTGGCGATGAACTCGGCCGCGGTCACAGCGCCACCTGCTTGGCGTCGCCCAGGATGGCCCGGCCACGCCGTGCCAGGAACTCCACACCCGAGACCTGGTGGGGATAGAGCGCGTAACGCTCGAGGTTCATGCTGAACTCCTCTTTAGCAGTGATTGAGCCGGTTGGCAGGGGCCTGCAATTCGGATGAACTCGCCCCGGAAACGTCGTACAGCGGTGAAATCCTAAGATGCTCCAGGCTCACCAGGTGAGCCAGCTCGGCCCGATGCCCGAAGGTTTTCCCACGGAAGGTCGAGATCGTCCCGACCGAAGTGCCCGTAGGCTGCCGTCGGGTAGTAGATCGGGCGCTGGAGGTCCAGGTGCCGGATGATCCCTGCCGGCGTGAGGTCGAATTCCCTACGCAGCGCATCGACGATTTCCGCACCGCGCGCGGGCGAAACGCCATCTGCCTCGACGAGAAAGCTGACCGGCTCGGCCACACCGATCGCATAGGCCAGTTGGACCAGTGCCCGGCTCGACCAGCCTCGCGCGACCACCTGCTTGGCCAGGAAGCGCGCCATGTAGGCCGCCGAGCGGTCCACCTTGGAAGGGTCCTTGCCCGAGAAGGCGCCGCCGCCGTGCGGAGCGGCGCCGCCGTAGGTGTCGACGATGATCTTGCGCCCGGTGAGCCCGGTGTCACCCTTGGGGCCACCCGTGACGAAGCGCCCCGTGGGGTTGATCAGCTCGCGGTAACCGGCTGCACGCATGCCGGCCGGGATCACCGCGTCGATGATCTCGCGGCGCACCGCCGCGCGGAGCGACTCGGTATCAATCCCGGCATCGTGCTGGGTGGAAAGCACCACCGCCTCGATGGCCACCGGTCGGCCGTCCTCGTACCGGAAGGTCACCTGCGACTTCGCGTCTGGTCCGAGCCAGGGCAGGGCGCCGGAACGCCGCAGCTCAGCCTGCCGTCGCACCAGCCGGTGCGCGAAGACGATCGGCGCCGGCATAAGTTCAGGGGTGTCGTCGCATGCGTAGCCGAACATCAGGCCCTGGTCCCCGGCACCGGTCACCCCGTCATCCTGGTCCACGCCCTGGTGGATGTCGGCCGACTGGCCGTTGAACCGGACCTGGATCTCGCAGCGCTCGGGGTCGATGCCCGTGGCGCTGTCACGGTAGCCCGCGTCGCGAAGCACCCCGGACACGATCGTCACCGCCCGCTCGCGGACGGCGCGGAAGGTCTCGGGGCTGCGGGTCTTGAACTCGCCCGCGACCACCACGCACTGGTCGGCCAGCAGGGTTTCGCAGGCCACGCGGGCCGACGGGTCGTGGCGCAGGAACTCGTCGAGCACCGCATCCGAGATGCGGTCGGCCAACTTGTCGGGGTGGCCCTCGGAGACGGACTCCGAGGAGAACAGGCCATTGCGAACAGACATCACTCATTCCTCTTTAGCCGCTTTGACGATGTGTCGGGGGCGGCAAGCTGGATCAAATCCCCCCAGTCTTTGGCTCGGAAGCGGGCTGACCAGGCCCTGTGGATCATTTCAGCAAGATCAGTTTCGGAACCGCGTCGGCACCGCTCCAGACGAAACCGTTCTGCTCCAGCCTCGCGCAGAGGGTCTTGGCCGCTTCCAGCGTCACGCCGAAGACCAGAAAGCTCGGCTCTCCGGCCCAACCGTTGGACGGGTGTTGACCAACCCCGTCGGCAAACGACAGGCTGCGCGAATGGAGCTCCGCTGCCAGATTCCGCTGCCGCAGTTCGTTCTCGACGGCGGTCAGCTCGGCGCTGTAGGGGTTACAGGCCGTGATGAAGGCGCTGCAATCTGCCCGATGCCGGCGGTGAGCCAGCTCAAGCGCCGGATTGGGCTGGTCGATGACAAGCGTGAGTTCGAGCCCTGGCACCTTGTAGTGGGTCTCGCGGTAGGCCTGGATCAGGCCCGGCGGGAGCGTCGAGTCAGAAAACAAAAAACCCTCCGTTTCAAGGGAGGGCCGACGCTTACCCGCTTGGTTGCCCCGTCAGGGACCACATCCGCTTTCGCGATCCACCTTGCCCGGGTGGGCAGGTTGGCGTGGGCGTCGACCCAACTCCGAATGTGCGGCTAGTGTAGCCCGATCAGCTCGACAGCTGCTGCTGACTGCTCAACAGGCTTGGCGGTTGTGGTTGAAGGGGGCGTTCAGACGGGTTGCACCACTCGTGAGTCAACTAGCGCCTGGAGATGCGCATGGAGTCTCTCTGGTATGCCTTCACCATTGACAAGCACGCCAGCCTCCATGTTTTTTTCCATGGCATGTCCGGTGAGGTTGGCACTGGTGATGAAACACAGCCTACCGTCTGCAACGGCCACTTTGGCGTGGACGCGACCAACGGAAAATGGGTCGGCCTTGTCGCGCCAAGCATAGAGTCTCGCGGCCGGGACCAGCTCGTTCATATTGCCGATCGCATCAAATGAGATGCTGCCGCCGTGATCCTGGGATAGCTCCAGCAGCATCGTTATCGCCACGCCTCTTGCAGCAGCTGCATTCAGTGCCTTGACGATGGTCGAGATGTCGTAGGCAACGAAGCTGGTAATGAATAGTGTCTGCTCGGCGGCGTTGACGACTTGCAGCAGCGCCTGCTCCGTTCGACGGGCCGAAACGAAGGGCGTCGTAGGCCCCGTCCACACGAGTTCCGTGGATTGCTGGTTCGACACCTTGGTGAAGATATGTCTGGAGGCGAGCAGCATCGACGCAAGTTCACCGGCCCCGACAGTGGTTGTTCTCCATGCGTCGACGAGCTGATCCACGACCCCGGCGGCGGCCGGCGTGCCGACTACGTTAGAAAGCGAACTGGCCGCTTCACTGGTACCAGCCTGGCGAATTCGGTTGGCGATCAACTGAACCTTCTCCGGCGAAACCAGACAGACCACGGCTGTGACGGCTTCCAGCAGTCTTTCCATGTCAAAGTCCCGCGAAGAAGGCGGCATCCCCTCGGTCGAGGGTCTGCACCAGCAATGATCTGTCGAGGTAACGGTTG
>JBIKWU010000253.1:0-5908 GCA_044356115.1 Burkholderiaceae bacterium
GCCGTGCACCCGCGGGTGCAAGGTCTTCACCCGGCCGTCGAGCATCTCGGGGAAGCCGGTGTGGGCGGAGACCTCCGTGACCGCGAGGCCCTCGCGGGCGAGCAGCGCGGCGGTGCCGCCGGTGGAGAGAAGCTGCACGCCCAGTGCCGCCAGCGCGCGGGCGAATTCGACGATGCCGGTCTTGTCCGAGACGCTGATCAGCGCCCGCTTCACCTGATGGGTCATAGCATGCCGTGCAGCTGGAGTTTCTTGCGCAGGGTGTTGCGGTTGATGCCCAGCATCTCGCTGGCGCGCATCTGGTTGCCCTGGGCCTGGCGCATCACCACCTCGAGCATGGGACGCTCGGCGGCACGGATGACCATGTCGTAGACGGCCCCGGCCGGTGTGCCGTCGAGGTCGCGGAAGTACTTTTCCAGACTGCGGGTGACCGCTTCGTCGATGGATTGCTGCCGGGTCATGCCATCTCCAGGGTGGCCTCGGCGGGCACGTGGGCCGGCGCGGGCTCCGGGTTGTCGAGCCGGGCGTGCGGCTCGCTCAGGAATTCGTCGAGGGCCGCGAGTTGCGCCTCGGGCTCCACCAGTTCATTGAAGGCGGCGCGACGCTGCGCCCATCCGGGCATGCCGGCCAGGTACCAGCCGACATGCTTGCGCGCGGTGCGCACGCCGGTGTGCTCGCCATAGAACGCGTAGTGCTCGACGAGATGGCCAAGCAGGCGCTGGCGGATCTCGGCGCGGCCGGGTGGCGGCAGCAGCGTGCCGGTGGCGAGGTAATGGGCGATCTCGCGGAAGATCCAGGGGCGGCCCTGCGCGGCCCGGCCGATCATCACGGCATCGGCGCCGGTGGCGCGCAGCACCTCGCGGGCGCGCTGCGGCGTGGTGATGTCGCCATTGGCCACCAGCGGAATCCGCACCGCCTGACGGATGGCGGCGAGGGTGTCGAACTCGGCCTGGCCGGCGTAGCCGCAGGCGCGGGTGCGACCGTGGATGGTGATCATGGCCACCCCGAGGTCTTCGAGGCGGCGGGCGAGCACCGGGGCATTGCGCCGCCCGGGGTGGGGCCCGGTGCGCATCTTGACGGTGACCGGGACCGGCACGGCGGCCACCACCGCGGCGACGATCGCCAGCGCGAGCGGTTCGTCGGCCATGAGGGCCGAGCCGGCCATGACCTGGCAGACCTTGCGCGCCGGGCAGCCCATGTTGATGTCGATCACCTGGGCGCCGCGCTCGACGTTGTAACGGGCGGCCTGCGCCATGAAGGCAGGGTCGGCGCCCGCGATCTGCACCGCCCGTGGTTCGGTCTCGCCGGCGTGATCGGTGCGCCGCTGCGTCTTGACGCTGTCGCGAAGCCGGGGATCGGAGGCGGCCATCTCGGACACCGCATAGCCCGCGCCGAGCTCCCGGCACAGGCGCCGGAAGGGGCGATCGGTGACCCCGGCCATCGGCGCGACGAACACGGGGTTCGGCAGCGTGTAGGGACCGAGTTGCATGGCGGGGTGCGGGCTCCGTGGGTTCGGTGAACCGGCTACGGCCGGCGCCCCGTCTCTTGAAGGGTTGCGGATTCTAGCGAAATTCAGCGAGGCCAAGAAATTCGCGCCGCAGCATCGGCGTTTCGCTCCGCGCGTGCGCGGCACTGCGCGTCGAGGCTCGCCAGACGCTGCGGCGTGCCCACGTCCACCCACTGGCCGGCGTGGCGCTCGGCGCCGATCCGGCCCGCATCGATCAGGGCGTCGAGGATCGGCCGCAGCCGCTGGCGCTCGCCGGGGGCGAGCCCCGCGAACACCTCGGGCCGGTAGAGCGCGATGCCGCTGAAGGTGAGGCTTGCGCCGTCCCGATGCCGCAGGCGACCGGCCTGCAGGCTGAAGTCGCCGGCCGGGTGCTCGACCGGGTTGTCGACCAGCACGCACCAGGCCAGCAGCTTGGCGGCACGCATCTGGTCGGCGATGGTGAAGGCGCGGCCGAAGTCGAAGTCGGTGAAGACATCGCCGTTCACCACCAGGAAGGGCTCGCGGCCCAGCAGGGGCAGGGCATGGGCGATGCCCCCGGCCGTCTCGAGCGCCGTGCCCTCGGGGCTGTGGCGGATGCGCAGGCCCCATCGCGCGCCGTCGCCCAGCGCCTGCTCGATCTGCGCCCCGAGGTGCGCGTTGTTCACCACCACCTCGCGCACCCCCGCGTCGGCCAGGCGCTGCAGGTGCCACTCGATGAGCGGGCGCCCGCCCACCGGGAGCAGGGGCTTGGGGCAGGTGTCGGTGAGCGGTCTGAGCCGCTCGCCGCGTCCGGCCGCGAGGATCATGGCGCGCACGCGGCTGTGCCTAGAAGGTGTAGCCGCTGGCGCGCGATTCGCCCTCGACCCGCTCGAGCACCCGCACCAGCGCGTCGAGGTCGCGGTAGCGGCGCGCCGCCTTGAGCAGGTAGTCGAGCACGAGCGGCATGTCGGCGAGGTAGCGCGGCTTGCCGTCGCGGTGGCACAGCCGCGCGAAGATGCCCAGCACCTTCAGGTGGCGCTGCATGCCCATCCACTCGAACTGGCGGTAGAACTCGCCGAAGTCGTCGGGCACCGGCAGCCCGGCGCGCCGGGCCCGTTCCCAGTGACGGATGCACTGGTCGAGCACGAGTTCCTCGGGCCAGGCCTTGTAGGCATCGCGCAGCAGCGAGACCAGGTCGTAGGTGTGGGCGCCGATCACGGCGTCCTGGAAGTCGAGCACCCCGGGGTTGGCCTCGCCGGGCAGCAGCATCAGGTTGCGCGAGTGGTAGTCGCGATGGACGATCACCTGCGGCTGGGCCAGCGCCGCGTCGCTCAGCCGCTCGAAGGCTACCCGCAGGGTCTGCTGCTCATCGGCGCTCAGGCTCACGCCGCGGTGGCGCGCCACATACCACTGCGGGTACAGGTCGAGTTCGCGCATGAGCAGGGCTCGGTCATACGAGGCGAACACCCCGGGCCGGCTGGCCTTCTGCAGGCGCACCAGGGCCGCGCTGGCCTCGCCGTAGAGCGCCGGCGCGGTGCGCTCGTCGAGCGCCTGCAGGTAGGTGGTGGCGCCGAAGTCATCGAGCAGCAGGAAGCCGCGAGCGAGATCCTGGGCCCGCACCCGCGGCACGCTGAGGCCGGCCTGCGCCATGACCGACGCGGCATGCACGAAGGGCCGGCAGTCTTCCTGGGGGGGCGGGGCATCCATGGCGATGAGGCTGCCGGCGCCGGGCAGCGCGGCATCCACCCGGAAATAGCGACGAAAGCTCGCGTCGTCGGAGGCCGGGCGCAGGCTGGCCGGCTGCAGGCCGAGCTCGGCGGGAAGGCTGGACAGCCACTGGCTCAGGGCCTGCAGGCGGTCATCGACCTTGGGGGCGTGGTGCGGGTTCATGAGCGGCGACTGGGGGCTTGTATGATAAGCCGTCCTCCCGCCATGCCTCATCTTCGTCTTCGAGCCGCCGCGCTGCTCCTGTCCGCCTGCGGCCAGGCGCTGGCTCAGGGCGCGGCCGCCAGCCCCGACGCCACCGATCTCCCCGCGCCACGTCTGCGCCTGGAGCCACGCCTCTCGGAAAGCACCGCGATCGATGACCAGGGGCGGCCCTCCTACGCCACCGCCGATGCCATCTCCGGTCGCGTCGATCACGACCTCACGCTGAACGGCGCGGCCGAGGTCCGCCAGGCCGGCACCGTGATCCGCGCCGAGCGCATCCGCATGCTCGCACCGGATGACGAACTGGTGGCGATAGGCAATGTGCGCGTGGTGCGGCAGGGCAGCGTGTTCAGCGGCCCGGCGCTGCAGTTGCGCATGGAGGACTCCACCGGGATCTTCCTGTCGCCCTCGTTCGCCCTTGGCCTGCTTGGCGGGCGCGGTCGGGCCGAGCGGCTGGAGTTCCTGGGCGAAGGCCGGGTCGCGCTGCACGATGCGGTCTACACCGGCTGCCGCGCCGACGATCCTGACTGGTTCGTGCGCGCCCAGCGCCTGGAGATCGACCCGCAGCGCGAGGAGGGCAGCGGCCGCTCGGCCGGGCTGTTCTTCAAGGGCAGGCAGGTGCTGGCCGCGCCGGTGTTCGGCTTTCCGCTGGGCGAGGGGCGCCGCAGCGGCTTCCTGCCGCCGAGCTTCTCGTACACCACCCGCAGCGGCGCCGAGTTCCTCGCCCCCTACTACCTCGACATCGCGCCCAACCGCGATCTCACGCTGTACCCGCGCTTCATGACCCTGCGGGGCTTCCAGCTCGGCGGTCAGTTTCGCTACCTCGAACCCCGGGCCTCGGGCGATCTGCGCGCCGAGTTCACCCCGCGCGACAGCGCCACCGGCGAGAGTCGGCTCTACTGGAGCGGGCTGCACAACTATGCCAACGTGGGCGGCTGGAGCGGGCAGATCAACGCCCGCGGCGTGTCCGACGACAACTACTTCGTCGACTACTCGCGCTCCATCCTGGCCAGCTCCGACCGGGTGCTGCCGCGCGATGCGTTCGCCACCCGCACCTGGCGCGACTGGACCGTGCTGCTGCGCGCCACGCGCTACCAGTCGATCCTCGATGCCCGCGCCGCGCCGCCCTACGAGCGGGTGCCGCAGATCTCGCTGAGCCGCATCGACCGCGACATCGGCGGCTTCGAGTTCGAGCAGCTCTTCGACGCCACGCGCTTTCAGCGACCGTTCGCCGACTCGGTCGATGGCAACCGGCTGGTCGCCTATCCGCGGGTCGCCTACCCTGTCATCCGGCCGGGCTGGTTCATCACGCCGCGGTTGGGCGTGCACCTGTCGGCCTATCGCCTGGACCAGGCGGGCGCCGACCCGGTCTCGCTCAATCGCTCGGTGCCGATCGGGTCGCTGGAGGCCGGGCTGGTCTTCGAGCGACCCACCCGCCTGTTCGGGCGGGAGCTCACCCAGACGCTCGAGCCGCGGCTCTTCTATGTGCGGTCGCCGTACCGCGACCAGTCGGCCTTCCCGGTGTTCGACACCGGCGTGGCCGATTTCAACTTCGCGCAGCTCTTCTCCGACAACACCTTCGTGGGCAACGACCGCATCGCCGACCAGAACCAGCTCACCACCGCCCTGGTCTCGCGCATGGTCGAGCCCGGTTCCGGGGTGGAGTCGGTGCGCCTGGCCTTCGGGCAACGCACCTACTTCTCCGAGCAGCGGGTGTCGATCCCGGGCGTGGCGCCGCGCACCGATCCGCACTCCGACATCCTGCTGGCGGGCTCGGCAGTGCTCGGCGGGGGCATGAGCCTGGACGCAGGCGTGCAGTACAGCGTTCGGGACTCCTCGGTGCCGCGGGTGAACCTGCTCTGGCGCTATCTGCCCGCCGACGGACGCATCTTCAATGCCGGCGTGCGCTACCTGCGTGACGAGCTCGGCCAGGTCGACACCTCCTGGCGCTGGCCGGTGAGCGCGGGCTGGATGGCCCTCGGACGGGTCAACTATTCATGGCTGCGCAAGCGCACCGACCCCAGCACCCTCGCGGTCGTCGACGCCCAGCCCGGCATCATCGAGGCGATCGCCGGCTTCGAGCGCAACGCCGACTGCTGGACCCTGCGCTTCGTGCTGCAGCGCTTCGTCACCGCGGCCGGCGTGTCCACCAGCACCTTCTTCATCCAGCTCGAGCTCGCGGGGCTCGCGCGGATCGGCTCCGATCCGTTTGATATATTGCGCCGGAACATTCCCGGCTACCGTCTGCCCGCAGACCGGCCCAGCCTCCCCTCCAGATACTTCGGATACGAATGAAGTCCAGCCTGCGTCTGCTGACCATCGCGCTTGCCTGGGCCGTTGCCGTGCTGGCCTTCGCGCAGCCGGCCGCGCCCTCGCGATCGGCCACCGAGCTCGACCGGGTGATCGCGGTGGTGAACACCGACGTCATCACCGAGCTCGAACTGGGCGCGCGGCTGCAGACCGTCGAGCGCCAGCTGCGCCAGCGCCGCATCGAGGTGCCGCCGGCCGACGAGCTGC
>JBIKWU010000314.1:0-4328 GCA_044356115.1 Burkholderiaceae bacterium
CAGCACCATGCCGAACATGGTGAGCACATTGATGGAGAAGCCCATGGCCAGCAGCACCGCGAAGGTGCCCAGCAGGGCCACCGGCACCACCAGGGTCGGGATCAGCGTGTAGCGGATGTTCTGCAGGAACAGATACATCACCAGGAACACCAGCAGCACCGCCTCGACCAGGGTCTGCGCCACCTGCAGGATGGAGATGCGGATGAACTTGGAGCTGTCGTAGGGGATGCTCGCCTTCATCCCGGGCGGAAAGAAGCGCGACAGTTCCTCGAGGCGCGCCTTGATCAGGCCGGCGGTCTCGAGCGCGTTGGCATTGGGCGCGAGCTGCACGCCGATGCCGGTGGAGGGCTGACCATCGAGCCGGGTGCGCAGGCCATAGCCCTGCGCGCCGAGCTCCACGCGCGCCACGTCCCGCAGCCGCACGGTCGAGCCGTCGGGGTTGGCGCGCAGCACGATGCTGCCGAACTCGGCCGGGCTGGCGAGCTGCCCCTTGACCACCACCGCCGCGAAGATGCGCTGGTCGGCGGTGGCGGGCTGCTCGCCCACGAAGCCGGAGGACACCTGCACGTTCTGGGCGGCGATGGCGGCGGTGACGTCGCTCATCGACAGCCGGTAGGCCACGAGCTTCTCGGGCTCGACCCAGATCCGCATCGCCCGCTCGGTGCCGAAGAGCTGCGCCTGACCGACACCCGGCACCCGCTGGATCTCGGGCAGCACGCTGCGCGCGGCGTAGTCGCCAAGCGCGACCGGATTCCAGGCCGGATCGCTGGACGACAGGATGGTGAACAGCAGGAAATTGGGGTTGGCCTTGTCGATGCGCACCCCGAGCTGGTTGACCGCGGCCGGCAGACGCGGCGCGGCCCGGCTCAGCCGGTTCTGCACATCGACCGCAGCCAGCGCGGGATCGGTGCCGGGCTCGAAGCTCAGGGTGATCGAGCCGGTGCCATCGGCCTGAGCAACCGACTCCATGTAGATCAGGCCCGGCGAACCGTTCATCTCGCGCTCGATCAGCGAGATGGTGCTGTCCTCGAGCACTCGGGCGGTGGCGCCCGGGTAGGTGAGCGAGAGCTGCACGGCGGGCGGCGCGACCGGCGGGTACTGCGCGATGGGCAGCTGGGTGACGGCCACGCCACCGGCAACCATGATGAACAGCGCGATCACCCAGGCGAACACCGGACGGTCGATGAAGAACTGCGCCACGGGCGGCCTCCGTCAGCGGGCGGCGGGCGCGGGCGGCCCACCGGGTTGCCAGGGCACCGGCCGGACCGGCCCCTTGCCGCCGCGCAGCTTCTGGAATCCGTCGACCATCACCCGCTCGCCGGGCTTGAGCCCGTCGAGGATCACCCACTGACCTTCCCGGGCCGAGCCCACCTTGACCGGCCGCGGACTGACCATGCCGTCATCACCCACCACCCGCACGCTGTCGCCCTGCGCGCCCCGGCTCACCGCCTGCTGCGGCAGCAGCACCGCCGCCGGAGCCTGCGCCTGCTCCACCCGCACCCGCACGTACAGCCCGGGCAGCAGCTGGCCACGCGGATTGGGCACTTCAGCGCGCAGCGTGATCTGGCCACTGGTGGGGTCGACACTGAGGTCGGAGAACAGCAGCCGCCCGGGCAGCGGGTAGGTGCTGCCGTCTTCCAGGACCACGCGTACCAGCGCGGCCTCCTTGCCGCCCGCGCTGCGCAGCGCGCCCGACTGGATGGCCGCGCGCAGCCGCAGCACATCGCCGGCCGGCTGGGTGAAGTTCACGTACAGGGGATCGATCTGCTGCACCAGGGCCATGGGCGTGGCCTCGCCCTGCCCGACCAGCGCCCCCTCGGTAACCAGGGCGCGGCCGATGCGCCCGCGCAGCGGCGAGCTCACCGAGGCATAGCCCAGATTGATCTGCGCGGTCTGCACGGCGGCTTTGGCCGCCGCGATGTCGGCCTGCGCCTGCTGGGCGGCGGCCACCGCGCTGACCAGTTCCTGCTCGCTGATCGCCTTCGCCTCGTGAAGCGGCTTGGCCCGCTCGGCCTGGGCCTGGGCCTGAACCGCGTTGGCCTCGGCACGCGCAAGCGCCGCCTGCGCGGTGGCCAGGCTGGCGCGCAGCGGGGCGTCGTCGAGCTTGAAGAGCAGCTGGTCGGCGCGCACATCGCTGCCCTCGGTGAACAGCCGCTGCTGCACGATCCCGGCCACCCGGGCGCGCACCTGCGCCACCCGGAAGGGCTCGGTGCGCCCGGGGAGTTCGGTGACCAGGTTGACCGGCACCTGCGCCACGGTGATCACCCCCACCTCGGGGGGCGGCGGCCCGGGCGGCGACCCGGCGGGCGGCGACCCGGCGGACTGCTTGCTGGCAGACGGCGTCGCGGACCCCGGCCCGCCGGCGGCCGGGGCGCCCGCCGCGGGCGCGGCCGCGGGCGCTGGCGCTGGCGCGGGCGCTGGCGCGGGCGCTGGCGCTGGCGCCGGATTCTGGCCGCAGGCCGCCAGCATCAGGGCCACCAGCAGCAGCGGTGCAAGGGGGCGGACATATCGGCCAGGGGCCGGTCGCAGCGGACCGACCGCGAGGGTCAGCGGGGTGAAGGCACTCATGGCATTCCGATTGGGAGCGTGATCGGGCAGACGGGCGTCATGCCGCATCGGGCAGCGGGAGGGGTCCCTTGCCAGCCCAGCGATCGAGGTAGAGATAGATGACGGGCGTGATGTAGAGCGTGATCACCTGCGAGACCAGCAGGCCGCCGACCACCGCCACGCCCAGGGGCATGCGCAACTCCGCGCCCGCACCCAGACCCAGCGCGATCGGCAGCGCGCCCATCAGAGCCGCGAAGGTGGTCATCATGATGGGCCTGAAGCGCAGCACGCAGGCCTGGCGAATCGCCTGCTCGGGCGCCATCGACTGCCTGCGCTGCGCATCGAGGGCGAAGTCGATCATCATGATCGCGTTCTTCTTGACGATGCCGATCAGCATCAGGATGCCGATGGTGGCGATCAGGGTGAGCTCGATCTTGAAGAACCACAGGAACACCAGCGCGCCCACCGCCGCGGAGGGCAACCCCGCGAGGATGGTGATCGGGTGGATGTAGCTCTCGTAGAGCACACCCAGCAGCACGTAGATGACCGCCAGCGCCACCAGGATGAGCACCAGCTGGCTCGACTGCGAGCCCTGGAAGACCGCCGCATCGCCGCCGTAGCTGGCGATGATCGACGGCGGGAATCGCAGGTCGCGACCGAAGGCCTCGATCTTCTTCGTGGCCTCGCCCAGCGGCGCGTTGGGCGCCAGGTTGAACGAGATCGTGACCGCCTGCAGCTGTCCCTGGTGGTTGACCGCGGTGGGGCCGACCGTGCGCGACACCTTCACCAGCGTGGACAGCGGGATCACCTGCTGGGTGACCCGCGAGCGCACGAACAGCTTGCCGATCGCGTCCTCGAACTTGCGGTACTCGGCGGGCGCCTCGAGGATGACCAGGTAGCTGTTGACCGGCGTGAAGATCGTGGAGACCTGGCGATCGCCAAAGGCGCTGTAGAGCGCGGTGCGGATGTCCTGGATGTAGACGCCGAGGGCGCCGGCCTTGTCCCGGTCGAACTCCACCTGCGCCTGCAGGCCGCGCATCTGGGTATCGCTGGTCACGTCCCGGAAGACCGGATCGGCGCGCATGCGCTGCATCAGCTTGCCCGACCACTCGCCGAGCGCATCGGCGCTCACGCTCTGCATCACGTACTGGTAACGGCTCTTGGAGACCTTGCCGCCAAGCTGCAGGTTCTGCACCGGGCGCATGAAGACCTGGAAGCCGGGATAGCGCACCTTCTGGCGCAACCCTTCGATCACCTTCTGGACCTTCTCGCGCTCAGCGCGGGGCTTGAGCACGATGAACATCCGGCCGGTGTTCATCTGCTGCGGATTGGTGGGCGGCGAGCCGACGAAGGACGAGACGTAGGCCACGGCCGGGTCCTTGCGCACGATCTCGGCGGCGCGTGCCTGCAGGCGCAACATCTCCTCGAAGGAGATGTCCTCGCTCGCCTCGGTGATCGCCTGGATCTGACCGATGTCCTCCTCGGGAAAGAATCCCTTGGGGCTGATCTGCACCAGCCAGACCGTGAGCCCGCAGGTGAGGACGGCCACCGCCAGCACCCAGCGCCGGTGGCGCAGGGCCACATCGAGGCTGCTGGCATAGGCATCGAGCACCGCCTTGAAGGCGCGCTCGAACACGCGGCCGAAAAGGTTCTCGCGGTGGCTGGCCGGGTCGATGGGCTTCAGGAAGCGGCTGGCGAGCATGGGCACCAGCGTGAGCGAGACCACCGCCGACACCAGCACCGACAGGCCGACCACCACCGCGAACTCGTGGAAGAGCAGG
>JBIKWU010000077.1:0-15005 GCA_044356115.1 Burkholderiaceae bacterium
GATCACCCCGGGCATGAAGAAGATCGGGATGAACACCGCCACCAGCGAGATGGAGATGGAAAAAATGGTGAAGGCCATCTCGCGCGAGCCGACCAGCGCGGCCTGCAGCGGCGCCATGCCCTCCTCGACATGACGCATGATGTTCTCGAGCATGACGATCGCGTCGTCGACCACCAGGCCCACGGCCAGGGTGATGCCCAGCAGCGAGATGTTGTCGAGGCTGTAGCCCATGGGGTAGAGCAGGGCAATGGCCCCGATGAGCGACACCGGCAGGCTCAGCGTGGGAATGAGCGTGGCCACCACCCGGCGGATGAATACCAGGATGACCAGCACCACCAGCACGATGGTCAGGCCCAGGGAGATCTTGACGTCGTGGATGGCCTCGCGGATGGACAGCGAGCGGTCGTTGAGGGTGAGCAGTTGTATGGACGCCGGGAGCTGGGCCCGAAACTTGGGGATCAGCGCCCGGATATCGTCGATCACCTGCACGGTGTTGGCGTTGGGCTGGCGCTGGATGGACAGGATGATCGAGCGCTCGCCGTTGTAGCTGGCCGCGGTGCGCACCGACTCGAAGCTCTCCTCGATCTGGGCGACATTGCGCAACTTGATGGCCACGCCATTGCGACTGGTCACCACCAGCTCGGCGAACTCGGCGGCGCGATGAAGCTGCCGGTTGGCGGTGATGGTGAGCAGCTGCTTGGGCCCGTCGAGAATGCCCACCGGGGTGTTGGAGTTGCCCGAACTGATGGCGGTGACCACGTCATCGAGCGTCAGGCCGTGGGCCGCCAGCGCAGCGGGATTGGCGCGCACCCGGACCGCGTAGCGCTTCTGCCCGTTGACGTTCACCAGCGCAACGCCATTGACGGTGGAGATGGTGGGTGCGATCAGGTTCTCGGCGTAGTCATTCAGCTCCGACAGGCTGAGCGAGGGCGAGTTCAGCGCCACGAAGAGCACCGGCGCGTCGGCCGGGTTCACCTTGCGGTAGGACGGCGGGTTGGTCATCTCCACCGGCAGCAGCCGCTGCGCGCGCAGCAGCGCGGCCTGCACGTCGACCGCGACCAGATCGAGGTTCTTGCTGGCGTTGAACTCGAGCGTGATGCTGGTGGCGCCCAGGATGCTGGTGGAGCTGATGACGCTGATGCCGTCGATGGTGGAGAACTGCTTCTCGAGTGGCAGCGCCACCGAGGCCGCCATGGTCTCGGGGCTGGCGCCCGGAAACTGCGCGGTGACGCTGATCACCGGGGTGTTGTAGCTGGGCAGGGCGGCCACCGGGAGCTTCAGATACGCCAGGCAGCCGGCCAGCACGCAGGCCAGGGTGAGCAGCACGGTCATGACCGGCCGCTGGATGCACAACTGGGGCAGGTTCATGACTTGGCGTCCGCCGGCTTGCCCTCAGCGGCCTTGCCGGCGCCGCCCTTGTCATCGGGGCCCTTGCCTTCGGGGCCCTTGCCTGCCCCCTTGCCATCGCCCCCCTTGCCGCCGCCCTTGCCTTCGCCGGGCACGATGACGCGCACCTTGCCCGAGGGCCGCACGTTCTGCCGGCCGTCCAGGACGATGCGGTCGCCAGGCTTGGGCCCTTCGACGACGAGCTGGTCCTTGAAGGCGTAGACATCCTTGATCGGCACCTGCCGGACGGTCATGTCCGGGTTGACCGCGTACACGAAGCGACCGCTGGTGGTCGTGACAACGGCATTGGCCGGCAGCACGAGCGCCTCCTTGAGCAGGCCGAGCTCGACGCGGGACTGCACGAACTGGCCCGGCCAGAGGTTGCCCTCGCGGTTGGCGAAGGTGGCCTTGGCCCGGATGGTGCCGTTGGCGACATCGACCGCGCTGTCCATGAAGTAGAGCTGCCCTTGCGCGACCGTCTGGGTGGACGGGATGGTCACCTTGACCGGACTGCGGCCTCCGGCCCGCAGGCGGGTCTGGAGCAGGGCGAGATGGCTCTCGGGCACCGGAAACTGCACCGCAATGGGATCGACCTGGGTGACGGTGACGAGTGCTGCCCCCGCCGGCTGCACCAGGGTGCCGGGAAACACATTGACCACGCCGGTGCGGCCCGCGATGGGCGCGCGGATGGTGTTGTGGTCGAGCACGACTTCGGCAGCCTGCAGCGCAGCCTCGTCGGACTTCACCTGCGCCCACTGGGCGTCGCGCTGGGCCTGGATGGTGTCGGCCGCCCCCTGGGCGATGAAGTTGCGCGCGACCAGTTCGCGGGCCCGCGCGAGCTGGCGGTCCTGGTCGGCAGCCAGGGCGCGGTTGCGGGCGAGTGCCGCGCGCAGGCGCTCGACGTTCGCACGGTCGTTGCGGTCGTCGAGCAGGAACATCGGCTGTCCCTGGCGCACCACCTGCCCCTCCTTGATGAGCACCTCGCGCACCAGGTTGGAGACCTGGCTGCGGACGTCGACCACGCGCAGCGGCACGACGCTGCCGTTCAGTTCCACCACCAGCGGGACGTCCTGGACCCGGGGCTGGATCACGGTGACCGCGGGATCGGGGGGAGCCGAAGGCCCCTTGGCGGCGGGCGCCTCGCCGGACTCGATGCGCCAGTGGACGGCCCAGCCGATGCCGCCGAGCAATGCCAGGGTCAGGCCCCACTTGATCAGTCTGGAGAGCGTCATCGGAGTGGGGTGGCTGGGCGGGAGGGGAAGCGGCCGGGGCGGACCTACAGCGGCATTAACCCCTCATTATCGGGGTCGAACGCGCGCAGCGTCGAGTCCCCGACGATTCCGATCCCGACGGGGCGATGGCGGGCCGCCGAGCGCACGAGGGCCCAGGGCGGCCACCGCCAAGGCGAGCGCGGGTCGCCTGCGTGCTAGCCTCCGGCCAGACGTTCCGCGCCCCGCCTGGCGCCCTCCGGGAGACCCGCTTGCCAGACCCATCCCCCTCGCTGCTGCGGCGCTGGCGCTGGCCCGCCGTGCTGGTCCTCGTCGGCCTGGTCGCCGCCGGTACCTGGGAGTGGAACCGGCGCCAGCGGGAAGCCGCCGCGCCGGCCTGGCGCACCGCCACGCTCTCGCGCGGCCCGATCACCGCCAGCGTGTCGGCCACCGGCACGCTCAATGCCGAGGTCACGGTGCCGGTGGGCTCCCAGGTCTCGGGGCAGATCAAGGAGCTTTTCGCCGACTTCAACGCCGAGGTGCGCAAGGGCCAGCTGATCGCGCGCATCGATCCCGAGACCTTCGAGTACCGCGTGCGCCAGGCCCAGGCCGACGTCGACGCCGCACGCGCCCAGGTGCTCAATGCCCAGGCGGGCGCGAGCGCGGCCAATGCCGCGGTCTCTCGGGTATCGGTCAACCTCGCCGAAGCCCGCCGGGACCTCGCCCGCAAGCAGCAGCTGGTCGAGCGCAACTTCATCTCCGGGGCCGAGCTCGACAAGGCACGGGCCGTCATGGACGCCGCCGTGGAAGAGCTGCGCAGCGCGCGGGCCCAGGTCGAGGTGGCGCAGGCCCTGACCGGCAGCGCGCAGGCCGTGGTCGCGCAGCGCGAGGCACAGCTGCAGCAGGCGCGGGTCGACCTCGAGCGCACCGCCATCCGGGCCCCGGTCGACGGGGTGGTGATCAAGCGCTCGATCGATGCCGGCCAGACGGTGGCGGCCAGCCTGCAGTCGCCCGAGCTCTTCGTGATCGCCCGCGACCTGCGCGACATGCAGGTCGACACCTCGATCGACGAGGCCGAGATCGGCCGCATCCGGGTCGGCCAGCGCGCCACGTTCACGGTCGACTCCTATCCCGGGCGCAGCTTCTCGGGCGAAGTACGGCAGGTGCGCAAGGCCGCGCTCACCGTGCAGAACGTGGTCACCTACACGGTGGTGGTGGCCACGCCCAACCCCGATCTCGCGCTCATCCCCGGCATGACCGCCAACGTTCGGGTCATCACCGACACCCGCGAGAGCGTGCTCAAGGTGCCCAACGCCGCGCTGCGGTTTCGTCCGCCGGGGTGGCAGGAACCGCCGCCGGGCGCCGCGCCGGCAGGCACGACCTCCGAGGGGAATACGCCGGGGACGGCGCCCGCCCCGACCGGCACCCCACCCCGCAGCGGCATCGCGCCGGGCTGGATGATCCCGGCCCTGTCGGCACTGCGCACGCTGGTCGGCAGCGTGCTCGCGCCGGCCCATGCGCAGGGCGCCGGCGGCGGCAGTCCGCTCGCACAGTTCCGCGAGCGGCTCGAGCGCGACCTGGCCTTGAGCGACGATCAGAAGACACGTCTGGACGGCATCTTCGCCGCGATGCGCGAGCGATTCGCGGCGGCGCGCGCCGCCCCCGAGGACCAGCGACCGGCGCAGATCGACGCGCTGCGCGCCGAACTGCGCGAGCGCATCGGGCAGATCCTCACCGCCGAGCAGAAGCCGCGCTATCAGGCGATCCTCGCCGAGATCGCCGGCCGGCAGGCCGGCGGCGCCGGCGTGCCGGCGGCCGGGCCCGCGGCGAAGGCAGGCGGGGCCGCCAGCGCGGGGGCGGCAGCTGGCGCGGGCGCAGCGGCGGGCACGGGGGCAGCGACGGGCGCGCCGACGGGCCCCGCCTCGTCATCTGGCGCCGCCCCGCCCGGCGCCGCCCCGCCCGGCGGCGGCAGCCCGCTGCAGCAGTTCCGCGCCCGGCTCGAGCGCGACCTCGCGTTCAGCGACGAGCAGCGGGTGCAGCTCGATGCGATCTTCTCGGCCATGCGCGAGAAGTTCGCCCAGGTGCGCGAAGCGCCGGAGGCCGAGCGCGGCAAGCTCGTCGAGCGCACCCGGGCCGAGCTGCGCGAGCGCATCGGCGACATCCTCACCGCCGCGCAGAAGCCGAAGTACGCCGCGATCATCGCCGAGATCGCCGGCCGGCAGTCGAGCCGCGGCCGCATCTTCGTGCTCGACGCCGATGGCCGGCCGCGTGCGGTGCCGGTGCGCACCGGACTCACCGATGGCGCCTTCACCGAGGTGTCGGGCGAAGGCCTGAAGGAAGGCGACACCGTGATCATCGGCCAGCAGAGCGCAGGCACGACCCCGCCGGCCCGCCCCGCCGGCGCGCCCCGGCTGCCCTTCTGAGGACGCCGAGCGTGACCGAGCCGCTGCTGGCAGTGCGCGATCTGGTCAAGGAATACCGCATGGGCGACACCGTGGTGCGCGCCCTGGCCGGCGTGAGCCTGACGATCACCGCCGGCGAGATGGTTGCCGTGATGGGGCCCTCGGGATCGGGCAAGTCGACCTTCATGAACATCATCGGCTGCCTCGACCGCCCCGATGCCGGCAGCTACACCCTGGCCGGCGAGCCGGTGCAGGACATGGACGGCGACGCGCTGGCCGCGGTGCGCAACCGGCGCATCGGCTTCGTGTTCCAGCAGTTCAACCTGCTGCCGCGCACCTCGGCCTTGCTCAACGCCGAACTGCCGCTGCTCTACACCAGCCTGCCGCGGGCCGAGCGGCTGCGGCGGGCCACGCGCCGGCTGCAGCAGGTGGGGCTGGGCGAGCGGCTCGACCACCATCCCCGCCAGCTCTCGGGCGGTCAGCAGCAGCGGGTGGCGATCGCTCGGGCGCTGGTCAACGACCCGGTGCTGGTGCTGGCCGACGAGCCCACCGGCGCGCTCGATTCGCGCACCAGCCTGGAGGTGATGGCGCTGCTGCAGCAGCTCAACCGCGAGGGCATCACCGTGGTGCTGGTCACCCACGAGCACGACATCGCCGACTTCGCCGGGCGCATCGTGCTGTTTCGCGATGGCCGCGTGGTGTCCGACCGGGAACATCCGGCCCGCGATGCCGCGCAGGCGCTGCGCGCGCTGGCAAGCGCCGAACCCGCGCCCGGCCCGTCGCCCGAGCCGGCGGCCCATCCGGCGCCCGCGCCATGAGCTGGCTGGCCACGTTGCGGGTGGCGCTCAATGCACTGAGGGTGAACACCCTGCGCTCGCTGCTGACCATGCTGGGCATCATCATCGGTGTGGGCGCGGTGATCACCATGATCGCGGTCGGCGGCGGCGCGCAGGCGCGCGTGGAGGAGCAGATCCGCAGCCTGGGCTCCAACGTGATGATCATCCTGCCCGGCTCGTCGAACGCCGGCGGCCTGCGCCTGGGCTTCGGCGCCGCGCAGACCCTCACCGAGGACGATGCCCGCGCCGTGGCGCTGGAGGTCGAGCAGGTGCAGTTCGCCGCCCCGCGCATGAGCACCTCGGGGCAGCTCGTGCTGGGCAACACCAACTGGTCGACGCAGATCCAGGGCGTGACGCCCGACTTCTTCGAGGCGCGGGAGTGGAAGCTCGCGGCCGGCCGCCACTTCGAGCAGCCCGAGCTCAACGGCTCGGCCAAGGTGGCGATCATCGGCCAGTCGGCAGCGCGCCAGCTCTTTGGCGAGAACACGCCGCCCGAGCTGATGGTCGATCAGCAGATCCGGGTGCGCAAGGTGCCCATGACCGTGATCGGCGTGCTCGAGCGCAAGGGCCAGAGCGCGCTGGGCCAGGATCAGGACGACGTGCTCTTCGTGCCGCTGAGCACCGCCCGCAACCGGCTCATCGGGCAGGCCCAGGGCCGATTGCGGCGGGTCAACAACATCACGGTCAAGGTGCATGCCGGCGCCGACATGAAGGCGGCCGAGGACCGCATCCGCGAGCTGCTGCGCCAGCGCCACCGGCTGCAGCCCGGTCAGGAGGACGACTTCACGGTGCGCAACCTCACCGAGATGCTGCAGGCCCAGGAGGCGTCCAGCCGCGTGCTCTCGATGCTGCTGGCGGCGGTGGCCTCGGTGTCGCTGCTGGTGGGCGGCATCGGCATCATGAACATCATGCTGGTCTCGGTCACCGAACGCACCCGCGAGATCGGCCTGCGCATGGCGGTGGGCGCGCGCAGCCGTGACATCCTCAACCAGTTCCTCATCGAGGCGGTCACGCTCTCGCTGATCGGCGGGCTGGTGGGCGTGGCCCTCGGCGTGGGCGGCTCCTATGCCATCGGCGAATTCGCCGGCTGGCGCACCGAGATGTCCCCGCACGCCATCGTGCTGGCGGTGGGCTTTGCCGGCGCCGTGGGCGTGTTCTTCGGCTACTACCCGGCGCGCAAGGCCTCGCGGCTGCTGCCGATCGACGCGCTGCGCTACGAGTAGGGCCGCGCGCCCAGCCGGGCGCGCAGCATCTCGAGGTGCGCCTTGAGGTGGTACTTCTCCATGTGCCGGCGCGCGCCCAGGTTGGCGCCGCGCAGCAGCCCCTCCACCCGATCGAGGTGCGCCAGCGCGCTGGCCCGTCGCTGCGGATCGAGCTCGCCGCGGGCATCGAGCTGCTCGATCTCGTGGTAGAGCTTCAGGATGCGCGACATGGCGCGCCAGCCGAGCAGACCGGGCAGCCAGCGCGCCAGCGGCAGCACGATGGCCAGGGCGGGCATCAGGGTGAGGGCGAGCCGCTCGAGCAGACTGGCCACCCAGAAGGGCAGATAGCGCTGCAGGAACGGGCGGCCGCTGCGGAAATAGCGCTGCGACTGCGCGCTCTGCGCAAAGTCCAGCTGACGCTCCGAGGGGAATTCACCGGGCGCGCTGAGCAGCGTGGGCGGGCGGTGCACCTGCGTGGCCACGTCCATGAGCAGGTAGGTGATCGCCGGATGCAGGTCATCGCGCACCACCAGGTTGGCGGCCACCGCCACCAGCGACACATCCTCGGCCGGCAGATCGCGCGCCAGGCTGATCACGCCCCGGGGCAGCGTCACCTTCGAGAGCCAGGGCATGCGGCGCACCAGCGCATCGGCCCGCGCGAAGCTCACCGGCACGAGCCCGGCCTCCAGCGCCTGCATCACGCTGGGCGCGTCAACCGCCGCCACGAGGAAGAGCGCGTCCACCCGGCCCTCGATCAGCGCCTGCACCGCCTCGCTGCCCGAGAGCGGCGACAGGCGCTGCGGGGGCACCGCCAGGCCGTGCGCCTCGAGCAGGCGCAGCGCCACCACCCGGGTGCCCGAGCCCTCCGGGCCGACCGCGATCACGCCGCCGGCCAGGGCGATCGGGCTGTCGGGCGCGGGCACCCCCGGGCGCGGGCGGTGCAGCAGCCAGACCGGCTCGTGCGCGACGCTGGCCAGGCTGAGCAGGCCGGGCTGACGCTGCGGGTCGCCCAGGCCGCTCTGCACCAGGCCGATGGCGACGCCGGCCGCCGGATCGGCGAGGCGTGCCAGGTTCTCGACGCTGCCGGCCGAGGGCCGCAGCTCCAGGGTGATGCCCTCGCGACGGAAGGCCTCGGCATAGCGCTGCGCGAAGGCGTGGTACGCGCCGCTCGGCCCGCCGGTGGTGATGCTCACCCGCCGCGGCGGCGGCGGCTCGAGCACCTGCAGCAAGGCCCAGAACAGGCCGGCCAGCACCAGCACCAGGACGATCGCCACCCGCGTGAGCTGGCGATCGGACAACAGCACGAACTCGCCGGCGCGCAGCAGTTGCCAGGCGGAGCGCTGGTCGACCGGCGCGCGGCTCATGCCGGGCCCGGCGGGCGCGCCAGCGCCAGGGCCTGCGCCAGCACCTCGCGGTCGCCGACGTGGTTGGCCAGCAGCAGCACCAGCCGGGCATTCATCAGCGCGGCCTGGTCGGGATCGAGATCGCGCTGGCTGTCGATGAGGGCCTGGTAGAAGCCGTCGGGATCGGGGATGTTGGGCGTGAGGACGAGGGGCATGGCGGGCTCGCGGGCGGTCGGCTCAGGCCACGGCCAGGCAGCGCGCCAGCGCCGCGCGCACCGCGTCGGCGCGGAAGCTGCGCCAGCGCGCGGCGAGGTGCTGGTCGGGCCGGATGAGGCAGGTGGTGCCGGGCCTGGCATCGAAGCGCTCGGCGAGCAGGCCCTGCGGATCGCCGAGATCGGCGCCCGGCTGCGCGCCCACGCGCAGCAGCGGGGCCTCCACCGCGCCGACCCGCACCGGGGTTGCCGGCGCGTCGCCGAACACCAGCACGCGAAAGCCCTGGCCGAGTTGCGGCAGCAGCCAGCCCGGGCCGCCATCGGCCAGGGTCACCGGGGAGTCCGGACACGGACTGCCCGGCGGCACGCCACCCTCGAAGGCGTCGGCGTCGGGCGTGTTCAGCGCCGACTCGCGATACACGGTGGGGGTGGACAGCCGACCGCTGTTGATCAGGGCGCGCGCGAAGGGATGCTCGGCGGCCAGCCCCAGCACCGCGTCGCGATAGAGCCGGCTGGCGGCGTTCTTGGGCGTGATGAAATCGGTGGCGCGGGTTGAGTTGAGCAGGTTCTCGTCGGCGGCCACCGAGCGCTCGTCGGCGTAGCTGTCCAGCAGCGCGGGCGGCGCATGGCCGGCCACCACCAGCGCGAGCTTCCAGGCCAGGTTGTCGGCGTCCTGCACGCCGGAATTGGCGCCGCGCGCCCCGAAAGGCGAGACCTGATGGGCGGCATCGCCGGCGAAGAGCACGCGGCCGTGCCGCAGGCGGTCGATGCGCCGGCAGGCGAACTGGTACACCGAGAGCCACTCCAGCTCGAATTCCACCGATTCGCCCAGCATCGCGCGGATGCGCGGCACCACCCGCTCGGGCTGCTTCTCGAGCTGCGGATCGGCGTCGGGCCCGAGCTGGAAGTCGATGCGCCAGACATCGTCGGCCTGCTTGTGCAGCAGCACCGACTGCCCCGGGTGAAAGGGCGGATCGAACCAGAACCAGCGCTCCGGCGGGAACCCGGCGCGCATGACCACGTCGGCGATCAGGAAGCGATCGTTGAAGACCTGCCCGCCGAAGGACGCCCCGACCCGTTCGCGCATCTGGCTGGAGGCGCCGTCGCAGGCGATGACCCAGTCGGCATCGATCTCGAGATCGCCATCGGGCGTGCTGACCGAGAGCCGCACGCCCTGCCCGTCCTGGACCAGCCCGGTGACGGTGTGCTTCCAGCGCAGCGACACCCCGGGCAGGGCGGCGCATCGCGCCACCAGAGCGCTCTCGAGGTGGTACTGCTGCAGGTTGATCATCGCCGGCATCTGATGGCCGGGCTGGGGCTGCAGGTCGAACTGCCAGACCAGGCCGTCGCCGTTGAAGACCTTGCCGACCTTCCAGCTCACCCCGCGGGCGAGCAGCGCCGGCGCGCACCCCAGGCGGTCGAAGATCTCCAGCGAGCGCTTGGCATGGCAGACCGCGCGCGAGCCCACGCTCACGGTGTCGTTGTCGTCGAGCACCACCACCGGCAGGCCACGCAGCGCGCAGTCGATGGCCGCGGCCAGGCCTACGGGGCCGGCGCCCACGATCACCACCGGGTGCCGCGCCGGGCCGGCAGCATCGAGCTCGGGCGGGCGCTGATAGGCGAAACGGGGGTAGTCGAAGGTACGTTGCATGCGGGACTCCGGCGCGGGCGCCCGCCGCGATGGCCGGCCGGCGGGCCGGGCGCGCGCGCCGGGTGCGGCCGATCGTACCGGGCCGCCGCCCGCGCGGGCAAGGCGCCGGGTGACCATGAAGCGACACGCCGCGCGCGTCGCCATCGCCGGGGCGGACCACCGCAGGCCGGCCGCGCTTGTATGCTGCCGGCACCCCACCACTGCCCGAGCCCGCCGCCATGACCGCCTTTCCGCTGAGCACCGGCCTGCCTGCCGACCACGGCATCCGCACCGAACAGCTCGATCTGCTGCACGCCCTCATCGAACGCCAGATCGGCGAGGGCCGCTACCCCGGCGCCACCATCGCGCTCGCCCGTCACGGCCGGCTGCTGCACGAGAAGCACTTCGGTCAGGCCCGCACCGGCAGCCAGCCCATGGCGGCCGGCCCCGGCACCCTCTGGCTGCTCTACTCCAACACCAAGGTGGTGCTGGCCACCGCCCTCTGGAAGCTGGCCGAGCAGGGGGCCTTCCGCTTCACCGACCGGGTGAGCGCGCACGTGCCGGAGTTCGCCCGTCACGGCAAGCGCGACATCACCGTGCTGCAGGTGATCACCCACCAGGGCGGGTTCCCGAACGCGGTGCTGCCCTCGGCAGCCTGGAGCGACCATGCCCGCATGCGCGAGGGCGTGTGCGACTTCAGCCTCGAATGGACACCCGGCTCGAAGGTGGCCTACCACGGCCTGTCGGCGCACTGGGTGCTGGCCACCCTGATCGAGGCGCTCACCGGGCGCGACTTCCGCGACTACCTGCGCGAGACCATCCTCGCGCCCATCGGCCTGGCCGGCGAGATCGTGGTCGGCCTGAGCCCGGCCGACGATGCCCGGGTCTCGGACATGCACGAGCCCGACCCGCAAGGCGGCATGCGCGCGCTGGCCGAGAACAACACCGACACCTGGCGCCGCGCCGGGGTGCCAGGCGGCGGCGGCTACGGCACCGCCCGCGGCATGGTCGCCCTCTACCAGATGATGCTCGCCGGCGGCACGCTCGGCGGGGTGCGACTGCTCTCGCCGCGCATGCTCGCCTACGCCATCCGCAACCACACCGGCGACCGGGTGGACGAATTCATGGGGATGCCCATGCACCGGGGCCTGGGCCCGCACCTGCGCGGTCACACCGCGACCATCCGCGGCCTGGGCGCGATCGCCTCGCCGAACGCCTTCGGCCATGGCGGGGTGGGCACCTCGTACTGCTGGGCCGACCCCGACTCGGGAGTGTCGTTCGCGTACCTCACCAACAACCGGGTGCCCGACCCGTGGCATACCGAGCGTCTGGACACCGTGGCCAACCTGGTCAACGCCGCCATCGTCTGACGCGGGGGCATGCCGCGCCCGCGCACAGGCGGGCGGTTAGAATGCGCGATTGACCGGCCGCCGGTGAGCGGTCGGCGCCCTCTCGCGACTCGACCGAGCCTGCGCGCCATGGAGTTCCTCCCCTTCACCCGCCCGAGCATCGACGACGCCACCATCGCGGCCGTGGCCGAGGTGCTGCGCTCGGGCTGGATCACCACCGGGCCGAAGTGCCGCGAGCTCGAGGCCGCGCTCTCCGAGCGCTACGGCAACCGGCCGGTGCGGGTGGCCGCCTCGGCCACCGCGGCGCTGGAGTTCGCCCTGCGCATCGCGGGCGTGGGCGCCGGCGACGAGGTGATCACCACCCCGCTGTCCTGGGTGGCCACCGCCAATGTGGTGCTCACGGTGGGCGCGCGGCCGGTCTTCGTCGATGTCGATCCGCGCACCCGCAACCTCGACCTCGCCCGGCTCGAACAGGCGATCACGCCGCGCACGCGGGCGATCATCGCGGTCGATCTCGCCGGCCTGCCGGTCGACCGCCACGCGCTCTACCGCATCGCCCGCCAGCACGGCCTGCGGGTGATCGAGGATGCCGCCCAGTCCATGGGCGCGACCTGGGCAGGCGAGGAGATCGGTCGCGGCGGCGATCTGGTCGCGCTCAGCTTCCACGCCAACAAGAACGTCACCACCGCCGAGGGCGGCTGCCTGGTGATGAACACCCCCGAGGAGGCACGGCTCTTCGAGAAGCTGCGCCTGCAGGGCGTCACCCGCCACCCCGACGGCGGCATGGATGTCGACGTGCTGGGCTACAAGCACAACCTCACCGACATCGCGGCGGCCATCGGCCTGGGCCAGCTGCCGCACCTCGCGCAGTTCAACGCGCGCCGCGCGCAACTGGCCGCGCGCTACTTCGCGCGCCTCGATCCCGCCCTGGGCCTGAGCCTGCCGCTCACCGACGCGCAAAGCGGGCCGGCGCGCGGCAACTGGCACATGTTCCAGCCCCTGCTGCCGCTGTCGCGCATGCGCCTGACCCGCGGCGCCTTCATCGACGCGATGCGCGCCGAGGGCATCGGCGTGGGCGTGCACTACCCGGCCATGCACCGCTTCACGCTGTACCGGGGGCTGGGCTGGCGCGACGGCGACTTCCCGGTGGCCGAGGCGATCGGCGAGACCACCATCACGCTGCCACTGTTCCCGGCCATGGCCGACACCGATGTCGACCGGGTCTGCAACGCGCTGTCGGCGGTGCTCGGGCCGGCGCTGACCCCGGCCACGGCATGATCGGCCCCGCCCCGGCCAATGCCCAGCCCGTGGTGCCCGGGCTCCTCTCGGTGCTCATCCCGGTCTACAACGAGGAGCCCGGCCTGGCCGCGCTCTTCGAGCGGCTTTATCCGGCGCTCGATGCCCTGGGCCTGCCCTACGAGGTGGTGTTCGTCGACGACGGCAGCCGCGACCGCTCGGCAGCGCTGCTCGCGGCGCAGTTCGAGCGCCGCCCGGCCCACACCCGGGTGGTCATCCTCGATGGCAACTTCGGCCAGCACCGGGCGCTGCTCGCCGGCTTCGCGCAGGCCCGCGGCGAACGCCTGGTCACCCTCGACGCCGACCTTCAGAACCCGCCCGAGGACATCGGCCTGCTGCTGGCGGCCATGGACGCCGGTCACGACTACGTCGGCTCCATCCGCCGCACCCGCCGCGACGCGGCCTGGCGGCACTGGGCCTCGCGCGCCATGAACCGGCTGCGCGAGCGCATCTCGCGCATCCGCATGACCGACCAGGGGTGCATGTTCCGCGCCTACAGCCGGCGCATCGTGAACGCCATCAACCAGTGCCGCGAGATGAACACCTTCATCCCGGCGCTGGCCTACACCTTCGCCACCAACCCCACCGAGGTGGTGGTCGGTCACGAGGAACGCTTCGCCGGCGAGTCCAAGTACTCGCTCTACAGCCTGCTGCGGCTGAATTTCGACCTCATGACCGGCTTCTCGGTGGTGCCGCTGCAGATCTTCTCCATGCTGGGCATGGCGGTGGCGGCGCTTTCAGGGGCGCTGTTCGTGCTGCTCGCGCTGCGCCGTCTGTTCCTCGGGCCCGAGGAAGGCGGCCTGTTCACGCTGTTCGCGCTGCTCTTCTTCCTGGTGGGTATCGCGCTGTTCGGCATCGGCCTGCTTGGCGAGTACATCGGCCGCATCTATCAGGAGGTGCGCCAGCGGCCACGCTACCTGGTGCGTGCCGTGCTCGAGCGCCCCGCCTCGCCCGGCTCGCCGCCATGACGCGCGCGGTGGTCTTCGCCTACCACGATGTCGGGGTGCGCTGTCTGAAGGTGCTGCTCGCGCATGGCGTCGACGTCGCCCTGGTGGTCAGCCACCAGGACAACCCGGCCGAGCAGATCTGGTTCGCCAGCGTGGCGCAGACGGCCCGCGAGCACGGGCTGCCGGTCATCACGCCCGATGACGCCAACGACGAACCCACCTTCGCGGCGGTGGCGGCCTGCCGGCCGCAGTGGCTGTTCTCGTTCTACTTCCGGCAGATGCTGGCCACCCGCCTGCTCGAGCTCGCGCCGCGTGGCGCCTACAACATGCATGGCTCGCTGCTGCCGCGCTACCGCGGCCGGGTGCCGGTGAACTGGGCGGTGCTGCACGGCGAGACCCGCACCGGCGCCACGCTGCACCAGATGCAGGCCAGGCCCGACCGCGGCGGCATCATGGCGCAGCAGGCCGTGCCCATCCTGCCCGACGACACCGCCGGGGAAGTGTTCGCCAAGGTGACCGTGGCCGCCGAGATGGCGCTCGATGCCTGCCTGCCCGATCTGCTCGCGGGCCGCGTCACGGCGCGCGAGCAGGACCAGCGCGAGGCGAGCTACTTCGGCGGCCGCAAGCCCGAGGACGGCCGCATCGACTGGACCCAGCCGGCGGCGCGCATCCACAATCTGGTGCGCGCGGTGGCCCCGCCCTACCCCGGTGCCTTCTTCGAGGCGCAGGGCGCGCGCATTCGCGTGCTGCGCACGCTGCGGGCCACTGCGCGCGAACTGCCGGGTCCGCCCGGCCTGCTGCTCGACGCCGGTGAGCTGCTGCTGCGCGGCGCCGATGGCGCGCTGCTGCGGGTGATGGCCGCCGACCTCGACGGCGAGCCGCTGGACCCCGACCGATTCGAGCGCCGATTCGGGCGCTCGCTGTGCATCCCCCTGACCGCCGCGAGCGGGAGTCCCCCATGAAGAAGATCCTCATCCTCGGCGTCAACGGCTTCATCGGCCATCATCTGTCGCAGCGCATCCTGGCCGACACCGACTGGGACGTGTACGGCATGGACATGGCGAGCGAGCGGGTCGAGCCTCTCATGACCAACCGCCGCTTCCACTTCTTCGAGGGTGACATCACCATCAACCGGGAGTGGATCGAGTACCACATCCGCAAGTGCGACGTGATCCTGCCGCTGGTGGCCATCGC
>JBIKWU010000040.1:0-19291 GCA_044356115.1 Burkholderiaceae bacterium
CCCATGCAAGACACCCGCCTTCCCGTCACCGTCCTTTCCGGCTTTTTGGGTGCCGGAAAGACCACGCTTCTGAACCATGTCCTGAACAACCGTGATGGCCGCCGTGTCGCGGTGATCGTCAATGACATGTCCGAGGTGAACATCGACGCCGACCTGATCCGCGAGGGGGCGGAACTGTCGCGGTCCGAGGAAAAGCTGGTCGAGATGTCGAACGGCTGCATCTGCTGCACCTTGCGCGGCGACCTCTTGGAGCAGGTGCGCAAGCTGTCCGAGGAGGGGCGTTTTGACTATCTGCTGATCGAATCGACCGGCATCGCCGAACCGCTGCCCGTTGCCGCCACCTTCGATTTCCGGGACGAGGATGGCGACAGCCTGTCAGATGTGGCGCGGCTCGACACCATGGTGACGGTGGTCGATGCCATCAACCTGCTCAAGGACTTTTCCAGCCACGACTTTCTGGCCGACCGGGGCGAGTCGCTGGGCGAGGACGACTCCCGCACGCTGGTCAACCTTCTGACCGAACAGATCGAGTTTGCCGATGTCGTGGTGCTGAACAAGACCTCGGATGCCGGTCCCGACCGCACCGATGCCGCGCGCAAGATCATCAAGGCCCTGAACCCCGATGCCCGGCTGATCGAAACCGACCACTCCCGCGTGGACCCCGATGCGATCTTCGACACCGGCCTTTTCGACTTCGACCGGGCGCATGAGCATCCGTTCTGGGCCAAGGAACTTTACGGGTTCGCCCACCACACGCCCGAGACCGAGGAATACGGGATCACCTCCTTTGTCTATCGCGCGCGGGCGCCATTTCACCCCGCGCGTATCCATGCCGTCCTGAACGGCGATCTGCCCGGGGTGATCCGCGCCAAGGGGCATTTCTGGCTGGCCTCGCGGCCGAACTGGGTGGCGGAGTTTTCGCTGGCCGGGGCGGTGTCGTCCGTCACGCCGCTGGGCGGCTGGTGGGCGAGCGTGCCGAAGGAACGCTGGCCCACGCATCCCGACGCCCTGGCCGAAGTGGCCAGCAAATGGGTCGAGCCATGGGGCGACCGGCGGCAAGAGATCGTTTTCATCGGCTCGGACCTTGACCGAGAGGCCATTTGCGCCGCGCTGAACGCAGCCCTTGTCACCACCTGCGATTTCACCCCGCAAGCGTGGACCAAGCTTCCCGATCCTTTCCCGCAGTGGGGTGCGAAGGCGGCATGACGAGCGCGCTTCGCAAACCCCGCCCGCGCGCTGTCTGGGTGGCCGCCTCTGACCACGCGGACGGCATTGGGCACATCCACAACCCGGGTGTCGCGGCAACGCTCTGGCGCAGGCGGCGTGATCCAGGCTTTGCCGCCTGGATCGAGGGGGTGTCCCCCGACAAGCTGCCGCGTCTTCGCGCGCAAATGGCTGTGACCGAGGTTGAGGCGGCAGTCCATGCCGCCTGCGACGTCACCGGTCTGGTTCTGTCGCAAGGGCGGCAAACGCTCGCGTTAGATGTTGCCGCGCTGGCCAGGGTTTTCGGCGCCGTCATGGCGACGACGCAGGTGCAGGTTCGTCTTGATGTCATCCGGACCAACGCCTGCCACAAGTTCCACTGTGACCGGATCGCTGCGCGCCTCTTGTGCACCTATCGCGGGCACGGCACCGAATACGGGCCCGCCGCAGCTGACGGAAGTGTCCCAAGACACGATGCCCTTGCCCCCTTTGACGCCGCTATCTTTCGCGGCACGCTTTGGCCGGGCGAGGACTGCGGGCTTCTACACCGCTCACCCACCATCGCAGGCACGGGCGAGACGCGGCTGTTGCTGGTGGTTGACCTGCCCGAGGATGAGGACGACTGCGACTGCGGGGCGCCGCATCAGCTTTCCTGACTATACAGCCAGAACGCTGATGTGCAGCCGCACCGGCAGCGCGCGCAGGATGGCGATGATCCGGTCGGCCACGGCGGGCGGGCCTGCGTCGATGAGGATGCGCCTTGCCAGCGGTTGCGAGGCCGCACGCAACAGGCGCAGGCGCGGATGGCTATCAGGCAGGCAGCAGGTGCAGCCGGAGCCCATCAGCCAGTCAAGCGGGGTGCAAGGGGCATCGCCCGTTTCAGCCAGGATGAGGGGAGGATGGCGCGAAGAGCGGGCAAGGTCCGCAATGCGCGCCAGACGGGCCTCGGCGCTGTCGCCCTCGATCAGGTGGACAAAGCTGGTCAAGGGGCCGGGACACTCGATCTCAATGATTGCACTTGCGTTTCCGTGATTTCGGCGACCGAGGAAGGAAAGCGCAGCACAAAGCGGCGGCGGTCTGCAAGCGTGACGGTCACCACGGTTTCCAGATCGGGGCAGCCGGGTTCATGGCAGGCAAGCTCGGCAATGGCGATGTGATCCTTGTCGCCCAGAGACATGAGGTCGGCGATCCAGCATTTAAGCCGGGCAACGGCTTCGGCGTTCGGGCGCGGGCGGCGGTTGAACAGGCCTAGCATCAGTTTGCCCCCAAGGGTGCCCAGAGGACCCCGCCCTGTTCGTCGGCGGCCAGCAGCCAACCGGTCAGCGACGTGACGGCCAGCAGGGTGACCGGTGCCCCGGTTGGGCGTTTGACGGCGCGGGGTTCGGCGATCTGGTCGATCTCGGAGTAGATCACCGCGCCCGAGGAATAGCCCGCCAGCACCGCCTCATGCCCCGGCAGGGCGCAAACGGCCGAGACATAGCCGCGCCCGCCCCAGGCCAGTTGCATCGGCCCCCGCCCCATCGGCCCCTGCGGCCCGTCAAAGGGCCACAGGATCGCCTCATCTGCGCCGGTGGTGGCAAGCCATGGCAGCTTCCCCGCCCAGGCCCAGCCCTTGACCTTGGTCGGATAGCCCGACATGCGCAGGTCGGCCTTGTCGCGCAACCGCCAGCCGTGCAGCGCGTTTTCCTGCATCCTTGTCATCACAAAGCGGTCGTCGGGGCTGAAAGTAACGGCCGTGTGGCTGCCCGCCCATTTGAGGGCCGTGGGTTTCCACCCGCGCTTTTCCCGCGCCCAGATCGTGACGCCGCCGTAATGCGCCACGGCCAGCCGCCCGCCCTTGCGGTCGAAGGCGAGGCCGCCGACGGTCGAGGGGGTTTCCAGCACCTCGCGCCGGGTGCCATCCCAAAGATGCACCTCGCGGCCCGCCGAGTAGGCAAAGACCCCGCCCACACCCGCCGCCACATGATCCACCCATTTCGGAAAGGCCGCAATCTCGGTCACCCCCTCCGGCGTGATACGGCAGAACCGGCCGTCATCGCCGCCGGTCAGGATCATGCCCGACGATTCGGCGACCATCGACAGCACCGCACCCTTGTGGACAGGCAGCGCCTCGGGCTCTGCGCCGGGGCGGAAGGCGCGGATCACGCCGTCCCCCCAGGCGGTGAACGCGGTATCGCCGACCGTCGTCACCGCCACAGGAACGGCGTCGAAGTCGAACCTGCGTCCGCCCTTTTCGATGCGGGTCGGCGCGAGGGGATCATGCCGTTCCAGCACCGGCATCAGGCGGCCTTGCAGGCGGCAAAGCCCTCGGCCAGCCCCATCTTGTCCAGGTCGCGGCCGATGAAGACCAGTTTCGAAGACCGTCCTTTGCCTACAGGCCAAGGCCCAAGTGGTGAACCATCGGTCAGCATGTGGACGGCATGCACCACGAACCGCTCGTCCTGCCCCTTGAAATCAAGGATGCCCTTGGACCGCAGGATATCCTGCCCGTGTTCGCGCAGAAGCTTGCCGAACCAGGCCTGGAACTTGCGTTCGTCAAGCGGCGTGTCCGAGGCCAGCGAGACAGAGGTGATGTCTTCCTCATGCTCATGCGTATGGTCTTCGTCCAGAAAATCCGGCTCGATCTCCAGCACCCGTTCCAGGCTGAAGGCATCAAGGCCCAGCACCTGATCCAGCGCCACGCTGCACTTCTCGGTCTTCACGATCTTCGCATAGGGATTAATCGCCTTGATCCGCGCCTCGGCGGTCGCAAGACCGGCGGCATCGACCAGATCGACCTTGTTCAGCAGGATGATGTCGGCAAAGGCGATCTGCTCGGCCGCCTCATGCGCCTCATCCAGATGGGTGGAGAGGTTGACGGCATCGACCACGGTCACGATGGCATCAAGCCGCGTCTTCTCGGCCACGTCCTGATCGACATAGAAGGTCTGCGCGACAGGCGCAGGGTCGGCCATGCCGGTCGTCTCGATCAGGATGCCGTCGAAATCCTTGCGCTTCATCAGCCCGCCGAGGATGCGGATCAGGTCGCCCCGCACGGTGCAGCAGATGCAGCCGTTGTTCATCTCGACGATCTGCTCCTCGCGCTCCTGCAGCAGCAGGTCGTTGTCGATGCCCTCCTCGCCGAACTCGTTCTCGATGACCGCGATGCGGTGGCCGTGCTGCTCCTTGAGGATGCGGTTGAGCAGCGTGGTCTTGCCGGCGCCGAGAAAGCCGGTGAGGATGGTCACGGGGACGTGCTTGGTGGTCATGCGAAGGCTCCTGGAACAGCCTGGTCAGATGGGGATGACGGCGCCGGCTTCAAGCGGTGCCGCCGGCAGCGGCGCAATGGCCGCAGCGGCCCGACACGGTGAGCTCGACCTGCTCGCCGGTGAAGCCGGCCGGCAGCATGGCGCCGATCAGGCGGTCCATGCCGGGGGCCTCTTCAAGGCAGAACATGCGCTGGCAGCTCGCGCAGCGGAAGTGGCCGTGCAGCACGTGGCCACCGGAGCGGGCCGAGTAGCGGAACACCCTGTCGGGCCCCGACACGCGATGGGCGAGGTCGATCTCGACCAGCCACTCGAGCACCCGGTACAGGGTCACCCGGTCGACGGGCTCGGCCGCCGGGGCCTGGTCGAGACGGCGCTGCACCTCGAGGTGGCTGAGCGCCTCGGCCGCCCCGAGCAGTTCGGCCAGCACCCGCAGGCGCGGCTGGGTGATGCGCACCTCGCGCGCGCGCAGCAGTTCGCGGGCACGGTCGGTGAGGTCTGGGGGCGCGACACTCATGGCAGGGCGGGATTCTATGCCGGAGCGGGCGATCAGCCCGCCGACGACCGGACCAGCAGCAGACCCTTGAGGTACTCGCCCTCGGGATGGGTCATGAGCATGGGGTGATCCTCGCCGGCCTGCAGCCGGCGCAGCAGCTGGGCATCGACGCCGGCGTCGATCACCGCGCCGGCGACGATCTTCTGGAACAGGTCGACATCGATCGCGCCCGAGCACGAGAAGGTGAAGAGCAGCCCGCCCGGGGCGAGCAGGCGCAGCGCCTTGAGGTTGATCTCCTTGTAGGCGCGCGCCGCACGCTCGACATGGTGGGCCGAGGGCGCGAACTTGGGCGGGTCGAGCACGATCAGGTCGAAGCGCCGGCCCTGCGCCAGCAGCGCCTTGAGCGCCTCGAAGACATCGGCCTCGCGCCACTCGCAGGGCACGTCGGGCAGCGCATTGAGGGCGTGCTGCTCGGCGGCGCGGGCGAGCGCCGGGCCGCTGGAGTCGATGGAGAGCGCCGAGCTCGCGCCGCCGGCCAGCGCCGCCAGCGTGAAGCCGCCGGTGTAGCAGAAGCCGTTGAGCACCGAGCGGCCGGCGGCACGGCGCGCCACCTCGCGGCGGTTGTCGCGCTGGTCGATGTAGAAGCCGGTCTTGTGGCCGCCCGGCACGTCGACCAGGTAGCGCACCCCGTGCTCGGTCACCGGCAGGCGATCACCCACGACACGCCCGGCCACCGTGCCCTCGCGCGGCGGCAGGCCCTCGCGTTCGCGGGCCGCGGCGTCAGAGCGCTCGTGCAGGTCGGACAGGCCGGTGACGGCGAGCAGCGCCGCGGCGATCTCGTGGCGCCAGCGCTCCACCCCGGCGGCCATCAGCTGCATCACGAGCTGGTCGCCATAGCGATCGACCACCAGCCCGGGCAGGCCGTCGGCCTCCCCGAAGACGAGGCGCACGGCGTCGGTGTCGGCGGCCAGCGGCGCGCGGGCCGCGACCGCGCGGGCGATCCGGGCGGCGAACCAGCTGGCGTCGATGCGATCGGACTCGTCGAAGCTCCACAGGCGCACGCGGATGGCGGAGTCGGGGCTGTGCGCGCCCCAGCCGAGGAAGCGGCCATCGGCGCCGAGCACCCGCACGGTGTCGCCCACGTAGGGGTTGCCCTGCACCCGCGCGACGCCGCCGGCATACACCCAGGGATGGCGACGCAGCAGCGAGCGCTCCTTGCCGGGCTTGAGGATGACGGTGTCGACCATGGCCTCAGCGCCGCCGGGCCCGGGGATGGGCCGCGTCGTACACCCCCGCCAGGCGCTGGAAGTCGAGCGCGGTGTAGACCTGGGTGCTGCGGATGCTGCCGTGACCGAGCAGCTCCTGCACCGCGCGCAGGTCGCCGCTGGACTGCAGCAGGTGGCTGGCGAAGGAGTGGCGCATCACGTGCGGGTGCAGCCGCGCCGGCAGCGCCCGGTCGATGCCCAGGCGCTGCAGCCGGCCCTGCACGGTGCGGTTGGCCAGCCGCGTGCCGCGCCGGCTGAGAAAGAGCGCGTCGGCATCGGCCCCGGGGTGCTGGCGCAGGAAAGCCTCGCGCTCGGTCAGCCAGCGCGCCAGCGCCTCGCGGGCCTTGCCGCCCACCGGCACGGTGCGCCGCTTGCCGCCCTTGCCGAGCACGTTGACCTCGGCCTCGGCCAGATCGAGCCAGCCGGCGGACCGGTAGCCGGGCCGCTCGGCAGGGCGGGCGTCCAGGCCGGTGAGCTCGGAGAGCCGCAGCCCCGAGGAGTAGAGCAGCTCGAGCAGGGCCTGGTCGCGCAGCGCCTCGAAGCCCTCGGCGCTGCCGGCCAGCAGGGCCTCGGTCTGGTCGGGCGAGAGCGCGCGCGGCAGCCGCCGCGGAGCCCGGGGCGCGCGCAGACCGCGGGCCGGGTTGGCGGGCAGGTGACCCTGCAGCACCTGCTCGTCGAGAAAGCCGCGCCAGCATGACAGGCGCCGGGCGATCGAGCGCGGCGAGGCACCCTCGCGCATCTGCCCGGCCACCCAGCGGCGCAGGCGGGCCTCGTCAAGGCATGACCACTGCGTCTCGTCGGGCGCGAGCAGGCCGGCGAGCAGGTGCAGGTCGGCCCGGTAGCTGGCCACCGTGCGCGGCGAGCAGGCCCGCTCGCGGGCCAGCCGGTCGAGGTGGCGGGCGATGTCGGCCAGCAGCGGGGCGGCCGCGCCAGCCATGGTCAGGTCACGAGCCGCGAGAGCGCCGCGCTGGCGGTCTCGGCGATGCGCTCGAGGAAGGCGGTGCCCATGCCGGTCTGGAAGCGGCCGGGATCGGGCGAGCCCAGCACCAGCAGCCCGAAGGCATTGGGATCGATCCCCTTGCGCAGCGGCAGCAGCGCGATGGAGCGGGTGGTCTCCCCGCCGCCGGGCAGCCAGCCGGCCACCTGGAAATCGACATTGGGCCCGCAGTAGGGCTGCTGGATGCTGCTGGTGAGCGTGACTGCCTCGACCTCGACCGGCGCGCCGGCGGGCAGGTCACGGTAGGCCTCGCGCAGATGCCACAGCCGCAGCGCCACCTGCGGCACGCTGAACCCGGTCTGCAGGCCCTCGACCACCACCTGGGCGAGCAAGGCCGGCTCGGCCGCCAGCAGCAGCTGGCGGCTCCAGCGCTGCAGCTTGTCGGTGATGGCGTCGTTCTCCTGGCCGATGCGGATGAGGTCGGCCAGCCGCATCTCGAGCGCCCGGTGGCGCTCGCGCAGCACCTCGAGCTGACGCTCCTGGAGCGAGATCGCACGCCCGCCATGCGGGTGCGAGACCGAGATGGAGGCGAGCAGCTCGGTGTGCGACTCGAAGAACTCGGGATGGGTGCGCAGGTACTGCGCCACATCCTCGGCGCCGATCGGGTTCGGGTGCATGGGCATCGGGATGGGGGTATGGGGGCGGGTGGAAGGCGGGTGGGCGGTGCCTGGGGGCGGGATCAGGCGGGCGGCAGGTCGATCTCGCCCCGGAACACGGTGAGGGCCGGACCGGTGAGCAGCACCGGCGCGCCGGGCAGCGCCGGCTGCCAGGCGATCGCCAGGCGCCCGCCGCGGGTGTCGACCTCGACCCGGTGATCGAGCAGGCCGCGCCGGATGCCGGCGACCACCGCGGCGCAGGCGCCGGAGCCGCAGGCCAGGGTCTCGCCGACGCCGCGCTCGTAGACCCGCAGCGCGATGCGGTCACGCGCGAGCACCTGCATGAAGCCGGCGTTGACGCGTCGCGGGAAGGCGGCATGAGCCTCGATGAGCGGGCCATCGGTGAGCACGGCGGCGCGTTCGGTGTCATCGACCACCTGCACGGCATGCGGGTTGCCCATGGAGAGCACCGAGACCAGGCAGTGGTGATCGGCCACCGGCAGCCGGTAGAGGAGGTCATCGCCCTGCGCGAGCGTGCCCAGGCCTGCCGGCTGGAAGGGCACCCGCGCCAGATCGAACACCGGCGCGCCCATGTCCACGGTCACGCGGCCATCGTCTTCGAGGCGGGGCTCGATCACGCCACCCAGCGTGCGCACCCTGATGGCCCGCTTGGTGGTGAGGCCCTGGTCGACCACGAAGCGCACGAAGCACCGGGCGCCGTTGCCGCACTGCTCGACCTCGCCACCGTCGGCATTGAAGATGCGATAGCGGAAGTCGATGCCCGGCTCATCGGGCGGCTCGACCAGCAGCATCTGGTCGGCGCCCACGCCGAAGTGCCGGTCAGCCAGGAAGCGCCACTGGCCGGGGGTGAGCGAGACCGGCGCGCGCACGCCGTCGATCACGACGAAGTCGTTGCCCGCGCCCTGCATCTTGGTGAAGGTCAGCCGCATCGCCGCATTATCGCCGATAGACCGGGGGCTCACCCGGGGGGCGGGTCTTGAAGCGGCGATGGGTCCAGAGATACTGCTCGGGCCGCTCGCGCACGCAGGCCTCGATGAACGCGTTCATGCGACAGGTGTCGGCTTGCGGGTCGTCGCTCGGAAAGTCCTGCCACGGCGGCAGGAACACCGCCTCGTAGCCGCGCTCGCTCATGCGGGTGACCATTGGCACCACCACCGCGCCGGTCATGCGCGCCAGCCGCGACAGCGAGGGCACGGTGGCGCAGGGCACGCCGAAGAAGGGCACGAACAGGGCGTCGGCCGCGCCCAGATCCATGTCGGGCGAGAACTGGAAGGGCACGCCCTCGCGGATCACCCGCACCACCGGGCGCAGCCCCTGGTTGCGCAGGAACATCAGCGGCGTGCCGAAGCGGGTGCGACCCCGGGTCATGGTCTCGGTCATCGCCCGGCTCTTCTGGTTCGCGTACAGCGCGGCCACCGGCCGGTCAGCCAGCAGGCGCAGGCCGCCCGCATCCAGGCCGAGGAAGTGCGGCGCGAGCAGGATCACCGGCCGGCCGGCAAGGGCATCGAGGTGATGGCGATCGACCTGGCGCACCAGCGCGCGCACCCGCGCCACCGGCTCGTGCCAGAACACGAAGCACTCCAGGAAGGCGGCGCCGAAGCAGCGGAAGTGCCCGCGGGCGATCGCGCGACGGCGCTCGGGCGGGAGTTCCGGCAGGCACAGCGCCAGATTCGTGAGCGCCACCCGTCGTCGTGGCCAGGCCAGCCACCACAGCACCTCGCCCAGCAGGAAGCCCAGGCCGCGCACCCAGGTGTCGGGCAGCCGCGCCAGCTGGCGCAGCAGCAACAGCCCGGCGCGCGTCAGCGGCTCGCCGGTCATGAGCCGGCGGCCTGGTCGGGCGCCGGCGCGCCGGCCGGCCGCTTGAAGCGGTTGTAGCTCCAGAGATACTGGGCGGGGCACGCGCCGATGAGGTCTTCCATGGCCCGGTTGACGGCCTCGGGGGTGGGCTCGCCCTGGAAGCGCGCAAAGCGCAGCGCCCAGCCCCCACGGCAGCGCTGGCTGCTCACCAGCACCACCGCCGCGCCGCTCGTCTCGACGAGGCGCTGCGGCAGGGTCATGGTGTAGGCGGGGGCGCCCAGGAATGGCGCCCAGCGCCCGTCACCCGCCCCCGGCACCTGATCGGGCAGCAGGCCGACCATCTCGCCGCGCTGCAGGGCGCGACGCATCGCCCGCAGGCCGCCCAGCCCGGCCGGCGCCGCTGCCATGGCCGACTGGTTGCGCGCCGCCTTCAGCAGGCGCTCGAGCGGCCCCTGGCGGGCCTGGCGGTAGATGATCGTGATGGGGCCGAGCGCCGCCAGCCAGCGCGGCGTGACCTCGAAGCCGCCGAGGTGCGGCGTGAGCAGCAGCACGCCGCGGCCGGCGGCCAGCCCCTCGGTGAGCGCCGAGTGATCGCGGCAGTGCACCCGCGCCAGGGTCTGGCGTGCCGGCCGGAACCAGATCCAGGGCAGTTCGGCGGCGGTCACGCCAGCCTCGCGGGCCGCCCGCAGACGGATCGAGGCCGGATGGCCGGCGCGCGCGAGATTGGCGCGCAGGCGGCCCCGGTAGCGGGCCGAGGCCGCGTACACCACCAGGCCCAGCAGCGCGCCAAGCGCGCGCAGCCAGGACAGCGGCAGGCGGGCGATCAGGCGGCAGACGAGCGGCAGCATCCGGCAGGGCAGGCAGGCGGGTATTGCCGAGGCAGCAGGCGGGCGTGATTTATAATGACGGGAGTCGCCGGTTTAAATGACAACTTGCGGGGCGACTGCCGCGGCCGGCCTTGCCAGCCGCGGATGGGTAGATCCGCTAAAGCGTCGCCGCTTCTCCGAAGACGGCCTCGCAGGCCGGATATGTCGCGCACACCCCTCGTGCGCATGCAACCACGGAGAAGCCAAATGGCCAAGGATTTCCTGTTCACCTCTGAATCGGTCTCGGAAGGCCACCCCGACAAGGTGGCCGATCAGATCTCGGACGCGATTCTCGACGCTATCTTCACCCAGGACAAGTTCTCGCGGGTGGCCGCCGAGACCCTGGTCAACACCGGTCTGGTGGTGCTGGCCGGCGAGATCACCACCGGCGCGCACGTTGACTACATCGACGTGGCCCGTGACGTGATCAAGCGCATCGGTTACGACAACACCGAGTACGGCATCGACTACAAGGGCTGCGCGGTGCTGGTGGCCTACGACAAGCAGAGCCAGGACATCGCCCAGGGCGTGGACGAAGGCCGCGGCATCGACCTCGACCAGGGCGCCGGCGACCAGGGCCTGATGTTCGGCTACGCCTGCGACGAGACCCCGGTGCTGATGCCCTCGGCCATCCACTACGCGCACCGGCTGGTGGAGCGCCAGTCCGAGCTGCGCCGCGACGGCCGCCTGCCCTGGCTGCGCCCCGACGCCAAGTCGCAGGTCACGCTGCGCTATGTCGACGGCCGTCCGCACTCGATCGACACCGTGGTGCTGTCCACGCAGCACGCGCCCGACGTGGCCTACGAGACCATCCGCGAGGCGGTGATCGAGCAGATCATCAAGCCGGTGCTGCCGGCCGAGCTCATCAAGGGCGAGATCCGCTACCTGGTGAACCCCACCGGCCGCTTCGTCATCGGCGGCCCGCAGGGCGACTGCGGTCTCACCGGCCGCAAGATCATCGTCGACTCCTACGGCGGCTCGGCGCCGCACGGCGGTGGCGCGTTCTCGGGCAAGGACCCCTCCAAGGTCGACCGCTCGGCCGCCTACGCCGCCCGCTACGTGGCCAAGAACATCGTCGCGGCCGGCCTGGCCCGCAAGTGCCTGGTGCAGGTGAGCTACGCCATCGGCGTGGCCCGCCCCACCTCGGTCATGGTCACCACCGAAGGCACCGGCAAGCTGAGCGACGAGCGCCTGGCCGAACTCGTGCAGAAGCACTTCGACCTGCGCCCCAAGGGCATCATCCAGATGCTCGACCTGCTGCGCCCCATCTACGGCAAGACCGCCGCCTACGGCCACTTCGGCCGCGAGGAGCCGGAGTTCAGCTGGGAGCGCACCGACAAGGCCGAGGCGCTGCGCGCCGACGCCTGAGCAGCGGCCGCGGCCGCGGCGGCCAGCCGGCCGCCGCCCGGTCCGTGACCCGCTGCAGACCGGCGCGGGGAGCAAGGCACCCAGCCTATACTCCCCGCCCATGAAAGCCCTCCTCTCCATCGCTCCGGGCCCGGCCGACACGCTGGTGCTGCGCGAGGTCCCCGATCCCGTGCCCGCCGCCGGCCAGGTGCTGCTGCGGGTCAAGGCCTGCGGCGTCAACTTCCCCGACGCGCTGCACATCCAGGACCTGTACCAGGTCAAGCTGCCGCGGCCCTTCTCGCCGGGCGGCGAGGTCTGCGGCGTGGTCGAGCAGCTGGGCCCCGGCGTGACCGGGTTCGCCGAGGGCGACCTGGTCATCGGCCGCTGCGGCTCGGGCGGCATGGCCGAGAAGCTCGCGATCGACGCCGATCGCTGCGTGCGCATCCCCGCCGGCACGCCAGCGGCGCAGGCCGCCGCCTTCATCCTCACCTACGCCACCGCCTGGTACGCGCTGGTCGACCGGGCCGCGGCACGGGCCGGCGAAAGCCTGCTGGTGCTGGGCGCGGCCGGCGGCACCGGCTGCGCGGCCATCGATGTCGGCCGCGCGCTGGGCCTCGACGTGCTGGCCGCGGCCTCCTCCCCCGAGAAGCTCGCCTTCGCGATCGAGGCCGGCGCGCGCGCCGGCGTGGTCTACCCCGACCGGCTCGACGACAAGGCGGCGCAGAAGACCCTCACCGACCAGTTCAAGGCGCTGGTGGGGCCGCGCGGCGCCGACATCGTGTTCGACCCGGTGGGCGGGCCCTACACCGAGCCCGCGCTGCGCGCCACCGGCCGCGACGGCCGGCTGCTGGTGGTGGGCTTCACCGCCGGCATCCCGCGCATCCCCACCAACCTGATCCTGCTCAAGGTCTGCCAGATCGTGGGCGTCGACTGGCGCGACTTCACCGAGCAGCAGCCGGCGCGCAACGCCCGCCACGTCGAGGCACTGGTGCGCCTGTGGCAGGACGGCCGGCTGCGGCCGCGGGTCTCGGCCACCTACCCCCTGGAACGGGCCCCCGAGGCCATCACGCGGCTGACCGACCGGCAGGCGCTGGGCAAGCTGGTGGTCACGATCGACTGAGCCCGCGGCCGGCGCTCAGCGCCGCAGCAGCGTGCGCTTGCCGAACAGCGACTCGATCAGTTCCACCGCGAGCTCGGCGCTGCGGTTGCGCTCGTCGAGCGCCGGGTTGAGTTCGACCAGGTCCACCGAGCCCAGCCGGCCGGTATCGGCAATCATCTCCATGCACAGCTGCGCCTCGCGATAGTCGGGGCCGCCACGCACCGGCGTGCCCACGCCCGGCGCGATCGCCGGGTCGAGGAAGTCGACATCGAAGCTCAGGTGAAGATGGTCCTCGGGGCCGAGCCCGGCAAGCGCCTGGGCCATCACGGCGCGCATGCCCAGCTCGTCGATGCGGCGCATGTCGAACACCCGCAGGCCGGTGTCGAGCACCAGCTGCTTCTCGCCCGCGTCGACGCTGCGGATGCCCACCTGCCGGATGTCGTCGGGCGCCAGCGCCGGCAGCTTCCCGGACAGGCCGGTGAGTGCCGCCGGGCCCAAACCGCACAGGCAGGCCGCCGGCATGCCGTGCAGGTTGCCGCTGGGCGTGAGGCGGGCGGTGTTGAAGTCGGCATGGGCATCGAGCCAGATCACGCGCAGGCGACGGCCCTGCTCGCGGCAGTGGCGGGCGAGCGCGCTGACCGAGCCCACCGCCAGGCTGTGATCGCCGCCCATCAGCAGCGGCAGGCTGCCAGTACGCAGCGCCGCCAGCACCGCATCGTGGACGGTCTGGCACCAGGCGGTGACTTCGCGAAGATGCCGATGCCCGCGCACCGGCCGGCGCCAGGGGTTGGGCGGCCCGGACAGATTGCCGGCATCGCTCACCGCGACGCCCAGCGCCCGCAGCCGCGTCACCAGGCCGGCCACGCGCAGCGCCTCGGGCCCCATGCCGGCGCCCCGGGTGCTGGCGCCGATGTCGGTGGGCGCCCCGATCAGGGTCACCCGGGTCATGCTCAGCCGCCGCGCCCGGCCATCGCGAGCCAGCGACGGGCACGCAGCAGCACCGGGCGGTCGATCATGCGGTCGTCCAGCCGGAAGGCGCCCTCGCCGGCCGCGCCGGCCTGCTCGGCCGCGGCCACCACCCGCGCAGCCCAGGCGAGCTCGCTGGCGTCAGGCCCGAAGCCGGCGTTCAGGATGGGCACCTGCGAGGGGTGGATCACCGCGGCGCCGCGAAATCCCAGGCGCCGCGCCTGCGCCACCCGCGCCCGGAAGGCGTCGAGGTCATGGAAGTCGGCGATCGAGCCGACGAAACCCAGGGGCAGCCGCCCGTGCGCCGCGCAGGCCTGGGCCACCGCCAGATTGGGCGCCAGCAGCGCCTCGGGGTGCGGCTCGCAGCCGGCGGCCAGGCAATAGTCTTCGGGGCCCAGGGTCATGGCCAGCACCCGCGGCGAGCAGGCCGCCAGCGCGTGCAGCCGCGGCAGCGCCGCGGGGCTCTCGATCAGCAGCACCAGCCCCACCGCGCCGGGCGCCATGCCGCGCTCGGCCTCGAGTTCGCCGATCAGTTCGGCCAGCGCCCGCACCCGACCGGGCTCCTCGACCTTGGGCAGGGTGATGGCGGCAAGGCCGGGATGCACCGCCGCCTGCAGGTCGGCCACCGCCTCGAGCCAGGGGCGGTTGATGCGCACGATCACCGGCAGGCCGTGCGCGGCCAGCCCGGCGATCGCCGCCGGCAGGCTGGCGCGCGCGGCCGGCCGGCCGGCCGGGGCAACCGCGTCCTCGAGGTCGAGCTGGATGGCATCGGCCCCGCGGGTATGGGCCCTGGCGATGAAGTCCGGCCGGTGGGCCGGCACGAACAGGATCGAGCGCCAGTCGGGGGCCGGCAGCGGCGGCTCGGCCATGGTCAGCCGCCGTCCGGCGGCGGCGCCCCGCCCAGCACATGGCGGTACATCTCGGTGTGGTCGACGCCGGCCGGCAGGCTGCGCTCGGCCTGGGACCAGATGGCGGCGCAGGCATCGACGAAGCCGTGCGGCACGCCCAGGCCGTGCATCAGCCCGCGCGCGGTGTCGATGTCCTTGCGCATGAGCGCCAGCGAGAACCCCGAACCGAAACTGCCCGAGAGCATGAACTGCGCGACCTTGGTCTCGGTGGTGTTGTTGCGCCCGCTGGAGGCGTTGAAGAGCGCATTGGCGGCGGCCGGGTCGATGCCGAAGCGCTGCGCGGCGGTGAGCGCCTCGCATACCGCCAGCAGGCCGCTGGCCGAGACGAAATTGTTCAGCGCCTTGAGCGCGTGACCGGCCCCGGGCGGGCCGACATGGGCCACGGTGGCGCCCAGGCGCTGCAGCAGGGGCCGGGCGCGCTCGAGCGCCGCGGCTTCGCCGCCGACCATGATGGCGAGCGAGGCATCGAGCGCCCGGCGCACGCCGCCCGACACCGGCGCATCGAGCAGCGCCACCCCTGCCTGCGCCAGCCGACGATGGTTCTCGCGGGTGCGGGCCGGATCCGAGGAGCCCATGTCGATCAGCAGCGCGCCCGGCGCCAGCCCCGCCGCCAGGCCCTCGTCCCAGAGCAGCGCATCGACCGACGCGCTGTCAGGCAGCATGAGGATCACGATCGGACAGGCCGCCGTGATCGCGGCGAGGTCGGTCGCCGGCGTCACGCCGGTGCCGGCCAGAGCTTCGCGTGCCGCCGGCAAGCGGTCATGCCCGAGCACCGTGTGACCGGCCGCAGCCAGGTGCCCGGCCATGGGGCGGCCCATGCGGCCCAGGCCCACGAAACCGATCGGCAGGCTCATGCGGCGCCCTTTCCGGACGAGCTCACGCGCTCAGGGCGCCAGACGCTCGCGCGTCCAGCCCCCCTGCGAAGCGCGGTGATAGACGAGCCGATCGTGCAGGCGCGAGGGTCGGCCCTGCCAGAATTCCCAGTAGCTGGGCACCAGCCGGAAGCCCCCCCAGTGCGGGGGCCGGGGCGGGTTCAGCCCGAAGCGCAGGCCGAACTCGGCCGCCCGCGCCGCCAGCACCGCGCGCGAGCCGATCGGGCGGCTCTGGTCAGAGGCCCAGGCGCCGATCCGCGAGGAAAGCGGGCGACTGGCGAAGTAGGCATCGGACTCGGCGGCATCGACCCGCGACACCAGTCCCTCGATGCGCACCACCCGCTCCAGGGGCACCCAGTGGAACTGCAGGGCCGCGTGCGGGTTGGCGGCGAGTTCGCGGCCCTTCCTGCTGTCATAATTGGTGTACCAGACGATGCCGGCGGCATCGAAGCCCTTGATCAGGACCACCCGGCTGGAGGGGCGGCCATCGGGGGTGGCGGTGGCCAGGGTCATGGCGTTGGCCTCGGGCACCTCGGCCGCCAGGGCCTCGGAGAGCCAGCGCTCGAACTGACCGAACGGGTCGTCGTGCGCCCGATCGTCGGTCAGCGCGTCCCTTTCGTAGGATTTCCGGATGTCCTTCAACTCGTCCATGGCTTAGTGTACCCAATGGATCAGCGTCGTCACGCGCGCACGCACTGCGGCACGCGTCCGGCCTCACCCGAGGACGACTCCGTCACACCGCCCCGATGAAGAAACCGCCACCCCAGGAACTGGAAGAGATCGAGTTCCCGTCACTCGCCCCCCAGGGCTCGACGGTGTATCGCATCGCCTCTTCGCGGCTGGAGACCGGCATGTTCGTGGTCGAACTCGGCCAGGCCTTCCTGGGAACCCCCTTCCCCAAGTCGGGCGTCTACCTCAGCGACCCCCATCAGGCGGCGGCCATGCGCGCGCGCTCCGAGAGCGCCCTGATCGACATCGAACGCTCCGACCCCGGGCGCGCCACCGCCATCCGGATCGCGGCCCAGCTCTACGGCGAGGGCGAACAGGAATCGCAGCGCCCGGCGCTCACGCCCGCGGCATTCCGCCGGACCCCCGAGCGCTTCGGGCCGGCCCGCCTGTCCGCCACCGGGCCGGCCGAGGTGCCCAAGAACGTCGCCTACACCCGCATCAACGAGCCCCTGGCCGCCGAGCGCAGCAACACCACCGAGATGTGGTCGGCACCGCGCCCCTCGGCCATCGAACGATCCCTCGCCCCGGCGCCCGCGGCGCGCCGCTCCCCCGAGACGGCCTCGCGGGCATCGCGGCGCCCGGAGCCGGTCGAGCCGCCGGCCGGCTGGGCCGAGACGCAGCAGGACGACGAGTCCGAGCGCAACGCGCCCGCCACGGCACCCGTGATCGCCGACTATGCGCCCATCGGCGACGGCGACGGCCCCGCCAAGCTGCGCTCCGACCTGCGAATCTCGCGCAGCCGTCGGTCCGAACTGCGCCAGATGCTCACCGGCGAAGGGCGTGGCGTCACGGTTTCCGCACGCAACCAGGGCATGCTCTCGCGGCTGGCCTCCTGGCTCGCCGGCCCCCGGTCCTCCCGGTCCGAGGTGGGTAGCCAGTCGATGGAGCGGCTGAGGGTCCGGTTCGGCCCCGCCATCCGCTCGTGCCGGTATGACACCGAATGCACCATCATCGAGGCCATGGCCCGCGCCCGCGACACCTACGCGCGGCTGCTCGGCGCCCACGCCACCGCGCTGCGCGCCGCCCGGGGTCAGGAAAGCCTGCCCTGGCATGAGCTCGAGCCGGCGCTCTTCGCCCTGGCCGAGAGCGTGATCGAACACCCCGACGCCGTGCTCTGGTGCGACCGCATGCATGAGCAGCGCTCGCTCGGCAACCGGCCGCCCGCCACCCCGGCGGTGCTGATGGCCGGCTTCGCGCGCCACCTCGGTCTGCCGCGTGACGAGATCATGACGTTCGGCGCGATCGGCATGTGCCTCGACCTCGGCAAGGCGCGCCTGCCCCGCGATCTGGTCAACGTGGCCGGCCGCTTCGATCGCAAGCAGTTCGATCGCATGAAGGCGCACGTCGACGAGTCGGTCGACCTGCTGGAGTCATCCGCGGGCGTGCCCGACGCCGTGATCCGCGGCGTGGCCGAGCACCACGAGCGCTACGACGGCTCGGGCTACCCCGCGGGTCGCAAGGGTGAGGACATCGGCCTGCACGGCGCCGCCGCGGCCATCGTCGACTGCTACACCGCGCTGATCTCCGCGCGCTCCTACGCCAATCCGGTATCGCCCGAAGACGCGCTCAATGCGCTCATGGGCTGGGCTGATCGCTCCCTCGATGGTCCGCTCATGGAGCAGTTCGCGCTCGCCACCGGCCTGTTCCCGGTGGGCAGCGCGGTGGAACTCGCCAGCGGCGGTCTTGGCCTCGTGATCGAGATCGACCGCGCGCACCAGGACGAACACCGGGTGCTGGTGCTCACCGGGCCCAACGGCCGGCCGTTGCCCAAGCGCCCCCGGGACCCCGTCCGCAACCGCCGGGGTCAGCCCACCGAACCCGATGTCGAGATTCTCGAGGGCGCCAAGGTGCGGATCGCCAGCGGTCTGCCGGTGGGCGCCTACGGCGTGCGCCTGCCCGACTTCCACGCCCGTCACCATTCCCGGGAATTCCGCTGATCCCCCCGGGTCTGGTTTATCATTTCGTTTTCCCGAGGAGCGCTGCAACGGCCGCCGGCATGCCGGCCCGCCAGGCTCGGGACGTTCGCTAACCGCAACGGCGCTCGCTGAACCGTGACCCGCTCACGGCAGGCGAGCCCAGGATCGAGGCCTTTCGCGCCTCGTGCGCCCATGGCATCGGGCCCGTGCCCACGCCTGCCCGCCCGGGTCGCTCACCAGGAGTGACCATGTCTGCCGTTCTCAAACCCGCCCCGTTCAGTGACTTCAAGGTAGCCGACCTCGGCCTTGCCGGCTGGGGCCGCAAGGAAATCCGCATCGCCGAGACCGAGATGCCCGGTCTGATGGCCATCCGCGAGGAATACGCGGCCAGCCAGCCCCTCAAGGGCGCGCGCATCACCGGCTCGCTGCACATGACCATCCAGACGGCGGTGCTGATCGAGACGCTCACCGCGCTCGGCGCGCAGGTCCGCTGGGCCTCGTGCAACATCTTCTCCACCCAGGACCACGCCGCCGCGGCCATCGCCGCCGCCGGCATCCCGGTGTTCGCCTACAAGGGCGAGAACCTCGACGAGTACTGGGACTACACCCACCGGATCTTCCAGTGGGCCGACGGCCAGCCCTCGAACATGATCCTCGACGACGGCGGCGATGCCACCCTGCTGCTGCACCTGGGCACGAAGGCCGCCAAGGACGCCAGCGTGCTCGAGCACCCGGGCAGCGAGGAGGAGGTCTGCCTGTTCAACGCCATCCGGCGCCAGCTCGCCGTGGACCCCGGCTTCTACGAGCGCAACCTCAAGGCGATCGTGGGCGTCACCGAGGAGACCACCACCGGCGTGAAGCGCCTGTACCAGATGTCTGCCCGTGGCGAGCTCGCCTTCCTCGCGATCAACGTCAACGACTCGGTCACCAAGAGCAAGTTCGACAACCTCTACGGCTGCCGCGAGTCG
>JBIKWU010000255.1:0-5887 GCA_044356115.1 Burkholderiaceae bacterium
ACCGCGGCGGTGGTCGCAGGCTCGGCCCTCATGGGCGTGGCGGGCGCCTTTCTCACCCTGGCCGCCTTCAACTCGTTCTACTTCAACATGGTCAACGGCCGCGGCTGGATCTGCGTGGCCCTGGTGGTGTTCGCGTCGTGGCGGCCGGGCAAGGCGCTCGCCGGCGCGCTGCTGTTCGCGTTCTTCGATGCCCTGCAGCTGCGCCTGCAGCAGGCCGGTGGCGCGGCGCTGCCCTATCAGCTCTACCTGATGCTGCCCTATCTGCTGTCGATCCTGGCGCTGGTGCTGGTCGCCCGCCGTGCTGCCTACCCGCAGGCGCTCATGAAGCCCTGGCGCAAGGGCGAGCGCTGAGCCGCAGCCTGCCCTCGGCCGCATCCCACCTCAACCCCGTAACGCCTCCGGAGATCCCCGATGAGCCAGGCCGATCTGATCCTGCGCCACGTCAACCTGCCCGATGGCCGCGTCGATGTCGATGTGGCGGTGCGCGACGGGCGCATCACGGGCATCGGCCCGGCGCTGCCCGGCGAGGCGCACGAGACGGTCGATGGCGGCGGCATGCTGCTCAGCCCGCCCTTCGTCGATGTCCACTTCCACATGGATGCCACCCTGTCCTACGGCCTGCCGCGGGTCAACGCCTCGGGCACGCTGCTCGAGGGCATCGCGCTGTGGGGCGAGCTCAAGCCGCTGCTCACCCAGGAGGCCCTGATCGAGCGGGCCATGGCCTATTGCGACTGGGCGGCGGCGCGCGGGCTGCTGGCCATCCGCACCCATGTCGACACCTGCGATCCGCGGCTGCTCGCGGTCGAGGCCCTGCTCGAGGTCAAGCGGCGCGTGGCGCCCTGGATCGACCTGCAGCTGGTGGCCTTTCCGCAGGACGGGGTGCTGCGCTACGACCCGTCGCGCGATCATCCGGGCTGCCGCGACAGCGCGCTCGACCTGCTGCGCAAGGCGCTCGACCTCGGCGTGGACGTGGTCGGCGGCATCCCGCACTTCGAGCGCACCATGGAGGCCGGACGCGAGTCGGTCCGGCTGCTGGCCGAGGAGGCCGCGCGGCGCGGGCTGCGCATCGACATGCATTGCGACGAGACCGATGACCCGATGTCCCGGCACATCGAGACCCTGGCCTTCGAGACCCGTCGGCTGGGGCTGCAGGGCCGGGTCAACGGCTCGCACCTCACCTCCATGCACTCGATGGACAACTACTACGTGTCCAAGCTGATCCCGCTGATCGCCGAGTCGGGGGTATCGGCCACGGCCAATCCGCTGATCAACATCACCATCCAGGGCCGCCACGACACCTACCCGAAGCGTCGCGGCATGACCCGCGTGCCCGAGCTGCTTGCCGCCGGCGTGCCGGTGGCCTTCGGCCATGACTGCGTGATGGACCCCTGGTACAGCCTGGGCAGCGGCGACATGCTCGAGGTGGCCCACATGGGTCTGCATGTGGCGCAGATGACCGGCCAGCATGCCATGCGCCAGTGCTTCGCCGCGGTCACCGAGGCGCCGGCGGCCATCATGGGCCTGCAGGGCTATGGCCTGGCCGAGGGCTGCCACGCCGACTTCGTGCTGCTGCAGGCCCGAGATCCCATCGAGGCCATCCGCCTGCGCGCCGCGCGCCTGGGCGTGTGGCGCCGCGGCCGCCTGATCGCCCGCACCGCGCCGGCGACCGCCGAGCTGCGCCTGCCGGGCCGGCCGGACCGGGTCGACTGGCTCGGCGCGCAGCGGGGCGCGGCCGGCTGACCGCCCTGCATCCCCGGCCGGCCCGGTCTGAGCAGCCGGCCGCGTTGCCGGCCAGGTCGGCTCAGTCGGCGCGGATGCCGGCCTCGGCGATCAGCCGCCGCCAGCGTTCGGTCTCCTCGCGCAGGAAGCGCCCGAAGGCCTCGGGGCCGGTGGGCTTCGCGTCGATGCCCAGGGTCTCCAGGCGCGCCCGCAGCTCGGGCTCGGCCAGGGCCGCGGCCAGTTCGCGGCTGAGGCGGGCCAGCGCCGGTGCCGGGGTGCCGGCCGGCGCCAGCACGCCGTACCAGCTCACCGACTCGAACTCGGGCAGGCCCGACTCGGCCAGGGTGGGCACCTCGGGCAGCAGCCGGTTGCGCTCGGCCGAGGTCACGGCCAGCGCACGCACCTTGCCCGCGCGGATCATCGGCAGCGCCACCGTGACGCTGGTGAGGGCCACCGGCACCGCGCCGCCCACCAGGTCGGCCAGCGCCGGGGCCTCGCCCTTGTACGGCACGTGCACCAGGTCCAGTCGGGCCCGCCGCTTGAGCAGCTCGGTGCTCAGGTGCGAGCCGGTGGCATTGCCGGCCGAGGCGTAGGCCAGTGGCGGCGAGGCCGCGCGCGCCGCCTCCAGGAACTCGGCGGCGGTGCGCGCCCGCACCGCCGGGTTGACCAGCACCACGAACGGAAAGCTGCCCACGCCGCCCACCGGCAGGAAGTCGCGCCCCACGTCGTAGGGCAGGTTGGGCACCAGCGAGGGATTGACCGCGGCCACGCCCTGGTACACCAGCACCAGACTGTGACCGTCGGCGGGCGCGCGCGCCGCCGCCTGCATGCCGATGACGCCACCGCCGCCCGGCCGGTTCTCCACCACCATCGACTGGCCCAGCCGTTCGCCGAGCCGGGCCGCGAGGGTGCGGGCCAGCGAGTCGGTGAGGCCGCCGGCGGCGATCGGCACGAGCAGGCGCATCGGCTTGTTCGGGAAGTCCTGCGCGCGCGGGGCGCCGGTCAGGCCCAGGGCAAGCGGCGCGGCGAGCGCGCGGGCGAGACGGCGGCGGATCGGATCGGTCAGGGTCGGGCGCATGGGACGACATCCGGAGGCGGTCGCTGTGGACCGATGCCGAATCATGCCGCAGGGCTCGCGCCGGCCCCGGTTGATTCGGGTACATTTCGACGCCCCCTCCGGAGATTGCCGTGTCCCTGCCTTTACCCCTCGATGCAAGCCGCCGCCAGGCGGTCCTGGCCCTCTCGGCGCTCGGTCTGGCCGGGTTCACCGGCACCGCGGCGCGTGCCCAGGGCTTTCCCGCTCGCAGCGTCACGCTGATGGTGCCGTTCCCGCCGGGCAGCGCCACCGACGCGGTCGCCCGCGCGCTCGCGCCCCAGGCGTCCAAGGCTCTCGGGCAGCCGGTGGTGGTCGAGAACCGCCCCGGCGCGGCCGGCACCATGGCCGCCAGCATCGTGGCCCAGTCCAACACGCCCGACGGCTACACCATCGCGATCGCGCCGGCCTCCATCTTCCGCGTTCCCCACGTCCAGAAGGTCAACTACGATCCGCTGCGCGACCTGACCTACATCATGGGCTTCTCGGCCTACACCTTCTCGCTGGTGGTCTCCGAGAGCCTGCCGGTGCGCACCATGGCCGAGTTCATCGCCTACGCCAGGGCCAACCCCGGCAAGATCCAGGTGGGCGCAAGCGGCGCGGGCAGCACCGGGCACGTGGTCACCTTCCTGCTCAACAAGCTCGCCGGCATCGAGCTCACCTTCGTGCCCTTCAAGGGCGGCTCCGAGGTGCTGCAGGCCTTCATCGGCGGACACATCAACGCGGTGATCGACGGCGGCTGGGCCCAGATCGAGAAGCAGGGCAAGGGACGTGTGCTGGCCACTTTCCAGGAAAAGCGCGTGCCCCGTCTGCCCGAGGTGCCCACCGCGCGCGAGGCCGGTTTCGATCTGGTGGCCAGCAGCCCGATCGGGCTGGTCGGCCCCAAGGGGATGGACCCGCGGGTGGTCAAGGTGCTGCATGACGCCTTCAGGGGCGCGCTGACCGATCCCGCCTATCGCAAGTTCCTCGACACCTACGATCTGGTCGATGCCTACCTGCCGGCCGACGAGTACCAGAAACTCGGGGCCAGACTGTGGGTCGAGGAGAAGCGCAACTTCGACGCGATCGGCTTCAAGGGCCAGTGATGTCATGAGCGGCTCGCGGCCGGTGCCGGCCGAGATCGCGCGGGAGGTGTTCCGCCAGCTCGCGCGCATGCGACGCCCGCCCACGCCCGAGAACTACACCCGCGTCTACGCCCAGCAGGCGGGGCTCACCCTGGCCCAGGTCCAGCCTGCTGCGGCCGCCATGGAAGCGCTGGCCCGCGGTCTGCTGGCCGATGCGCCGCGCGCCGAGTTCAGCCGTGACCTGCGCCAGGCCCTGGAGGCCGGCCAGTGGGCACAGGCGCAGCGCGCGATCCGCAGCGCCTTGCTGCGCGCCGGCCCTGCCGAACCAGGCATCGCGGCGAGCGCCACCGCCGCGCCGGTCGTGCCGCACCGCCCCGAGGTCCTGCTCGATCTGCTCTCCCAAGCGCTCTCGACCCTCATCGATCAGGGCAATGGCTATCCGCCCGAGGTGGCGGTCGAGGCCTCGCTGCTGGCCGACGCGCTGCGGCTGGCGCAGACCCCCGAGGACTTCGACCAGGCCGCGTCCCGCTTCGCGGAATTCTGGCCCGGGCTGGCCGAGCGGCCCGATGGTCCCGCGCCCACGCTGCGCGCGCTGCATGACCTCGCCCGGCTGATGGTGCGCAACATGGGCGATCTGGTGGTCGATGACGACTGGGTGCGCGAGCAGACCGCCGCGTTGCAGGCGCTGCTCGAGCGGCCGCTGGGCCCCGAGGTGCTCGCGCAGGCTGCGCAGGGCTATCGCGAGTTCGTGTTCCGCCAGGGCACGGTCAAGCACGCGGTCGACGGCGCGACCCGCTCGGTGCGCGAGCAGACCGCCTCGCTGGTCGACCGTGTGAGCGCGTTGTCGGCGCGCACCGGCGAGTATCCCGAGCGCATCGCCGGCTACGCGCGACAGATCCGCGAGGCCGACGGCCTGCCGCAGCTCAGCGGCCTGCTCGATGCGCTGCTGGCCGAGCTCGAGGCCATGCAGGCCGGCTTCGCGCAGGCGCAGCGCGAGCTCCTCGAGACCGGCGAGCAGATGCTGCGCCAGGAGCAGCAGGTGCGCGCGCTGCAGGCCGAGCTCTCGCGCGGCGATCTGCTGCCGGCCGACCCGGTCACCGGCTCGCTCAATCGCCAGGGCTTCGAGCGCCAGGCAACGCTGGAACTGGCGCGCGCCGATCGCCGTGAGGCGCCGATGTGCCTGGCGGTGCTCGATGTGGACTCGCTGCGCGAGCTCGATGCGCGGATCGGTCCTGGCGCCAGCGACGAGGCCTTGCGCGAACTCGCGCTGGGCGCGCGCGACACCCTGCGCCCCACCGACACCCTGGCCCGCTGGAGCGATCAGGAGTTCCTGATCCTGATGCCTGATACCGCGCCCGACGAGGGCGAGCGGCAGATGGTCCGGGTGCAGCGCGAGCTCACCAAGCGCCTGTTCCTGCGTCATCGCGAGCGGGTGCTGATCACCTTCTCGGCGGGCGTTGCCGCCCGTGGGCCCGGCGAGAGCCGCGAGTCCTTGGTGGCCCGCGCCGAGCAGGCCATGGCGGCGGCACGTCAGTCGGGCCGCAACCGTGTGCAGCGGGCGCCCGATCCCGGGGCTGCCGCCGACGCGGGCGCGCCGCTGTCCGGCCCGCAGGCAGCCGGCTGAGTCAGCGCCCGATCGCTCAGGGCCGCCGCGCCTCGGGCAGGAAGCGCACCCCGGGGCGGGCGAGCCCGCCGCCCACGCCCACCGGCGTGCCGTCGGCACGCCAGCAGGCCGCGCCCTGCAGGCTGCCGTCGGGCAGGAAGGCGATGGCATTCAGGCCGCCACCCACGTTGGGCACCCGCTGCACCGCGTGGCCGCGCGCGGCCAGCGCCTGACCCAGCGCCCCGGAGATCTGCGGCTCGAGCTCGAGCGCATAGCCCTGGGTCCAGATGCGCGGCGCTTCCACGGCCTCCTGCAGGCTCATCTCGTGATCGATGAGGTTGAGCACCGCCTGCAGCGCCGAGGGGAAGATCCGCAGGCCGCCGGGCAGGCCGAGCGCGAAGCGCGGCC
>JBIKWU010000256.1:0-5839 GCA_044356115.1 Burkholderiaceae bacterium
TCCTTTCAGTGCGCTGCGGGGCGGGCCAGGCGCAGAAGACCTTCCACGTCCACGGCGTCACGCTGCTCCACCTGCAGGAAGCGGTCCGCATACGCGCGCCAGACCTCGCGGCGCAGGAAGATCTCGAACAGGTCCGCATCGATGTGGCGATCCCTGGCCATGAACGCCATGATCTTCAGGGACTCCGAGAGACGCTTGGGCTTCTTGTAGGGACGATCGGCAGCGGTGAGAGCCTCGAAGATGTCGGCGATCGCCATCATCCGGGCCACCGGGCTCATCTGCTCGCCGGTGAGCCCTCTGGGGTAGCCGGTGCCGTCGAGCTTCTCGTGATGCCCGGCCGCAAACTCGGGCACCTGACGCAGATGCCTCGGGAAAGGCAGTTGCGAGAGCATCACGATCGTCTGCACGACATGCTCGTTGATCTTGTAGCGGTCTTCCTCGGTGAGCGTGCCCCTGGAGATGCCCAGGTTGTGGAGTTCGCCGCGGTGGTAGCGCACGGTGGGCACCGGCAACCGTACGCCCAGCGCCCGAGGGTCGATCGCGCGCGGGCTGCCCGGCTCGTGCGCGATGAGGTGCTCGGGCTTGTCGGCGAGCAGCGGCTCGGTCACGGGCAACTCGGGCGCGGGCTGCAGCGTCTTGCGCCGCTTCTCCTCGTCGGAAATGCCGATCCGGTCATCCAGCGTTCGCTGCCAGGTCTGTGCCGCGATGGCCTGCAGGCGGGCCCGCTGCGCATCATCCATGAACTCACCACCCTCGTTGCAGGCCGCCACGAAGGCGAAATCCTCGTCGAGACGCTGCAGCGTGACGCGCAACTGCGCCTGGGCGCCGGATGCCTCCTGCCCCGCGGCGATCGCCCGCAGGCAGGCGATCTCGGCGTCACGCTTGAGGACCTCGAACCGCATCCTGACCTCATGGATCCTGTCGTAGAGCGTCTCGAGCTTGGTCGCCTTGTCCACCACATGTTCGGGGGTGGTGATCTTGCCGCAGTCATGCAGCCACGCCGCCATGTGCAGCGCCTCCCACGCCTGCGGCTCCAGGCGGAAGTCGGCGAACGGGCCGGTGTCCTGCTCGCAGGCAGCCTGCGCCAGAAGGCGGGTCAGTTCCGGAACGCGCTCGCAGTGCCCGCCGGTGTAGGGACTCTTGGCGTCGATCGCCCCGGCGATCAGGCGGATGAAGGCATTGAACAGCGCCTTCTGCTGGCGTATGAGGCTGCGGGTCTCGAGCGAACTGGCGGCCGTTCCCGACAGCGCCCGGATGAACGACACCTGCGCGGTCTCGAAAGCCGCCGCGCGCAGCAGGAGCAGACACCCCACGGGTTCGCGCTGCCGATTGAGCAGGGGCACGGCCAGCGCATGATCGAGCGCGGCATCGAGCGCGCCCAGGCCCAGCGCCTGCCGGCGCGCCTCGTCCAGGCGGGTGAGTCCGGGCTGCGCCTCGGAAAGCATCACCCCCAGGAGAGCCTGCGCGCGCTCGGGTTCGATCGTGGGCAGCGACTGCGCGGCCTGTGCCTGCCCTGCCCAGTGCATCGCCGCGGGCGCCAGACCTGCGTCATCCACCAGGTAGAGCACACCGGCCTGGGCATCGGCGGCAGCCATGGTCTCGGCCAGGAGCAGGGGCAGCAGGCGTTCGAAATCCGCCTCCGAGGCCACCGAATCGGTCAGGGTGAGAAAGCGCCGGATCGTGGTCTTCATGCCGTCCATGGTGGTGGCCAGGTCGTCCACCTCCGTGACCGACGATTTCACCGAGACCGGCTTGGCGAAGTCGAAATGGCGGATGCCGTCGGCCTCGCCGGCGAGGGCCCGCAAGGGCGTGGAGACCCGACGGGAGGCGATGAGCACCACGATGATCGCCAGCAGCACGATGACCAGGGCCGTCCACACGGCGCGCGACCGCACCGCATGAGCCTCGGTCAGGAGCTCGTCTTCGGGGATGGCCAGCACCAGGTGCAAGGGAATCCCGCTGCTCACCGAGACCGGCGTGATCGACACCCGCCAGTCCCGGCCGTGGGCCGGCAGCACGGCATGGTGGCTGCCGGCCGGGCCCAGCGCGCGCACGGTGCCATCGAGCGCCTGCAGCACCGGCACGCCAGACTCGGCCATGGTCCGCATGCGCGGTTGTGACCGGGCATCGGGCGCGGCCACGAACAATCGGTGCGCGTCCTCGTGCGCGAACATCCGGGCATCGGGCGTCACCAGCGCCATCTGCGTGCCCGGCGTTCTGCGCGCCGCCTTGAAGAAGGCGCCCAGCGTCTCGAGCCGGATATCCGCCCCCACCACGATCGGCGCGCCCGGCACTGGCGTGGACACCGTCATGCCGACCTTGCCGGTGGTGAAGAACACATAGGGCTCGCCGGTCACCGTGCGGCCACGCGCCAGCGCGTCCCGGTACCAGGCGCGTTGCCGGGGGTCGTAGGTCTCACCGTAGTCGGGGCGCCCTTCCTCGCGCAGCACGCGCAGGCCCTGGTCCAGGAAGACGAAGCGCCCGCGGGTCTCTCCTGCCCGGGTCTCGATCAGTTGCAGCAGGTATCGCGACTGCGGCGGCGCGCCGAAGAAGGCGAGGTCTTCGGGATCGGCGAGTCGCCGCAGCATCATGAGGTCGCCGTTGCCGAACCCCAGGTACAGGGAACTCAGCAGCGAGGCGCCATCGAGCGTGGCCTGCAGCAGCGGCAGATCGGCGAGCCGCTCGCGCGGATCGCTGCGGCTTGCGATCGGCGTTCGGCTGACGATGGTCGTGGCCATGGTGGCCGACTCGATAGCCCGCTCGAGCTGATGATCGGTTTCCCGATCGACCGCCTCCAGGAGATCGGCGGCCGACGCCTCGAGCATCTGCCGCGTCGCACGGTACCCCTGCGTGGCAGTCACCGCGGCCACCAGCACGAAGATGCCCACGAAGAGCGTCGAGAGGTGCACGTGCATGGGCCATCGGAGCGTCATGGGCATTCCTTCCTGCTGTCCGCGGAGAACCCCGGCACGCGCGCCAGCAGCGCGCAGCCGGGGTCTCGATCACCAGAGATAGCGCACCCGCAGACCAGCGCCCCATGCCGTCCCATGGGTGTGCAGGGCCATGGCGAGGCCGCCACCGAACTGCCACGCGCCGGACGCGTCGCTGATCAGCCCGATGCCCACGGTCGCCGTCACCGGCCCCCTGCCCTGCCCCACGAAGGTCTCGCTGACGCCGGGATTGACCTGCAGCGCCGCATTGACCCCGTGCTGGCGGCTGCGGGCAAAGTCGTACTCGACGCGCATGAAACCCGCGGGGCGAACCGGCACGTCTTGCCAGATGCGGGGCATGCGCGCGTTCAGGCCCACATGGGCAATGGTGGCATTGGCCGTCGCGCTCGCGACCGCCAGACCGTAGGTGGCGCTGCCCTGTTCCGCGAATCCCGACTGGCGGTAGGTGGTCACCGAGCCGCCCACTTCGGGCCTGAGGTCGTAGCCCGCGCGATCGATCCAGTCGACGCTGGTGCGAAACCCGAGGTGGAGATTGCGGCTGTCGTAGGTGGCCTTGAAGGTCTCGCTGACATCGCCGTAGCTGTAGTAGCGCGTGGCGCTGGTGCTGCCGTGCCCGTAGCCGAGTTGAACCCGGGTTTCGCGACCCGGCTGACGCCACTGGGCATAGACCCCGCCGCTCCAGGTCTGGCCCGAGAGTTGCTGGCTGACGATGTCCTGCTCGGTCATCCTGGCCTGCCCGTAGGCGAGATAGCCGCCCCAGGTCGCGCCCAGCCACTGGCCCAGATCCTTGCCGATCGTGACGTTCGAGAGTGAATAGCCGAAACTGCCCAGCCCGTCCTGACCCCGGATGCGGCCACGCGACTCCGAGGCATCGAGCCAGACCCGCTCGCCACGCGGATCGGCATCGGCCGCGCGCATGAACACCAGGTTTCGGGTGTTGGCGATCATCTCCAGATTCACGGTGATGAACGAGGAGTAGGGCTCGGCATGGATCTGGTCCATGTAGCCGCCGAGCTTGCGATCGGTGGGGCCGGCAAGCTGCTCGTTGGTGACGGTGTTCAGTGTCTGCGTGATCGCCGGGCTGAATGCCGCAGCCGACACCAGCAGGTTGGCCGCGCCCTGACGGTTGCGGTTGATCAGCGCCGGGTTGCGCGCAATCTCCCCGATCGGGCGGCGGTCCATGAACAGGGTGACGTCGGGCCGGCCATTCGTGCCGGTATCGCCGATCGAATAGCTCAGCAGCGCCGGCATGTTCACCGCCGCAACGTTCGGGCTCCGGCCATTGGTGACCAGGGTGCCCGCCGCGCCGGGCGCCTGGGCGGCAATCACCGTGACCGACCGCCCGGCCAGCGCATCGGCCGTGAGCGAGCCCGTGCCCCGCACCTCGATGGTGGGAGCGGCCACGCCCGCGTAATTGACATCACGCGGGCCATAGGTGACCAGGGGCCGGGTGGGCAGGCTGCCCCGGTCAAGCTGCACCACCACGCGGGCAAGCGTGCCCAGATCGAGTCGGTTGTCGAAGTGGATTGCCTGGCCCGCTACCGGCATGAGCAGACCGTTCGTTCCGATGGATACGCTGCCGCTGCCGCGCACCGAACCCGACCCCGCGAGGTAGCCCAGGACCGAGATCGTGCCGTCATTGCGCACCGACAGCATCGAGTCATCGATGGCCAGTTGAGCCGCGGGGTTGATCACCAGACTGCCATTCGAGAGCACGCCATTGCCGGGCTTGATGACCAGTTCAGAGCCCGCAGCGCTCCCGACCAGGCTGTTTCGTCCGCCCCGGTTGTTGTCCTGGGAGAGGGAGGTCATGGTCAGATGGGCGCCCTCGCCAATTTCAAACCGCCCGCCACGAAGGTCGATCCCGTAGGACACCATGCTGCTTTCGGTCAGGTTCATCGTGGAGCCGGACAGCAGCAGCGCCTGATTGATGTTGACGCCAGTGACCCCCGTGATCTTCAGCGACGATTGCGCGCCCAGGAACAGGGACTTGACGTTCAGTTCGCTGGCCTCGCGCCGCCCAGGGAGTGATGGACCGTTGATGACGGCATTGCCGAAGACATCCGTGTACTTGGCATTCAGAACGGCATTGCCCTGGAGGTTGCCGACGAAATCCCCGCGAAGATAGAGGTCAGAGGTCGATACCTCGGTGATGTGGCCCATGGTCAGCCGGCTGCCGCTCTCGAAGCTCAGTGACTTGAAACTGCCGCCCGAAAACTCCGAGCCGGTGGTCGAGAGTTCCGCGCCGTTGCGGAAGGTGGCCGTGCCATGATCGGCAACGAGCCGGGTGCGGTCGAGGTTGAGCCTGCCCCCGTTGACGTCGAAGCTGGTGCCGGTGCCCGCGAAATACAGCTGGTCGTTCGGGAAATTGCTGGCGGTGTTCATGAACCCCTGGAAGGTCAGGCTCGCCCCCGGCGAAACGGCAATGGTGGCCGGCTGGAAGATCACGCTGCCGGCGCCCGGCCCGATGAGGTTGTCTCCCGCCAGGGCCCGGATGGTGAATCGGCCAGTCCCGTCAACGTTGAGCCTGGAGCCGCGGAACAGCGTCAGCCTGGCATCGCTCATCGACAGCGTGCTGTCCGTGCCGCCGAAGATCAATTTCAGATTTTCCATGGTCAGATTGACCCGGGACAGTTCCATGGACCCCAGCCGCAGGTTCATGCGTTCTTCGCCCGTGCCGCCGCTCATGATGTCGACCAGGTTCACGCCCCGGAAGGTCATGTCGAAGCGGGCCGGCAGGGCGGGATCGCCCACGATGACGCGCTGGAAATGCTGGTAGCCCGCCGACCGGAAGTCGACGTCATAGGACTGGAGGACGGTGCCGGCAGTGTTCCCCATCGAGATCGCCGTGTAGCGAGGGTCGAAAGAGAGCAGATCCCCGTCGATGC
>JBIKWU010000041.1:0-19129 GCA_044356115.1 Burkholderiaceae bacterium
GGTCGACGGCTCGGTGGTGGTGGTGGAGAACGCCTTCGCCGCGCTCGGCCGCAGCGCCGGACCGGGCGTGCGCCGCGACCACGTGATCCTCAAGGCCGCCACCGATGTCGGCAAGCCGGTGCTCTACGGCGTGGGCATCATCATCCTGGTGTTCCTGCCACTGCTGTCGCTGCAGGGCATGGAAGGCAAGATGTTCGGTCCGCTCGCGCTCACCATCGCGATCGCGCTCTCGATCTCGCTGGCGCTGTCGTTCACGCTCACGCCGGCGCTGTGCTCGTACCTGCTGCGCGGGGGCGCCGAGGAAGACACCTGGCTGCTGCGCCGCCTCAAGCAGCCCTATCTGCGTGCGCTCGACTGGTGCCTGGCGCACGCCCGCTCGGTGATGCTCGGGGCGGGCGCGCTGCTGGCCGCCGCGCTGGCCTGCGTGCCGCTGCTCGGCACCGCCTTCATCCCCACCATGCAGGAGGGCCAGCTCACGCCGGTGATCGTGCGGGTGCCACGCATCTCGCTCGACGAATCGCTCAAGCTGGAGTTCGAGGCGATGGCCGCGATCGCCACCGTGCCGGGGGTGAGCCGGGTGATGTCGCGTCTGGGCGGCGGCGAGTCGGCGGCCGATCCCGGACTGCCGCACGAGTCCGACCCGATCGTGACGCTGAAACCGCGCAAGGAGTGGCCGGACGGCTGGGACCAGGACGACATCGCCAACGCCATCCGCGAGAAGCTGAAGTTCCTGCCAGGCGTGGAGGTATCGATCAGCCAGCCGATCGCGGCGCGGGTCGACGAGATGGTATCGGGCGTGCGCTCGCAGGTGGCGATCAAGATCTTCGGCGAGGACCTCGCCGTGCTGCGCGAGCGCGGCGACGCGATCGCCCGCATCCTCGGTTCGCTGCCCGGCACCACCGATCTGCGGGTCGAACGGGTCACCGGCCAGAACTACCTGACGGTGCGCATCGACCGCAACGCGATCGCCCGCTTCGGGCTCAACGTCGAGGACGTCAACGACCTGATCGAGACCGCCGTGCGCGGTCGCGTGGCCTCGGTGGTCTACGAGGGCGAGCGCCGCTACGACCTCTTCCTGCGCTACCCGGAGAGCTTCCGCGGCAACGTCGAGGCGGTGTCGAACCTGCTGCTGCGCTCGCCCGGCGGCGCGCTGGTCGCGCTCAAGGACGTTGCCGACATCTCGGTGCTCGACGGCCCGCCGCAGATCTCGCGCGAGGACGGCCAGCGCCGGCTGGTGATCGGCGCCAACGTCCAGGGGCGCGATCTCGGCGGCTACGTGGCGCAGGCCCAGGCGCGCATCGCCGCCGAGGTGCCGCTGCCGGCGGGCTACCGGCTCGAGTGGGGTGGCCAGTTCGAGAACATGGAGCGGGCGATCAAGCGGCTGTCGCTGATCATCCCGATCACCGTCGCGGCGATCTTCTTCCTGCTGTTCCTGCTCTTCGACTCGGCCCGGCAGGCCGCACTGATCATCACCGTGCTGCCGCTGGCGGCCATCGGCGGGGTGTTCGGCCTGTTGCTGGCGGGCGAGTACCTGTCGGTGCCGGCGGCGGTGGGCTTCATCAACCTGTGGGGCATCGCGGTGCTCAACGGCGTGGTGCTGATCAGCGAGTTCCGGCACCTGCTCGAGCGCGGCGGCGACATGGTCGCGGCGGTGCGCGAGGGCTGCGCCCACCGCTTCCGGCCGGTGATGATGACCGCCACCGTGGCCATGCTGGCGCTGCTGCCCATGCTCTTTGCCGACGGCCCGGGCTCGGAGGTGACCCGGCCGCTGGCGGTGGTGGTGATCGGCGGGCTGATCACCTCGACCAGCCTCACGCTGCTGGTGTTGCCGGTGCTCTATCGGCTGCTGGGGCAGTCGCGGGAGGAGCGGCTGGCGCAGGCGCCCGCCTGAGGGCGGCGCGCCCGCGCTCAGCCGCCGGCCACCTCGAGCATGAGCTTGCCGATGTGCTCGGAGGACTCCATGCGCCGGTGAGCCTGCGCCGCCTGCGCCAGCGGATAGACCTGGTTGATCACCGGCAGCATGCGACCCTGCTCCAGGTGCGGCCAGATCTTCGCGCGCAGTTCGCTGGCAAGCCGCGCCTTGTCGGCGGCAGGCCGCGCGCGCAGCGTGGAGCCGGTGACGGTGAGGCGCTTGAGCATCACCGGCATCAGGTCGACATCCACCCTCGAGGTCTGCAGGAAGGCGATCTGCACCAGCCGGCCCTCGAGCGCGAGCGCCTTGAGATTGCGGCCGATGTAGTCGCCACCCACCATGTCGAGGATGACATCGACCCCGCGCTTGCCGGTGAGTTGCATCACCTCGGCGAGGAAGTCGTGGGTACGGTAGTTGATGGCGTGGTCGGCGCCGAGATCGCGGGTGCAGGCCAGCGCCTTCTCGGCGCTGCCCACGGTGACGTACACGGTGGCCCCCCAGGCCTTGGCCATCTGGATGGCGGTGGTGCCGATGCCCGAGGAGCCGCCGTGGATGAGCAGGGTTTCGCCGGCAGCCAGCCGGCCACGCTCGAAGACATTGGCCCAGACGGTGAAGTAGGTCTCGGGCAGGGCCGCCGCCTGCAGCAACGACAGCCCGCGCGGCACCGGCAGGGCCTGCGCCGCCGGCACGGTGACGAACTCGGCGTAGCCGCCGCCGTTGGTGAGCGCGCAGACCGCATCGCCCACCCGCCACTGCGTGACCGCGGAACCCACGGCCGCCACCTGGCCCGAGACCTCCAGCCCGAGCCAGGGCGAGGCACCCGGCGGCGGCGGATAGTTGCCGCTGCGCTGGAGCACATCCGGGCGGTTGACCCCGGCATAGGCCACACGGATCAGGATCTCGTCGGCGCCGGGTACCGGCAGGGCGGCGCGCTGCGGCACCAGCACTTCCGGGGCGCCCCCCGTCCCGTGGTCGATGTAGCACATGTCGGCGGGCAGCGCCGCGGAATTCGGTTGGCTCATGGGGCAGGTCTCCTCGGCAGGGCTCTATACTCGGCGGCTCGCGCGGCGGCTGACATGGCTGCGCGCGCATCAACCCCAAAGCATATCGGAGGCCCGCGCATGAGTCCGGTGATCGCATTTGAACCAGGCGGCTATGCCTTCCAGCTCGGCGGCTTTCCGTATTCGCAGGGCGTGGTTGCGCTGCCCGGCCACGCCATCGAGCGGGTGCGCTGGCGCCGTCCGGTGCCGGTGCAGCAGGGCTTCGCCGCCATCGCCGCCCACCTGAAGGCCCGCGGCCGGCCGCTCACGGCGCTGTGCGCGGCCGAGCTGCGCTCGCCCACGCCGTTCACCCTCGACGGATTCAAGGGCTTCAACGCCGGCTATGTCGCAGTGCTCGAGCAGTGGGGCCTGTACCGGGACGGCCGCAATCCGGTGGCCCGCAGCAACGTCTGTCCGGCCTTCGATGCGCCGGCGGAACCCGGCTTCCATGCCTTCAGCTACACCGTGCCGGCCGCCGAGGCCGTGGCCGCGCGCCACTTCGTGGTCGCCGGCAGCGGCGAGTGGCCCGAGGATCAGCCCTTCCCCGAGGGCATCGTCGCCCGCGGCGATCTCTCGGCCACCGGTTTCGCCGCCAAGGTCGACTACGTCCTGGCCACCATGCGCGCCCGCGCCGATGCGCTCGGCGCCGAGTGGTCGGCGGTCACCGCCACGCAGATCTACACCGTGCACGACTTCCACCCGCTGCTCGCCAGTCGCTTCGCGGCGGCCGGCCTCACCGCCCCAGGCCTCACCTGGCATACCTGCCGTCCGCCGATCCTGGAGCTCGAGTTCGAGATGGACCTGCGCAGCGTGGCCACCGAACACGTCGCCGAGCAGCCATGACCCGTACCACCGATGCCGGCGGCGGCGACGACGCCGGCCGCCCGGCCCCGGCCTCGCGGGGGGCAGACCTGCCCGAGGGCTTCACCCTCATGCGCATGCCCACCAACCCGTTCATCGACGGCATCGGCCCGCTCTACGGACGGCTCGAGGACGAACGCTTCGTGCTGGGCATCCGCATCGAGCGGCGCCACTGCAATCCCGGCGGCACCTGCCATGGCGGCATGATCATGACGCTCTCGGACATGCTGCTGCTCATGGGCAGCAACATCGAGGGCCGCGTCAACCGCTACTTCACCACGGTGAATGTCACCTGCGACTTCATCGGCCCGGCCAAGGAAGGCGACTGGGTGGAGGGCCGCATGCAGGTGCTGCGGGTGGCCCGCAGCCTGGTCTTCGCGCAGGGTCTGTTCACCACCGGCGAGACCATGGTGGCCCGCTGCAGCGGCATCCTGAAGCCGGTGAGCGAGCCTGACCCCCGATACGACGGCCGGCGCTACTTCACCGGCTGAGGCATCGTGGGGTCTTGCTAGGGCGAGGGCCGGGCCTGCGGCCGTGCACGGAACCGATCCAGGAAGGCTCCCAGGATTCCCTTGGGCATGAAGATGATGAACAGGATGAGCAGCAACCCGTAGATGGTGGTGTCCACCCCGAGCGCATCATTGCCGATCATCACGCGCAGCGTCTCGGAGAGCACCAGCAGGAAGATCGCGCCCACCGCGGGGCCGAGCATCACGAACATGCCGCCGGCGATCACGCCGAACACCATCTGCAGCGAGATCCCGATCCCGGAGACGGTCTCGGGATTCACGTAGAGCTGGTACTGAGCATAGAGCGCGCCGCCCACGCAGGTCATGGCCGCCGAGAGCAGCGTCACGCTGAGCTTGGCCCGCGACACGTTGATCCCGATCGAGGCCGCGGCATCCTCTTCCTCTGAAATCGCCTCGAGGGCGAGGCGATTCATGCTGCGATCCACCCGGTGCCACACGTAGAGCGCCACCAGCCAGCAGCCCAGCATGAGGTAGAACCAGATCACCTTGCTGGAGAACTGCATCGCGACCAGCGACCAGCTTTCACCGGCACCTAGCGCCGATTTCGGGGTGAGGCCGAGCGAGCCGCCCGTGACATCGCGCAGCCCGACGATGATGAGCCGGGTGACCTCGGACAGGGCCAGCGTCACCAGGGCGAAGTAGTGACCGACGATCTTGAAGCGGAAACAGGGCCAGGCGATCAGGAAGGCCACGGCCAGGGTGATCAGCATCGAGACACCCAGCCCGAGCCAGGGCGACAGTCCGAAGAAGTTCCAGAGCAGCACCGACCCGTAGGCGCCGATGCCCAGGAACGCGCCATGCCCGAAGCTGACCAGTCCGAGACGACCCATGATCGACCAGCTGGTGTAGATGAACGCCCACAGCAGGCCGGTGACCATGAGGTGCAGCGGGTAGTTGCCGACCCCGAGCAGCGGCAGCACCAGTGCCACGGCCAGCAGGGCGAAAGCCAGGTTGCGCATGGTCACCGCCGTTTCGACAGGAGGCCTTCTGGCTTCCAGAACATGGTCATGATGAAGAACACGAAGGCGATCACGTAGCCCCACTCGAGCTGCATGAAGAAACCGCCCACCGAGATGAACTGGGCAAAGACGAAGGCCGCGATGAACCCGCCGATCAGGTTGCCGAGGCCGCCGAGCACGCAGATCAGGAAGGTGAGCGGACCGAAGGAGAGGCCGATCGCCGGGTGCACGTCGTACTGCAGCACCAGCAGACAGGCCGCCAGGCCCGCCAGCCCTCCCCCCATGGCCGAGGTGAGCAGGTAGACCCGACCGGGGTTCACACCCATCAGGGGCATGATCGTGCGGTCCTGGCTGATGGCGCGGATGGCCGTTCCCATGTAGGTGCGGTTCAGGAACAGATAGGTCGCGGCGATCGCCACCGCGGCCACGGCGAAGGCCACCATCCGCGAGAGGGAGAAACTCATCTCGCCGATGTTCACGCCGGGGAGCCGCACGCCGATGTTGCGGAACTCCACGCCGAACAGCACGGTGGCCACGGCCTGCAGCAGGAACAGCACCCCGCCGGTGACCAGCAGCTGGTTGATCGGCTCGGCATTGAGCACCGGCCTGATCACGAACTGATGCATCAGCGCCCCGAGCGCGGCCACGAAACCGATCGCGACGAGGAAGGCGGCCCACAGCGGCACCCCCTGGACGGAGTGCAGCCACCAGATCGCGTACATGCCGACCATGATGAGTTCGGCGTAGCAGATCCAGACCACATCGATCACGCCGAAGATGAGGTTCAGGCCGAGCGAGAGCAGCGCGAGAAGCCCGCCCAGCAACAGGCCGTTGAGCACGGCCTCGAGAAAGAAGATGTCGAAGATCTGGTCCACGGCAGGCCCCCGCTAAACGCCGAGATAGGCGCGACGGATGTCGTCGCTCGCCAGCAGTTCGGCCGCCGGTCCGCTGGCACGAATCCGTCCGGTTTCCAGCAGGTAGGCACGATCGACCACCTTGAGCACCTGCTGGACGTTCTGCTCCACGATGAGCACGGTGTAGCCCTCCGCGCTCATCTTGCGGATGACCTCGAAGATCGACTGCACGATCACGGGTGCCAGACCCGCCGACGGCTCATCGAGCAACAGCAGCTTGGGCCCGCTCATCAGCGCCCGCCCGATGGCGCACATCTGCTGCTCGCCACCCGACATGGTGCCGGCCAGCTGCAGCCGCCGCTCCTTCATCCGCGGAAAGAGCGAATAGACCATCTCCAGCCGACGCGGGTACTCGGCCCGAGCGGCGGGCAGGAAGGCGCCCATCCGGAGGTTGTCCTCGACCGTGAGCCGGGGAAACAGCCGCCTGCCCTCGGGCACCTGGGCGATGCCCATCGAGATGACCTCGTGCGCCGGCATCTGGTTGTAGACCCGACCCTCCATGGACATCTCGCCGCCACGGGATTCGATCAGCTTGGAGATCGCCCGAAGCAGCGTCGTCTTGCCCGCGCCATTCGGGCCGATGACCGCCACCGATTCGCCGGCTCGTACCTCGAGCGACACATCGAACAGGGCCTGGAAGCTGCCGTAACCGGCGCTCAGCCCGTTCAGCTGCAGCATGGGTTTCATGAGGCGCGCGCCTTCACCTGCTGTTGGACCGCGTCGGCATCGGTGCCGAGATAGACCTCGATCACCTTGCGATCGTGAGCGATCTCGGAGGGCTTGCCCTGCGCGATCAGTTCGCCGTGATCGAGCACGATGCAGCGGTCGATCACCCGCATGAGCACGCCCATGATGTGCTCCACCCAGATGATGGTGACCCCCCGCTCGTCCCGGATGCGGCGAAGCATGTCGGCCGCCTGGTTCATCTCGGACTCGTCAAGCCCTCCGAGGCTCTCGTCGGCCAGCAGCACCCTGGGTTGGGTGGCCAGCGCCCGCGCCATCTCGAGCTTCTTCAGACCGGCTGCGCCCAGGCCGTCCACCCGCGCCGACGCCTCGGTGGGCAGGCCGATCAGGCGCAGTGCATCGACTGCGCGCTTCTCGGCCTCGGTGCGACTGATGCGATCCGAAGCCCCGTAGAAGGCCGCGAGCGTCGCGTTCTCGAGGATCGACAGCTTGCGAAACGGGCGCGGGATCTGGAAGGTCCGCGCCAGGCCTCGCCGGCAGACCTCATTGGGCGGCAGGCCCCCGATTTCGGCGCCGTCGAACATCACGGAACCGGACGTGGGTGCGTACAGGCCGGCGATCACGTTGAAGGTGGTGCTCTTGCCCGAGCCGTTAGGCCCGATCAGCCCGAGGATCTCTCCCTGGGCCAGCTCGAACGACACCTCGTTGACCGCCGTGAACCCGCCGAACCGCTTGGTGAGGCGGCTGACAGACAGCATGGGGGCTTTCCGGGATCAGGGAGCGAAGGCGTGACCGCGGGGCAGCGGCAGCACCGGCTCCTTGGTCTTGACCGCGGTCGGCCACACGATGAAGGTGTCCTGAGCGTTGTACTGCATGACCACCGGCGACGCGCGCTCGTTCTGACCCGCCATGGAATGGCCGGGCGGGTAGAACTTGACCCCGTACCCCTGGATGGTCCCGCCAGCAGGAATGTCGGTCTCGACAGCCGCCTTGCGCAGCGCCTCCGAGTCGATGCCGCCGTGCTTCTTGATGGCCCGCGGCAGCACATCGGTGAAGAAGATCCAGCTCTGGTTGAAGCCCATGGAGAGGTGCGGCGAAACTTCGTCACCCTTCACCTCGGCACGGTACCGGCGGACCATCTCCTTGGTCACGTCCCCGAGGCCGGGCGCGAGCGTCTTGGGATCGAGCATCTGGGCGCCCACCGGATCGACGTTGTAGATGAGATTGGCGTCGTCCTTGAAGGTGGCGTAGAGCTTGTCGAACTGGCCGTAGCCGGCGCCGTGACCGATCAGGGCCTGCCACTTCAGACCCTGTTCCTTGGCCTGTCGCAGAAACAGCGTGATGTCCGGGTTGTAGCCGGTGTGAAGCACCACGTCGACGCGGGCCCGCTTCAGCTTGGTGATCATGGGCGAGAGATCGGGAGCGGTGGCCGCGTAGCCCTCCTTCATCGCGATCTGGATGCCGTGACCCTTGCAGGCGCTTTCGTTGCCGGAGGCCACCCCGGTCCCGTAGGGCCCGTCCTCGTGGATGATCGCGACCTTCACATCCTTGGCATCCTTGCCGAGCTTCGCCTTGGCATTCTCGGCCAGGAAGTGGCAGGAGGAGTGACCGAGCTGGTCACCGTGGATCTGTGCCCGGAACGAGTACTTCAGGTTCTTGTCCCGGAAGACGTTCGAGGCCACGCAGATGTTGGCCCAGAAGAACTTGCGCGCCGCATCGAACTTCTGCACCAGCGGCACGCAATGCGCCGAGGAGAAGACGCCCATCAGCATGTCGACCTTTTCCTGCTCGACCAGCCGGGTGGCCTCGTTGATGGCGACCTCGGCCTTCGACTGGGCATCGACGTAGATCGGGCGGATGCGGTAGCCCTCGACGCCACCGCGTTCGTTGATCATGTCGATGGCGTACTTGGTGCCGAGGTATCCGGCCATGGAGCCGCCGGCGGCGAACGGCCCGGTGAGGTCGAAGATGACCCCGATCTTGATTTCCTTGCCCTGCGCGAAGGCGCCCGCGGCAGCGACGGCGAGGGCAAGCCCCGCCAGGAAGCGACTGATCATGCGTGTCTCCTTGTGCGTTCTCTGAAATGATGCTGCCCCGCCTGTACCGGCGTTTGGCGAAAGGCCCTTCCCCGACCGGGGACGGGCAGGTGAAATCGGTTACCTCATGAAATGACGGACATGGTCGGCACCGAGGCCGACCGCCTCGAAATGGGCGCGGTACTTCTCGATGCGGGTGAAGACATCGTCGTAGCCGATGGCGTTGCCGTCGGGATCGACATAGGCCAGCAGCCCGTGCACCGTGAACAGGGTGATCATCTCGGTGCAGTCATCGGGCACGGTGAGGGTGTGGGTCTCGCCCGGCGGCTCGAAGATGTAGCTGCCTTCCTCGGCGAACCAGTCGTGCTCGAGGTAGTGCCAGCGCCCCTTGATCACGAAGGCGTGCACCGCACCGGAGTGGCGGTGCCGCTGCAGCACGCCCGAGCGCCGCACCCGCAGCACATGGGTGTACCAGCCGGCGCTCACGTTCAGGTGCAGCGGCCGCGACCAGGTGTCGGGGGCCACCGGCGCCCACAGCCGCTCGTCGGTGCTGCAGGCATCGGCGATGACCAGATCGGGCGTCATGCCCCAGGGCTGGGGCTTGCGATAGGCGATGCGATCGGGGCGGGGCGCCGCGGCATCGAGCCCTGGCGTGGACATCATGTTCAAGATGCGTTCCTGGACAGGATTGGCGTGAATCGTCCCGCACCCTAGGTGTCGCCGCGCGGGATGTCAAGGCGCGCGCGGCGGTCGCGGCTCGATCCGGGGGCCATCGGCTACCATGCGCCCCCATGACTGCAGATGCGCTGATCGACGCCGCCAGGGACCTGCGCGCCGCAGTGTCCCGGCTGGGCTTCAGCGCGCCGGTGGCCCATGTGCTCAACCCCCTCGATTACGCGTGGATCCCGCACGAGACCTACCTGCGCCGCTACGGCGAGGGGGAGCGACAGGCGGTGTTCCTGGGCATGAACCCCGGCCCCTTCGGCATGATGCAGACCGGCGTGCCCTTTGGCGAGGTTGCCGCGGTGCGCGACTGGATGGGCATCAGCGGACCGGTGGATCAGCCCGCGGGTGGCCATCCCCGGCGCCCGATCGAGGGCTTCGCCTGCCGCCGCTCCGAGGTGAGCGGCCGCCGGCTGTGGGGCTGGGCGGCGGCACGCTTCGGCAGCGCCCAGGCCTTCTTCGCCCACAGCTTCGTGCTCAACTGGTGCCCGCTGGTGTTCCTGGAGGCCTCGGGCCGCAACTTCACGCCCGACCGCCTGCCCGCCGCGCAGGCCGAGGCGCTGCGCGAGGCCTGCGATGCGCACCTGGCGCGGGCACTGCAGACCCTGCGCCCGCAGTGGGCGATCGGCGTGGGGGGCTTTGCCGCGAAACGCCTGCAGGCGGTGCTGGGCAGGCCCGAATTCAGCGCGGATGCCGGGCGCCCGGCCATCCGTGTGGGCCAGATCCTGCATCCCAGCCCGGCCTCGCCGGCGGCCAATCGCGGATGGGAACCGGCGGTCGATGCCGCCCTGGCCAGCCTCGGAGTCTACGAGTGATCCTCTTCGCCTCGACCATCACGCTGTCGGCCTTCCTGCTGTTCCTGGTGCAGCCGATCATCGCCAAGCAGATCCTGCCCTGGTTCGGCGGGTCGGCGGCGGTCTGGACCACCTGCATGGTGTTCTTCCAGCTCACGCTGCTGGCCGGGTATTTCTATTCCGACCTGCTGATCCGGCACGCCAGCCCGCGCCGCCAGGCGATCGTGCACACCGCGCTGCTGCTGGCGAGCCTCGCGCTGCTGCCGATCGCCCCGAGCGAGGCACTCAAGCCGGTGGATGCCAGCGATCCGGTCGGCCGCATCCTGCTGCTGCTGGCGCTCACCATCGGCCTGCCCTACCTCATGCTCTCCACCACCGGCCCGCTGGTGCAGGCCTGGTTCTCGCGCCGTTACCAGGGCGGCCGGGTGTACCGGCTGTACGCGCTGAGCAACGTGGCCTCCATGCTGGCGCTGGTCGCCTATCCGCCCCTGATCGAGCCGAACGCCACCGGCCAGCTGCAGTCCTGGGGCTGGAGCGCGGCCTATGCCCTGTTCGCGCTGATGGCCATCGGATCGGCCTGGGCTGGGGCGCGACGGACATCGCCGGCACGGGCCGGCGGCCCGGCAACCGACGCCGCCGCCGGCGCCACCGGCGCGAGCCGTGGCCCCGACGACGGGGACGCCGCGGCCCGCGGGGACGCGTCCCGGCCGATCGGCGCCGATGACGCGGCACCCGGCTGGCGGGCGCAGGCCACCTGGCTGGGCCTGTCGGCGCTGGGCTCGGTGCTGCTGCTCGCGATCACCACGCACATCACGCAGAACGTGGCCTCGATCCCCTTCCTGTGGGTGCTGCCGCTCGCGCTCTACCTGATCACCTTCATCATGTGCTTCGACGGCGACGGCTGGTACAGGCGGCGCCTGGTGGTGCCACTGGCCGCGCTGCTGTCGCTGCTGATGCTGCTCGCGCTGAGCTGGCGCCCCCGGCTCGACCCGCTCTGGCCACCGGCGATCGAGCGCTCGCTGCTGCCGCTGTCGCAGGCGGTGCCGCTGTTCGCGCTGGGCCTGTTCATCTGCTGCCTGTTCTGCCACGGCGAACTCGTGGCGCGCAAGCCCGAGCCGCGCCACCTCACCCGCTTCTACCTGATGGTCTCGCTCGGCGGCGCGATCGGCGGCCTGCTGGTCGGTCTGGTCGCGCCGGTGACGCTTGCCTGGTACTGGGAGCTGCCGGCCGCGCTGGTGCTGGTCGCCCTGCTGACCGTGCTGATGGCCCGCGGCCCCATGCGGCTGGTGGCGGCAGTGGCGCTGTGCGCGGCGGTGGTGGCGGTGCACGACTACGCCGGCTACGTGCGCGAGGATGGCGTGGCGATCGCCCGCAACTTCTACGGCACGCTGCGGGTGAAGGCCACCGCCCCCGACAGCGACCCCAATGCGGTATGGCGACTGCTGCACGGGGTGATCACCCATGGCGAGCAGTACCGTGCGCCCGCGCGGCGGACCATGACCACCACCTATTACGGTGAAAGCTCCGGGGTGGGACGCAGCATCCTCGCGCTGCGCGCCGCCGAGCCCAGCCGCGGTCAGCGCGTGGGCCTGATCGGCCTGGGCGTGGGCACGCTCGCCACCTACGGCCGCGCGGGCGACGAGTACCGCATCTACGAACTCAACCCGCTGGTGCTCGACTGGGCCCGCCGGCACTTCAGCTACCTGCCCGACAGCAAGGCGAAGATCGAGACCCCGCTGGGCGACGCCCGGCTGGTGCTCGAGAAGGAGGCGCCGCAGGGTCTCGACCTGCTCGCGGTCGACGCGTTCTCGAGCGACTCCATCCCGGTGCATCTGCTCACCCGCGAGGCGGCGCAGGTCTATCGCCGCCATGTGCGAGACGACGGCGCGATCGCCATCCACATCAGCAACCGCTACCTCGACCTGAAAGGCGTGGTCCGGCAGATGGCCGACGCCCTCGGCTGGAAGGCGATGCTGGTGCTCGACGACCCGCCGGAATCGAGCCATCTCTACCGCACCGACTGGGTGGTGATCACCGCCAACGAGCGCCTGATCCGCGCGCTGCGCGAGCAGGCCGATGCCAGGGAGCTGCCCGCGCCCGCCGGTCGCCGGCCCTGGACCGACGACTACAACAACCTGTTCGAGGTGCTGAAGTAGGCGCGCGCGACCCGGTCAGGCCGCGAAGCGCACCACGCCCTCGGCATCGGCAAACCGGCGCACGCGGCCCGCGTACCAGAGGGAATGCAGGTGGGCGAGCGTCTCGCCCAGCGCGAACGTGAGCTGATGCGCGTCGAAGGCGCGGCCGAACATCACCGGCACCGCCTCGGCGGCGCTGTGCGGCGCGCGCCGGCAGGCCTCCATCACCGCCTCGAGGCGCTCGGCATGATGCGCGCGCAGCTGCCCCAGACGGGTGTGCAGGCCGGTGAAGGGCCGGCCATGAGACGGCAGCACGAGCGTGTCCTCGCGACACGACTCGAAGCGGTCGAGGGCCTCGAGATACCAGTCCACCGGATTGGCCTGCGGCTCGAGCTCCCACACCGACACATTGGTGGAGATGCGCGGCAGCACCATGTCGCCGGAGATCAGCAGGCCGTCGGCCTCGCAGTAGAGCGCGGCGTGCTCCGAGGAGTGACCCAGGCCCACCACCACCCGCCACAGCCGGCCGCCGATCGCCAGCACCTCGCCATCACGGATGCGCCGGAAGTGCTCGGGCATGTCGGGCACCAGCGCCGCGTAGTGGTGGCCGCTCCGGTCGCGGATCTCGTCGAGCAGCGGCCCGGGCGCAATGCCGTTGCGCCGGAAGTGCTCGGCGCTGGCCTGGGCGTCGGCGCCCGGCAGGCGCGAGGACAGCACCCGGGCCTGCATGTACTCGCCGATGGTCATCCACAGCGGCGCGCCGAAGCGCTGCTGCAGCCAGTGGGCGCTGCCGACATGGTCGGGGTGGTTGTGCGTGCACAGCAGCCGGCCGATCGGCAGGCCGTCCAGGCCGTCCTCGAAGAGGCGGCTCCATAGCGCACGGGTGGTGTCGCTGGCGATGCCGCAGTCGACCAGGGTCCAGCAGGGCTGGTCGTCGATGCGATCGTGCAGCAGCCAGAGGTTGATGTGGTCGAGCGCGAAGGGCAGCGGCATGCGCACCCAGCGGATGCCGGGCGCCACCGCCAGGGTCTGCGCCGGCGCGGGCAGCGCATCGGCCAGGGGGTAGTGCAGCTGGTGCTCGAGGGCGTTCATGGGCAGGCGGACGCCGCGCGGGCGCTAGAATCGGGGGGCACGGCCAGTTTACCCGCCGCGCGCCCGGGCACCGCCGCGCCAGCGCCGCCGCGCCCGATCACGCGCCCCCAGGAGTCCACATGCTGAACATTCCCGGCCTGACCTTCGACCTCGGCGAGGACATCGCCATGCTGCGCGAGACCCTGCAGCAGTTCACCGCGGCCGAGATCACCCCGCGGGCCGCGCAGATCGACCGCGAAGACCAGTTCCCCATGGACCTCTGGCGCAAGCTCGGCGACCTCGGCGTGCTCGGCATGACCGTGCCCGAGCAGTACGGCGGCACCGACATGGGCTACCTGGCCCACGTCGTGGCCATGGAGGAGATCTCCCGCGGCTCGGCCTCGGTGGGCCTGTCGTACGGCGCGCATTCCAATCTGTGCGTCAACCAGATCATGCGCAACGGCAGCGAGGCCCAGCGCAGCCAGTATCTGCCCAGGCTGATCAGCGGCGAGCACATCGGCGCGCTGGCCATGTCCGAGCCGGGCGCCGGCTCCGACGTGGTGTCCATGACCCTGCGCGCCGAGCTGCGCGGCGACCACTGGCGCCTCAACGGCAGCAAGATGTGGATCACCAACGGACCCGATGCCGACGTGATGGTCATCTATGCCAAGACCGATCCGGCCGCGGGGCCCCGCGGCATCACCGCCTTCCTGGTCGAGAAGGGCTTCCGGGGCTTCTCGGTGGCCCAGAAACTCGACAAGCTCGGCATGCGCGGCAGCCACACCGGCGAGCTGGTGTTCCAGGATTGCGAGGTGCCGGTCGAGAACGTGCTGGGCGGCGTGGGCCGCGGCGTCACGGTGCTGATGAGCGGGCTCGACTACGAGCGGGCGGTGCTCTCGGGCGGGCCGCTGGGCATCATGTCGGCCTGCATGGACACCGTGGTGCCCTACGTGCACGACCGCAGGCAGTTCGGCCAGCCGATCGGCGAGTTCCAGCTCATGCAGGGCAAGCTCGCCGACATGTACACCACCATGATGGCCTGCCGGGCCTATGTGTACGAGGTCGGCCGGCAGTGCGACCGCAGCCGCGAGGGTAAGGTCGATGTAAGAAGCCTGCGCAAGGATGCGGCGGGCGCCATCCTGTACGCGGCCGAGAAGGCCACCTGGATGGCCGGCGAGGCCCTGCAGTGCCTGGGCGGCAACGGCTACATCAACGAGTACCCCACCGGCCGGCTCTGGCGAGACGCCAAGCTCTACGAGATCGGCGCAGGCACCTCCGAGATCCGGCGCATGCTGATCGGCCGGGAGCTGTTCTCCGAAACCGCCTGAACCGGCCCGATCCACCCACCGCCAACCCGCACCCGCCGACCCGATGCCGCGAGACACCTCGGAAGCGATCGCCCACTCGATCCTCGCCGGCTTCGACCGGCACTACGGCCTGTTCCGCTACAACGCGCAGCAGGCCAAGGGCCGTTTCGAGCGCGGCGACTGGCACGGCATCCGGCAACTGGCGCGCGAGCGCATCGCCTTCTACGACCAGCGGGTCACCGAGACCCTGAGCAGCCTCGAGTCCGACTTCAAGGCGGCCGACCTTGGCGAGCAGATGTGGGCGCGGGTCAAGCGCGACTTCGTCGGACTGCTGGCCAGCCATCGCCAGCCCGAGCTCGCCGAGACCTTCTTCAACTCGGTGTGCACGCGGCTGCTCCATCGCAGCTACTTCCGCAACGACTTCATCTTCGTGCGCCCGGGCGTGTCCACCGAGTATCTGGTGGCCGACCCGCCCTCCTATCGCTGCTATTACCCGAACACCGCGGGCTGGCGCGCAGTGATGCGCCAGATGCTCATCGATGTGGGCTTCGCCTGCCCCTTCGCCGACGCCGAGCGCGATGTCGCGCTGCTGCGCGACGCGATCGCCGGGCACTTCGGTGGCGAGCTGCCCTCGTCCACCGACTGCCAGCTGCAGGTGCTGCGCACGCCCTTCTTCCGCAACAAGGGCGCCTACCTGATCGGCCGGCTGATCGACGACGGCGAGATCGTGCCGGTGGCCGTGCCGCTGCTGCAGGACTCCCGCGGCCGCCTGTTCGCCGACACCATGCTCTTCGGCGTCGAGCGCCTGGAGACCATGTTCAACTTCTCGCGCGCCTACTTCATGGTCGACATGGACGTGCCCTCGGCCTACGTGCGCTTCCTCAAGACCCTGATGCCCACCAAGCCGGAGTCCGAGCTCTACACCATGCTCGGGCTGCACAAGCAGGGCAAGACGCTCTTCTACCGGGACATGCTGCAGCACCTGCGGCACTCCACCGACCAGTTCACCATCGCCCCCGGCATCAAGGGGCTGGTCATGGGCGTGTTCACGCTGCCCTCGTTCCCGTACGTGTTCAAGATCATCAAGGACAAGCGCGGCAAGGAGATGAGCCGCGAGTTCATCCAGTCGCAGTACCAGCTGGTCAAGCTTCACGATCGGGTGGGCCGCATGGCCGATACCTGGGAGTACTCCGGCGTCCCCTTCCCCAAGTCGCGCATGGACCCGGCGCTGCTGGCCGAGCTGCGCGAGGTGGCGCCCTCGCTGCTCACCGACGAGGGCGATCGCATCATCATCAGGCACCTGTACATCGAGCGTCGCATGGTGCCGCTGAACATGTACCTCGAGACCGCCACCGAGGCGCAGCGCGAGCAGGCGATCATCGAGTACGGCGACGCCATCCGGCAGATGGTGGCCGCCAACATCTTTCCGGGCGACATGCTCTACAAGAACTTCGGCGTCACCCGCCAGGGGCGGGTGGTGTTCTACGACTACGACGAGGTTGCCTACATCACCGACTGCAACTTCCGGCGCATCCCGGCGCCGCGCACCCCCGAGGACGAGATGGCCTCCGAGCCCTGGTACGCGGTCGGCCCCCATGACGTCTTCCCCGAGGAGTTCGGCACCTTCCTGCTCGGCAACCGGGCGGTGCGCGAGATCTTCATGCGTCATCACGGCGAACTGCTCGACGCCGGCTTCTGGCAGGCCCGCCAGCAGCTGATCCGGCAGGGTGTGCTCGAAGATGTGTTCCCCTACCCCGATGGCATCCGGTTCAAGCACCGGATCGCCGCACCGACCCCCGCTTTCACCACGGAGATCTCCCCATGACTGACCCGATCGTCATCGTCTCGGCCGCCCGTACGCCCATCGGCGGCATGCTCGGCGACTTCGCCGCCATTCCCGCCTACGACCTCGGCGCGGTCGCCATCAAGGCGGCCGTCGAGCGCGCCGGCATCGCCGGCGCCGATGTCGGCGAGGTCATGTTCGGCAACTGCCTGATGGCCGGCCAGGGCCAGGCGCCGGCCCGTCAGGCGGTGCTGCGCGCCGGGCTGCCGCAGTCCGCCGGCGCGGTCACGCTCTCGAAGATGTGCGGCTCGGGCCTGAAGGCCGTGATGTTCGCGCACGACATGCTGGCCTGCGGCACCCATGACGTCATGATCGCCGGCGGCATGGAGAGCATGACCAACGCGCCGCACCTGCTGCTCAATGCCCGCAAGGGCTACCGCTACGGCGCGGCCACGATGTACGACCACATGGCGCTCGACGGCCTCGAGGACGCCTACGAGCGCGGCAAGGCGATGGGCGTGTTCGCCGAGAACTGCGCCAGCAAGTACGCCTTCAGCCGCGAGGAGCAGGACCGCTTCGCGATCACCTCCACCGAACGGGCGCTGGCCGCCAACAAGGACGGCAGCTTCCAGTGGGAGATCGCGCCGGTGGGCGTGCCCGGCAAGGGCGGCGAGGTGCTCATCGACAAGGACGAGCAGCCCTTCAAGGCCAAGCTCGACAAGATCCCCGGCCTGAAGCCGGCCTTCAAGAAGGACGGCACCATCACCGCCGCCAACGCCTCGTCGATCTCCGACGGCGCCGCCGCGCTGGTCATGATGCGCGCCTCCACCGCCAGCCAGCGCGGGCTCAAGCCGCTGGCCCGCATCGTGGCCCACGCCACCCACGCCCACGCGCCCGAGTGGTTCACCACCGCCCCGGCCGGCGCCATCGAGAAGGTCCTGAAGAAATCCGGCTGGCAGGCCGGCGAGGTCGACCTCTGGGAGGTCAACGAGGCCTTCGCCACCGTGACCATGGCGGCCATGACGGAGTTCAAGCTGCCGCATGACATCGTCAACATCCACGGCGGCGCCTGCGCGCTGGGCCACCCCATCGGCGCCTCGGGCGCGCGCATCCTGGTCACCCTGCTCGGCGCGCTGCGCAAGACCGGCGGTCGCAAGGGCGTGGCCACGCTGTGCATCGGCGGCGGCGAGGCGGTGGCGGTCACCGTCGAGATGCAGTAAGGCTGCGGCATGCCCACGGCGCTGGTGCTCGGGGCCTCGCGGGGCCTCGGCCTGGAATTCACCCGGCAGTATCTCGCCGAGGGCTGGACGGTCTATGCCACGCATCGCAGCGAGGCCGATCGGATCAAGCTGCGCGATCTCGGCGCCCACACCCTGCAGCTCGATGTCATGCAGGTGGCCGATGTCGCCGGCATCGCCTGGCAGCTCGACGGCGAGCGCCTGGACGTCGCGGTGATGAACGCCGGCGTGTACGGGCCGCGCACCAGCAGCCCGCGCCAGCCGCCGGGCGACGCCGACTTCGACACCGTCATGCGCACCAACGTGCTGGCCGCCATGCGCATCGTGCCGGTGGTGGCGCCGCTGCTCGCGCCGGCCCGCGGCACGCTCGCCTTCGTGTCCAGCCGCATGGGGTCGATCGCCGAGGCCGGCGCCGCCTACGGCATGCTCTACCGGGTGTCCAAGGCGGCGGTCAACATGGTGGCCAAGCTGGCCCACGTGGAGCACGCGCCGCTGGGCGTGCGGGTCTTGTCGCTGCACCCCGGCTGGGTGCGCACCGACATGGGCGGCCCCAACGCCGACGTGGCGGTGACCGACAGCATTGCCGGCCTGCGCCGGGTCATCGCCGACACCGGAGCCTTCCCGGGCGGCTGCTTCTACGACTATCGCGGCCAGTCGCTCGCCTGGTAACCCGGAGACCGCCCCACCATGCTGCTCACCGAAGACCACCGCATGATCCGCGACGCGGTGCGCGACTACGTCCGTGCCGAGGTCGCGCCCGGCGCGGCCGACCGTGATCGCGACTCCCGCTTCCCGCGCGAGGCGCTGCGCGGCTTGGCCGCGCTGGGCTGCTACGGCATCGCCGTGCCCACCGAGTTGGGGGGCGCCGGGCTCGACTATGTCTCGCTGGCGCTGGCCATCGAGGAGATCGCCGCCGGCGATGGCGCGGTGTCCACCATCATCTCGGTCAACAACTGCCCGGTGTGCTCCATCCTCATGAGCTGGGGCAACGAGGCGCAGAAGCAGCAGTGGCTGGTGCCGCTGGCCAGCGGGCAGATGCTCGGCGCGTTCTGCCTCACCGAGCCGCATGTCGGCTCCGACGCCTCGGGCCTGACCACCACCGCCCGGCGTGACGGCGACCACTGGGTCATCAACGGCGTCAA
>JBIKWU010000257.1:0-5799 GCA_044356115.1 Burkholderiaceae bacterium
AGCATCGCCGACGCCTTCCTGCAGCAGATCCTGCTGCGGCCGGCGGAGTACTCGGTGATCGCCACCCTCAACCTGAACGGCGACTACGTGTCCGATGCGCTCGCCGCCCAGGTGGGTGGCATCGGCATCGCCCCTGGCGCGAACATGAGCGACTCGGTGGCCTGCTTCGAGGCCACGCACGGCACCGCGCCCAAGTACGCCGGCAAGGACTACGTCAACCCGGGCTCCGAGATCCTCTCGGCCGAGATGATGCTGCGCCACATGGGCTGGGTCGAAGCGGCCGACCTGATCATCTCGTCGATGGAAAAATCGATCGCCAGCAAGAAGGTCACTTATGACTTCGCGCGACTCATGGATGGCGCCACCCAGGTGTCGTGCTCGGGCTTCGGGCAGGTGATGATCGACAACATGTGATGCCGCGGCGCCGACGGGCGCTGCAGTGTCTCAGGGCCCCGACCCGGTGCTGCCGGCTCGGGGCTTTCCGTTTCTGGCGGCGGGTTCGGCGAGCAGGCGTGACATCAGCGGGCGCAGCCCGGACAGTGCTGGCGGCGGGGTACGACGGCGCAGGGTGACCAGCGCGAATCGCGCGGTGGCGGCCAGCGGAGGGTCCAGGCGCAGGCTCACCAGGTCTGGCGCCGCGGCGCGGATGGCGAGCACCACGGTGTCGCTTTGCCGGGCCACGTCGATCAGGCTGGGGATCTCCTCGCAGCGCAGCGTCACGCACGCGCCCGGGTCGGCGGCCGCGCCATAGTGCTCGACCAGGGTGCGTGCCACCTCGTCCGAGAGCGGGGTGGACGCGATCGGGTAGCGCAGCACCGCGTCGAAGCGGACGCTTCGGCGTCGGGCCAGCGGATGCCCGCGTCGCACCATGAACGCGCCGGGGAGTTCATGCAGGGTCTCGGCGCTGAGGTCGGGAGCCGGCCGCAGCGAGCGGGCATCGACCACCAGCGCATCGAGTTCACGCTCGCGCAGCGCCTGCACGAGGGGCGCCGTGCTGCCGCGCGCGATGCTCACCTGCAGGCGGGGGCGCTCGGTTGCCATGGCAAGCAGCAGCGGCGTCATCAGCAGCGCGCCCGGTCCGGAGCCCATGCCGATGCGCAGCACCCCCTGCTGCGCATCGTCGCTCAGGCGCGCGCTGTCGCGCAGGTCTGACGCGGCCAGCACCAGATCCTGGGCGCGGGCCAGGGCCTCAAGGCCGAAGGGCGTGAGCTCGGTGCGCCGACCGATGCGATCGAACAGCGGCTGGCCAAGTTCGGACTCGAGCGCCCGGATGCTGCGGCTGAGGGCCGGCTGGGTCAGGAACAGCGCCGTGGCCGAGCGGCTGAACGAGCCGGTCTGGGCGAGCGAGATCAGGTGCCGCAGCTGAACCAGGGTCATGGTGGATGCTCCGCAATTGCCATACTTGAACTCATGGTAAAACAAGAAACAATGCATTGGACTTTGTGATTGCGCGGTCCTAGATTGGCCTGAGCGTCTTCAAACCGTCACCCCCAACGGAGTCCCCATGTCCAGGCGTCGCTTCCTTCGGTTGATCGGCACCACCGCCGGCCTTTGCATCGGCGCCGGCGCGGCGAATGCGCAGTCCTACCCCACCAAGCCGGTGAGCCTGATGGTGCCCTACCCGGCGGGTGGGCCCTCGGATGCGATCGCGCGCATCATCCATGGCGCGCTGGCCCGGGAACTCGGCCAGCCGGTGCTGGTCGAGAACCTCGGCGGGGTGAGCGGCGCGCTCGCTGCCCAGAAAGTGCTGGCCGCGCCCTCCGATGGCCAGATGATCTTCCAGGGGTCGCCCAACGAGGTGATCCTGTCGCCGCTGGCCAATGCCGCGGTGAAACTCAAGGCCGAGGACTTCCGGCTGGTCCACCCGGTGGCCGACGCGGTGATGGTGTTCGTCACCCGCAAGGACCTGCCGGTGAACTCGGTCGACGAACTGATCGCGCTCGCGCGTCGCTCGGCCGATCGGCCGCTCACCTACGGCAGCGTCGGCTTGGGCTCGCTCTACCACCTCATCCTCGAGAACCTGCAGGCGCTCACCGGCGTGAAGCTTTCGCACGTGCCCTACAAGGGCAACGCCCCGCTGCTGCAGGACCTTGCCGGCGCTCAGGTGGACTTCGCGGTGCTGGTGTACAGCGCGGCGATGGGCGCGCTCGCCGATCAGGGGCGGCTGAAGGTCATCGGACAACTCGGGGCCCAGCGCTCCGAGCTGCTGCGCAGTGTCCCGCTGGTTGCCGAGAGCCAGGCGCTGCCGGGCTTCTCCTACAAGATCTGGAGCGGGGTCATGGTGCCCAGGCAGACGCCCGAGCCGGTGGTGACCCGCCTGCTCGAGGCGATCGGCAAGGCGCTGCAGAGCCCGACGGTGCGCTCGCAGCTCGCCGGCCAGATACAGGTCGCGGCCGCGCCCATGACGCTCGCCGAGGCCGCGCGTTTCTTCGAGGCCGAGACCGCGCGGTATCGCGGCATCGCCCGCCAGATCAATCTTCAGCCGCAGTAGGCCGGACCGCCATCACGCATACCCGCAGGAGAGCGCTCCGGCACACGCCGGAGCCACCGAAGGCGCAATCTCCCATGAACGCTCAGGTTCCGTACTGCACCACACCAATGCCGTCTGGAGAGCCGTCACCGCGGTGACGCACCGAAGGAGCAAGGCGAGGGCCTGATGGCCCCGCCGAATCTCTCAGGTACCAAGGACAGGGGGAGCGGCAGACAAGTCACCCGTCGGGGACTCGTCACTCATCTCGGGAGTCTCCCCATGAAGGTCATCGTCCTCGGCGCCGGTCTGCTCGGCGTCACCTCCGCCTACTTCCTGCGCGAGCTCGGCCACGAGGTCGTGGTGGTCGACCGGCAGGCCTCACCCGCCGCCGAGACCAGCTTCGCCAATGGCGGCCAGATCTCGGTCAGCCACGCCGAACCCTGGGCCAACCCGGGCGCGCCGCTCAAGGTGCTGCGCTGGCTGGGGCGCGAGGATGCGCCGCTGCTGTTCCGCATTCGCGCGGACATGCGCCAGTGGCTCTGGGGGCTCGGCTTCCTGCGCGAGTGCACGCCGGCGCGCACGCGGCGCAACATCGCCCAGATCGTGCGGCTGGGCACCTACAGCCGCCAGGTGCTGCAGCAGCTGCGCCGCGACATCGGCATCGCCTACGACGAGCGCACCCAGGGCATCCTGCATTTCTACACCAGCCAGAAGGAGTTCGACGCCGCCGAGGCGCCCGCGGCGCAGATGCGCGAGCTGGGTTGCGATCGGCGCGTCATCTCGGCCGACGAGGCCGTGCGCATCGAACCCGCGCTGCGCCACATCCGACCGCAGCTTGCCGGCGCCACCTACACCGCCGAGGACGAGTCGGGCGATGCCAACCGGTTCGCGCGCGAGCTGGTGAGCCACTGCGAGCGCGCGGGCGTGCGCTTTCTCATGAGCCATACCGTCACCGCGCTGCGGGAGACCGGTGGCGCCATCGACCACGTGGAGGCCACCGACAGCGAGGGCCGTTTCCAGCGGCTGCGTGCCGATGCCTACGTCCTGGCCATGGGCAGCCTGTCGCCGCTCTACGCCAAGCCGCTGGGCATCACCTTGCCGATCTATCCGGCCAAGGGCTACTCGGTGACCATGCCGGTGAAGGACGCGTCGATGGCCCACCAGGTATCGCTGACCGATGACGAGTACAAGCTGGTGTTCTCTCGTCTGGGCGATCGGCTTCGCATCGCCGGTACCGCCGAGCTCAACGGCTATGACCGCGATCTCAACCGGGTGCGCTGCGAGGCGATCGTCAGGCGGGTGGAGCAGCTCTTTCCGGGCGCGGGGGATGCCTCACGGGCGCAGTTCTGGACCGGGCTGCGCCCGGCCACGCCGAGCAACGTGCCGATCATCGGGCGCGCGCGCCTCGCGAACCTGTTCATGAACACCGGTCATGGCACGCTGGGCTGGACCCACGCCTGCGGCTCCGGCCGCAGCGTGGCGCGCATCGTGAGCGGGCTCGCGCCCGAGGTGGATTTCGCGTTCGCCGGCGCCTGAGCGGGCAGGGTCGAAAAAAAACCCCCGGCTCCGTCCGGGAGCGGGGGGGTGTTGCCGGTTGTCGTCCGGCAACCTGCCGGTCAGCTGGCCTGGATGTTCGAGGCCTGCTTGCCCTTGGGGCCGCTGACCACTTCGAACTGCACCTTCTGACCTTCCTTGAGGCTCTTGAATCCGTTCATCTGGATTGCGCTGAAGTGCGCGAAGAGATCCTCACCGCCATCATCGGGGGTGATGAATCCGTACCCCTTGGCATCGTTGAACCACTTAACCGTACCGGTAGCCATATCAAGCCATCCCACGAAAATCAGCCAATGACCCGGGCTCTTGCAGGACGCTCGGGCCGCCCTCACATCTGCTCACATCAGAATACGCCAGCTTGAAGATACCGGCCCGGTGTCGGCGGCATGGCCCGACACCCAAGCGAAGCTAAACCTCAGTGACCGCAGGGATTCTTTTGCAAAGCTCAGGCAAAGTCAAGGCGCGGTCCCGGGTCGCGTGAAGCGGTCTCGGGCAGCCGAAGGCGGTGGCAGCGGATGGCGGTCGGCGATGGTTGCGGTTGGCGAAATCCGGCGTCGCGATCGGGCGGCTTTCGATCGACCGATGGCCGGCGGGCTCAGTCGCTTCGTCGGGTTCGCCTTGCGGTACTCTGTTGACTGGTTAGAATCGATTCATGGCGACAAGGCACGATCCCTCCACCGTGGCGGAACGGCAGGAGTCCAGGCTCAAGCCGCCACCGATGTATCAGGTTCTCATCCTCAATGACGACTACACTCCCATGGAGTTCGTCGTCAGCGTGTTGCAGCGGTTTTTCGGCATGGGCCGTGAAAAGGCCACCCAGGTGATGCTGAAGGTGCATCGCGAGGGGCGCGGGGTGTGCGGCGTCTTCCCACGGGACGTCGCCGCCACGAAGGTCGAACTTGTGAGCAGTTACTCACGCCAGCACCAGCACCCGCTGCAGTGCGTGATGGAGGAAGCATGATCGCCCAGGAACTGGAAGTCAGTCTGCACATGGCCTTCGTGGAAGCGAGGCAGCAGCGCCACGAGTTCATCACCGTCGAGCACCTGCTCCTCGCCCTGCTCGACAATCCGTCGGCGGCCGAGGTGCTGCGTGCCTGCGCGGCCAACATCGATGACCTGCGCAAGAGCCTCACCTCCTTCATCAAGGAGAACACGCCGGTCGTGCCAGGCACCGAGGAGATCGACACGCAGCCCACGCTGGGCTTCCAGCGCGTGATCCAGCGCGCGATCATGCACGTGCAGTCCACCTCCAATGGCAAGAAGGAGGTCACCGGCGCCAATGTGCTGGTGGCCATCTTCGGCGAGAAGGACTCGCACGCGGTCTACTACCTGCACCAGCAGGGCATCACGCGCCTGGATGTCGTCAACTACATCTCGCACGGCATCACCAAGAACCCCCAGCCCAAGGAGCCGCCCAAGGAGGAGGCCCCCGAGGCCGAGCAGGAGGCCGGTGCCGCGGGCCAGCAGGGCGCGCTCGAGCAGTTCACGCAGAACCTCAATGCCATGGCCCGCGAAGGCCGCATCGATCCGCTGATCGGTCGCGAGCACGAGGTCGAGCGGGTCATCCAGGTGCTGTGCCGCCGGCGCAAGAACAATCCGCTGCTGGTCGGCGAGGCCGGCGTGGGCAAGACCGCCATCGCCGAGGGGCTGGCCTGGCGCATCACCCAGGGCGACGTGCCCGAGGTGCTCGCCGATGCCACCGTGTATTCGCTCGACATGGGCTCGCTGCTGGCCGGCACCAAGTACCGCGGCGATTTCGAACAGCGCCTGAAGAC
>JBIKWU010000258.1:0-5780 GCA_044356115.1 Burkholderiaceae bacterium
AGGATGTGGCCGAGCGCCACGCCGGTCATGCCCAGACGCGGCAGGGGACCCAGGCCCAGGCCGAGCGCGCCGCCCAGCACGATCTGCAGGCCGGCGCTGGCCAGCAGCACGGTGGATGGGGTGCGCATGTTGCCGGTGCCGCGCAGGATGGAGGCCAGGCAGTTCATGAGCCAGACCAGCACCGCGCCGCTGAACAGCACCGCCGCGTAGCCGATGGCCTGCGCGAGCACGCCGCCGCGACCGCCGAGCAGGTGGTAGAGCGACGGGCCGGCGACCAGCATGAGCACGGTGTAGACCAGCCCGGCCAGCAGGCCGATGAGGGCCGCGTGCTGGGCGAGCACCGCGGCGCGCGCCGCGTCACCGGCGCCCAGCGCACGACTGACCGCCGAGGATACGCCACCGCCCATGGCGCCGGCCGACATCATCCCGGTGAGCATGGCGAAGGGGAACACCAGCGCCATGGCGGCGAGCGGCTCGGTGCCGAGCAGGCCGATGTAGTAGGTCTCGGCGATGCCGACCAGGACCGTCATCGCCATGGACAGCACGTTGGGGGTGGCCAGCCGCAGCAGGGTGGGCAGGATGGGGCCGCTCAGCAGCGGGTTGGCCGATGGGGGCTTGCTGGCAGCGGCAGCGGCAGCTGGCGCGGCAGTCGGCGCGGCGGAGCGGGCATTGGGTTGCATATGCAACGATTGTATCTGCATCGGAAATGCCCGATACAATCCCGCCATGGATTCCGGCACTTCAGCGCGGGTGGAGGTTCCCTGTACCCACTTCCGGCTTCGCCAGCTGCTGCGGGCAGTGGCGCGGCTCTACGACGCCGAGATCGGCAAGGCCGGCCTCAAGGGCACGCAGTATTCGCTGCTCGCGCACCTGGCCGCGCTGGCGCCGGTGCAGCCCGGCGAACTCGCCCGCCACCTCGGCATGGATGCCTCCACGCTGTCGCGCAATCTTCGCCCCTTGCTCACGGCAGGCTGGGTCAGCCAGTTGCCCGGCCACGACGCGCGCTCGCGCCAGCTGCAGCTCACGCCCGAGGGCGAGGCCAAGCGCCGGGAGGCGCGTCAGCACTGGCGACGCGCCCAGAAGACGCTCGAGCAGCGTTACGGGCCCGATCAGGTGCGGGCGCTGCACGGCCTGATCGACGAGGGCCTGGCGCGTCTGGGCGGGCCCGCGCTCAGCGAGGTCGGGCGCTCCTGAGCGCATCGGCGAGGTCGATCACCGCCATCGCGTAGAAATTCGAGCGGTTGTAGCGGGTGATCACGTAGAAGTTGGGGGCGCCCAGCCAGTACACCGGCGCGGCCTCGCCTTCGGGCAGGTCGATGAGCGCCAGCGGCATGTCCTCGGGGATGCTGTCGGGGCTCGAGAGTCCGTGCTCGGCCAGTTGCGCCGGCTTGATCCGCGGCTCGATGCCGCCGGCGATGAGCGCCTGGGCCCGGGCCGTGTCATCGACCTTCACCCGGAAATGGGTGGGCTCGCCACTGCGCCAGCCATGCTCGGCCAGGAAGCGCGCGACGCTGCCGATGGCATCGACGGCACTCGCGCGCAGATTGATGACCCCGTCAGCATCGAAGTCGACCGCGAAGCGCCGGATGCTGGCCGGCATGAACTGCGGGATGCCCATCGCCCCGGCATACGAGCCGCGCACGCTGAGCGGATCGACACCGGCGTCGCGGGTGTGCAGCAGGTACTCCGAGAGCTCCTCCCGGAAGTAGGCCGCGCGGCGGGGGTCCTGCAGGGCCAGGGTGGTCAGCGCGTCGATCACCCGGAACTCGCCCATCACCCGGCCGTAGATGGTCTCGACGCCGATGATCGCCACGATCACTTCGGGAGGCACCCCCCAGCGCTGGCTCGCGCGGGCGAGCGTGGCCTCGTGCTCGCGCCAGAACCGGGCACCCTCGCGAAGGCGCACCGGCTCGATGAAGCGGCCCCGGTAGGCGCTCCAGGAGCGGCGAAAACCCGGTGGCGGCGGGGCGATCAGGCGCAGCACCTCGGGTTGCAGCCGCACGCCCTGGAACAGGGTCCTGAGCGCGGGCTCCTCGAAGCGATGGCGTTCGACCATCTCGGTGATGAAGGCCTGCAGGGCTGGCATCTCGATCGGGCTGGAGCCGCTGGTGGCGGCTGCGGCCGCGCCACCGGCCGTTGCGGCGGCGGTGGCGGCGGGCACGGCGGCGCGCCTCGTTGCACCGGCACGCGCGGGTCGGGCCTTGTCCGTCCGGGCCGAGGGCGTCCGCGTGGTGTCTGCCTTGGGTGCCGTCGAGCGGGCGGCAGTGGTCTTGCGTTCGCTGGCCCGGGCCTCGGCGGCCTTGCCGGCGGTCGCGGCATCGGCGGCCCGCGCATCGGCGGGCAGACCCGCCAGCAGGCCGAGGCCGGCGCTCAGGGCACCCAGGGCGCGGCGCAGACCACGACTGCACCGGGCAAGCGGGCCCGGTGCCCGCCCGGACGCGCCCCGGTATGGCAAGGGCTGGCACGGGCGTGGAGGGAGCAGGGCGGGTTCGGCGGTCTTGGCTGGCTGGACGGCGGCTGGCATCAGGGGCGGAAGGCGCGGATCAGGGTGCGCAAGTCTGCCATGTCGCGCGCGCTGGCCGCCTCGCCGCCGAAGCGCAGCCGGTTGTAGAGCGAGACGATGCGCCGTGCCTGGGCCGCACCCTCGGTGTCGAGGAGCGCGCCCGCACGGGCGAGCAGCTGCAGCGGGGTCTCGTGCCGCGCTCGCACCACGCCGATCTCGGCCAGCTGCGCGCAGAACTCGCTGTAGCACTGCTGCAGCGGATCGCGCGACCGACGCGGATGCAGGGTGATCAGTGCGACCACCCCGATCGCGAGCGCGAGTCCGAGGGCCATCAGCCCGACCAGATCCTGCCAGTCGGCCAGCGCCAGCCCGAGCGCGCCGAGCAACTGGCGTTGCCGCACGCTGTCGTAGGACAGCATCCACTGGTTCCACGCGTTGCTCACCGCGTCGAGGTTGAAGCGCGCCCGCTCGAGCAGGCCTATCTCCGCGCGCGGCCCGCTGGCGTCGCGCAGCACGCGGCTGCCCTGCTCGATGCGCTCGGGTGCGATCGCCGCGGTGGGGTCGATGCGCACCCAGCCGCGATCGGCGAGCCAGACCTCGGCCCAGGCATGGGCGTCGGCCTGGCGCACCGTCCAGGTGTCGTCGATCGGATTGCGTTCGCCGCCCTGGTAACCGGTGACCACGCGGGCCGGGATGTCGAGCGCGCGCATCAGCACCGAGAACGCGCTCGCGTAGTGCTCGCAGAAGCCGGCTCGGGTCTGGAACAGGAAGTCATCGGCGCTGTGCGGGCCGAGGGTCGGCGGGCTCATGGTGTAACGGAAGGGCGCCTCGCGGAACAGGGCGAGGGCGCGCTCGACCAGCGCCGCGTCATCGGTCTCCTCGTTGCGCCAGCGCTGCGCGAGCTCCAGCGTGCGCGGATTGAAGCCGGCCGGCAGTTCCAGCCAGGGTTGCAGGGTGAAGCGGGTCTCGTTCAGGCCCAGGCGATAGTCCAGGCGGGATTCGAGCCGGTAGCGCACCCGTTCGGTGACCCGTTCGCGCGAGACCAGTTGCAGATCGGGGCGCAGCAGGGGCGCGCCGAACGAGAGTTCGCTCGCCGCCACGGGGGCATCGAGCGCGAACAGCCAGGTTCGCTGGTGAGGTTCCAGGGTGATCCGGTAACCCAGCGCAGGGTCGGCGCCATGGGTGAGCGTCGGCACCGTCTGCGCCGACAGCGGTTGCTGCAGTTCGCGCCAGTTCAGGCCGTCGAAGCTGCCGAACACCGGTCCGCGCCAGTAGAGCAGCTTGGCGGGTGGCGGCCTGCCCTCGAAACTCACCCGGAAGGCGATCTCCTCGGAGCTGCTCAGGTTGGCGATGGTCCCGGGCTGCATCGACTCCGACAGTCCCGTGCGCGCGCTCGTCTGTGCGTCGGGCGCCCCCCAGAGCGGCCCCTGGATGCGCGGGAAGAGCGCGAACATCAGCGCCGCCAGCGGCAGGGCCTGCAGCAGCAGCGAGCCCGCGCTGCGGAACCGGCGCAGGACCGGCTGCTCGCGCACGCCGAACTGCATGGTGATCATCGCGGTGATCAGGGCCAGCACCGCGACGCCGGCGCAGGCCGCGGTGAGCATCGACTGCGAGTGGAAGAAGCTGGTGATGAGCAGGAAGAAGCACAGGAAGATCACCACGAAGAGGTCGCGCCGGGCGCGCATCTCCATGAGCTTCAGGCCCAGGAACAGCACCAGCAGCACCACGCCGGGCTCGCGCCCGAGCAGGGTGCGGTAGTGGGCCCAGACCGCGGTGGTGCAGGCGATCGCCGCCAGCCAGCGCACCGAGTCGCGCGGCAGCCAGCGCCCGGAGAAGATCAGCCCGAGACGCCACAAGAAGAGCATCCCGAAGCCGACCGACACCCACCAGGGCAGATGGAAGAGCCCGGGCAGCACCGCCAGGGCAACCGCGCTCATCAGGAACAGCGTGTCACGGCGATCGCGCTCCCACTGGTCGCCCAGTTGCCCTCCGAGCGCGCGCAGGGAATGGCGCAGCGCGAGCGGCGCCAGTTCAGGGAGTGAAGCCCGGCCCATGGCCCCCGTCGCTCAGACCCGCGCCAGCGCGAGCGCCTCGAGGCAGCGCTCCCGGTGCTGGGGGCCCTGCGCCGGCTCGATCATCAGGGCGGGCAGGCGAAGCCCCCAGCGCAGGCCGATCGCGTCGGCCTGGAGCACCCAGGCGGTCAGCCGCGAAAGCCGCGCCTCCGAGGCCAGGCCCGCGGGCAGGGCATACCAGTCGAGGAGCAGTTCACCACCTTCGGCGCCGTCGAACTGCTTGACCAGGAGTTCATCGGAGCCGCTGCGCGCCACCGCCTTCCAGGCGATGCGTCGCGGCGAGTCGCCGGCCGACCACGCCCGCAGGGCCGCCAGATCCTCCTCGCCCGCGCGGCCGCCGCTGCCCTCGCCGCCCTGGGTCTGGCTCGAGGGCAGCGCCGGCGGCGCGGCCTCGGGGGCGGGATAGACGAGCAGGGAGCCGGCCGGCTCCCACCAGGCCCAGGCCCGCCACAGGCCGAGCGGAAACCGGGAGGAGATCCGGATCGGCGGCAGCGGATGACGACCGCGCTCGCCGGTGGCCCAGACCAGGGCCGTCGGTTGCTCGCCGCCGGCGGGCACGTCGATCGGCACCGGTTCGTGGGCGCCGGCCGGGCGCAGCGAGAGCGCGAAGCGGTCATGGCCGCGCCCCTCCACCAGCGTGGCGTGGAGCTCGGCGGTGCCGCCGGCAAAGACCGGTTCCAGGCGGCCACCGCGCAGCTCCAGGGCCGACAGGTTGCGGAAGGTCTGCAGCATGCCCACGATGGCCACCGCGCCCAGAAGGAAGGTAAGCAGGAACCCGAGCGACAGCGCGTAGTTGATCGAGGCGATCAGCATCGCGAGCAGCACCAGCGCATACAGCAGCCCGGCGCGGGTGGGCAGCACGTAGACATTGCGCTGCGCGAGCCGGAGCGGCCCGGCATGGGGACCTCGCCGGCCGGGCAGGCGCAGCGATATCCGGTCGATCCAGCCGGCGGTGGCCTGGCTCACGGCACCGACACGCCCTTGACGATGCCCGCGACCAGCTCGGCGCGGGCCCGGTGCGAACCGGCGCTGCCCTTGGCGGGCCGCAGGCGGTGACCCGCCACGGCGCCGAGCACGGCCTGCACGTCGTCGGGCAGGACATGGTTGCGGCCATCGAGCAGCGCCCAGGCGCGCGCGGCCTGGGCCAGCGCGAGCCCGGCGCGCGGGCTCAGGCCCTCGGCCAGCAGCGGCGAGCGTCGGCTGAA
>JBIKWU010000259.1:0-5778 GCA_044356115.1 Burkholderiaceae bacterium
CTGGTTGACGATCGAGCGCTTGTTGCGGAACGTGAATTCGATCGGATCCTCGAAGGTGAGGATGTGACCCGACCGGTTCTCGTTGCGGTGCTCGATCAGCGAGGCCATGGTGGTGGACTTGCCCGATCCGGTGGAGCCCACCACCAGCACCAGGCCGCGTGGTTCCATCACCATCTGGCGCATGGCCTCGGGCAGCCCCAGGTGTTCGAACCGGGGTATGTCGCCCGGGATGTACCGGATGACGCAGGCTGGCGAGCCGCGCTGCCGGAAGACGTTGATCCGGAAGCTGCCCACGCCCGTCACGCTGTAGCCCAGGTTGAGCTCGCGACGATCCTCGAACTCCTGCCAGTGCCGCTCGGAGACCACCTGGCGCAGCAGCGCCATGACCGCGGCGGGATCGAGGCGCTGCTGGTTGATGGGAACGGTGAGGCCGTTGACCTTGATGTGGGCTGCCGATCCGGGCGACAGGAAGAGGTCCGACCCCTTCTTTTCGGCCAGCAGCCGCAGCAGCTTTTCCATCATCGACACGAGCGACCGCCTTTCCCTCGTGCCGCCCGGCTCAGTCGCCGCGCAGCAACTCGTTGATCGCGGTCTTCGCCCGCGTCTGGGCGTCGACGCGCTTGACGATGACCGCGCAATACAGATTGACCCGACCGTCCGCCGAAGGCATGGAGCCGGGCACCACCACCGAACCCGAGGGCACGCGGCCGTAGAGCACCTGACCCGTGGTGCGATCGAAGATCTTGGTGCTCTGGCCGATGAACACGCCCATCGACAGCACCGAGTTCTCCTCGACCACCACGCCTTCGACCACCTCCGAGCGGGCGCCGATGAAGCAGTTGTCCTCGATGATGGTCGGGTTGGCCTGCAGGGGCTCCAGCACGCCCCCGATGCCGACACCGCCCGACAGGTGAACATTGCGGCCGATCTGCGCGCACGAACCTACCGTGGCCCAGGTGTCGACCATGGTGCCCTCATCGACGTACGCACCGATGTTCACATACGAGGGCATCAGCACCACGTTTCGACCGATGAACGCACCGCGGCGGGCCACGGCCGGTGGCACCACCCGGTAGCCGCCCTGGGCGAAATCGGCCGCGCTGAAATCGGCGAACTTGGTGGGCACCTTGTCGTAGAACTGCAGCCCGCCGGCCGGCAGCACCGCGTTGTCTTCCAGGCGAAAGGACATCAGCACCGCCTTCTTGATCCACTGGTGCACGATCCACTCGCCGCCACGCTTCTCGGCCACGCGCAGCCGCCCGGCGTCGAGTTCGGCCAGCACGTGGCCGATCGCCTCGCGCACCGCGGCCGGGGCGTCCTTGGGCGACAGGGCATTGCGGCCTTCCCAGGCCTGATCGATGGTGGTCTGAAGGTCAGTCATTCCGGTTCTCTCGAGGAAGGGTGAAGAAGGATCGGATCCGGCTCAGCCGGCCACGAAGCGGACGATGCGGCCGGCGGCCTCGACGCAGGCGGCCAGGGGTTCGACCAGCGCCAGGCGCACATGACCGCGCCCGGGGTTGCTGCCATCGGGTCCGGGCCGGGCCAGGTAGCTGCCTGGCAGCGACAGCACGTTGAAACGCCGGTAGAGCTCGCGCACGAAGGTCTCGTCGTCGCCCCCTGGCACGCGGGCCCAGTAGTAGAAGCCTGCTTCCGGGCGCTGCACGCCAAGCACGGGCTCGAGCAGCGGCTGCAGCGCGGCGAACTTCTCGCGGTACTGGCGACGGTTCTCGGCCACATGGACCTCGTCGGACCACGCGGCAATGGAGGCCTGCTGCACCGGCGGGCTCATGGCGCTGCCGTGGTAGGTGCGATAGAGCAGGAAGGCGGCCATCAGCTCGGCGTCTCCGGCCACGTAGCCCGAGCGCATGCCCGGGGCATTGGAGCGCTTGGACAGGCTGCCGAAGACCACCAACCGACGGAAGTCGGGTCGGCCAGCGGCCACCGCCGCGGCCAGCGCGCCCAGGGGCGGGCTCGACTCGTCGAGGTAGATCTCGGAGTAGCACTCGTCGGCGGCGATGCAGAAGCCGTGGGTGTCGGACAGTCTGAAGAGCAGATCCCACTCGGCCTGGGTCATCACCGCGCCGGTGGGATTGCCGGGCGAGCAGACAAAGAGCAGACGGGTGCGCTGCCAGACCGATTCGGGCACCGACTGCCAGTGGCAGCGATAGCCGTTGGCCGGGTTCTGGTCGACATACCAGGGGCTGGCGCCGGCGAGCAGCGCCGCGCCTTCGTAGATCTGATAGAACGGATTCGGACACACCACGAGCGCGTCGCCAGCGGGGTCGACCACGGTCTGCGCGAAGGCGAACAGGGCCTCGCGGCTGCCGTTGATGGGCAGCACCTGGTGGCGCGGGTCAAGGGCCGGCAGCGTGTGGCGGCGGGTGAGCCAGCCCGCGATCGCCCGACGCAACTCGGGCGAGCCCGCGGTGGCCGGATAGCTGGACAGACCGGCCAGGGAGCCCACCAGGGCCTCGGTGATGAGCGCCGGCGTGGGGTGCTTGGGCTCGCCGATCGACAGGTTCAGCGGCGCATGCGCGGGATCGGGCGTGACACCGTCGAGCAGGCTGCGCAGGCGCTCGAACGGATAGGCCTGCAGGGTCTTGAGTCTGGGGTTCAAGAATCTGCTCCAGGTATTTGATTATTATGCTTATTTGAAGTTCGACTGGAGCGGGAAACTGTCCAGATCAACCCGTTGCGGCGGCTTCCAGCCCCGCTTGCGATGCTCGACGACCACGTTGGTGAAGATGCCCCCGCGCACATACCAGCGGGCCGTGACCTTCAGGTACCGGGGTGCGAGGCCGGTGACGAGGTCGTCGGTGATGCGGTTGGTGACCGCCTCATGGAAGGCCCCCTGGTCACGGAATGACCACATATAGGTCTTCAGGCTCTTGAGTTCGACGTTGCGCTTGTCGGGCACGTAGTCGATGACGAAGGTGGCGAAGTCGGGCTGGCCGGTGAGCGGGCACAGGCAGGTGAACTCGGGCACCTCGAGGTGCACGAGATAGTCGCGCCCGGGCGCGGGATTGGCGAAGGTCTCGAGGCTCTGACTGGGCTTGGAGGGCATGGAAGGGCGGCTTTCCGGGCGCGGCGGCGCCCACCGACGGGCAGGCGCTCCTGAAACCAAAAGCCCCGCGCAGGGTTCGCTGGGAACCGGCGGGGCCTGGATGGGCGGGTGCTATTATAGAGGGGTCGAAGCCGCCAGCGCGGCTTTTCGCTTTTCTGTCGGGCCCATCGCTCCGGGGTGCTTCGCGCGTGCGACTCAAGCAGATCAAGCTGTCGGGCTTCAAGTCCTTCGTCGATCCCACCGCCTTCGAGGTACCCGGCCAGCGGGTCGGCGTGGTCGGGCCGAACGGGTGCGGCAAGTCGAACATCATCGACGCGGTGCGCTGGGTGCTGGGCGAGTCCAAGGCCTCCGAGCTGCGCGGCGAGTCGATGCAGGACGTCATCTTCTCGGGCTCGGCCGATCGCAAGCCGGCCTCGCGGGCCTCGGTGGAACTGGTCTTCGACAACTCGCTGGGTCGCATCGGTGGCGCCTGGGCCAGCTTCGCCGAACTCGCCGTCAAGCGCGTGCTCAGCCGCGACAACCAGTCGGCCTACTACATCAACAACCAGGCGGTGCGCCGCAAGGACGTCCACGACCTGTTCCTGGGCACCGGTCTGGGCCCGCGCGCCTACGCCATCATCGGCCAGGGCAGCATCTCGCGCATCATCGAGGCGCGTCCTGAAGACCTGCGGGTCTTCCTCGAGGAGGCCGCCGGCATCTCGCGCTACAAGGAGCGCCGGCGCGAGACGGAGAACCGGCTGGCCGACACGCGCGAGAACCTCACCCGCGTGGAGGACATCCGCCGCGAGCTCGACGCGCAGATCGAGAAGCTGTCGCGGCAGGCCGAGGTCGCCCGCCAGTATCGCGAGCACGAGTCCGACCGGGAGCGCAAGCAGCAGATGCTGTGGCTGGTGCGCCGCGACGAGGCCGGGGCCGAGCAGCAGCGGCTGGCGCAGGAGGTCGGTCGTGCCCAGATCGCGCTCGACGGCGCGCTGGCCGAGTTGCGCGAGCTCGAGGCGGCCATCGAGACCCTGCGCAGCACCCATTACGCCGCGAGCGATGAGGTCCACGCCGCGCAGAGCGCGCACTACACCGCGAATGCCGAGGTCGTCCGCCTCGAGAACGACATCCGCCGGGTGGTCGACACCCAGGAGGAGATCGGCGGCAGGCTGTCGGGGCTGCGCTCCCGTGAGACCCGCGCCCGCGAGGATCGCGAGCGAGCACTCGGAGAGCAGACCGAGGCCCAGGGGGCCCTCGAGGAGGCGCAGGCGCGGGCCGAGAATCTCTCCGCTGACCTGCTCGCGCTCACCGAGGCCACGGCGCCTCTGGAGCAGCAGGTGCGCGAGGCGCGTGCCCTGCTCGAGCAGGCGCGCGCCGTGGCGGTCGGTACCCGGCAGGCCATCGAGCTCTCGGCCGAGCGCCAGCGCAATGCCCAGCGCGCGCTGAACGATGCCCAGCGTCGCCAGGAACGCCTGCAGGGTGAACGCGCGCAGATCGAGGCGCCCGCCGACGAAGAGCTCGCCGCCATGCGCGAGTCCCTGGCCATCGCCGAAGACGCCGAGCAGCGCAGCGCCCTGGCGCAGACCGAGGCCGAGACCCGCTCGCGCGAGGCCGAGCAGGCGCGGGCCCCGGCCCAGCAGGCGCTGCGCGAGGCCGAGGGAGAATTCACCCGCGTCGAGGCCCGCATCGTTGCGCTCAAGCAGCTGCAGGAGCGGGCGCAGAGCCAGTCGCGCATCGGCCCCTGGCTCAGCCGCCATGGCCTGGACAGCCTGGGACGCCTCTGGCAGCGCCTGCGCATCGAGGAGGGTTGGGAGACCGCGGTCGAGTCGGTCATCCGCGAACGGGTCGAGGCCCTCGAGATCGGCCGGCTCCAGACCGCCGCGGCGCTGGTGGCCGACGCGCCTCCGGCCAAGGTCGCGTTCCTCTCGCCGCGGGTGCAGCCGGTGGCGGCCGCGCCGCTGGCCGGCCTGCGGCCCCTGATCGAGGTCATTCGCGTGACCGATGCCGGTCTGCATGCGGTGCTGGCCGACTGGCTGCACGGCCACTGGTGCGCCGAGTCGCTCGACGCCGCGGTCGGCCAGAGCGCCGACCTGCTCGCGGGCCAGCGTCTGGTCACCCGCGAAGGCCATGTGGTCGGCCCCCAGTCGCTGCAGCTCTATGCGGCCGATTCCGCCCAGGAGGGCGTGCTCGCCCGCCAGCATGATCTGGAGCATCTCGCCCGCGAGCAGCGCGCCCGGCAGCTGCTGGCTGACGAGGCCCGTGCCGCCGCAGGGCGGGCCGAGCAGCTGGCCGCCGAGTCCGCCCGCCTGCTGGCCCAGGCCCGCGAGGCCCACAGCCGCGCCGTGCGCGATCTGGCCGGCGTGCGGCTCGATGCCCAGAAGCTCGAGCAGCTGCACGAGCGGGCTCGCATCACTCGCGGCCGGCTGGAGCAGGATCTGTCCGAAGTGGCGGAGGCACTCGAGGAGGCGGCGGCCACGCTCGAGGAGCAGTCAGCCGCCTTCGAGCAGCTCGACGCTGATCTGGCCGATCACCAGCAGCGACAGGAGGATGCCGCCCAGGCCTTCGAGGCCCTCGAGGCGCTGCTGGCGGCCCACCGCGACCGGGTGCGCGGCGCCGAGCGCGCCGAGCAGGAGGCTGACTTTGCCCGCCGCGAGGCCGAGGCGCGCATCGAGCGCCTGCAGGCCCGCATCGCGCAGGCCGAGCAGCAGGCGCTTGAAAGTCGCGAGGAGGCCGAG
>JBIKWU010000260.1:0-5772 GCA_044356115.1 Burkholderiaceae bacterium
GGCCGCCTGCTGCCGAAGTTCCTGATCGTGTCGAACATGGCCATCGACGATCCCTCGCTGATCGTCGACGGTAACGAACGGGTGGTACGCCCGCGCCTGGCCGACGCCCGCTTCTTCTACCAGCAGGACCGCCGCACGCCGCTGGCCGATCGGGTGCCCGCGCTCGGCTCGGTGGTCTACCACGCGAAGCTCGGCACCCAGGCGCAGCGCATGGCGCGGGTGCAGCGCATCGCGGGGGCGATCGCCGCCCGGCTCGGCGCCGATGTCACTCACGCCGAGCGCGCCGCCCTGCTCGCCAAGACCGACCTGCTCACCGGCATGGTCGGCGAGTTCCCCGAACTGCAGGGAGTGATGGGTGCCTACTACGCACGCCACGACGGCGAGGCACCCGAGGTGGCGCAGGCCATCGTCGAGCACTACCAGCCGCGCTTCGCGGGCGACGCGCTGCCGGCCAGCACCACCGGCACGGTGCTCGCGCTGGCCGACAAGCTCGAGACCCTTGCCGGCCTGTTCGGCATCGGCCAGCAGCCCACCGGCGATCGCGACCCCTTCGCGCTGCGCCGGCATGCGCTCGGGGTGATCCGCATGCTCATCGAGCGCGAGCTCGCGCTGCCGCTGTCGTGGCTGCTCGACACCGCCTTCGCGGCCTTCGAGCCTGCCGCCGCCGCCGGCCGACCCGCGCTGGCCGAGTTCATCCTCGAGCGCCTGTCGGGCTGGCTGCGCGATCGCGGCCACAGCCCGCAGGAAGTGGCCGCGGTCATCGATCAGCAACCCGATGACCTCGCCCGTGTGCCGCAGCGCCTGGCCGCGGTGCGGGCCTTCAGCGCCCTGCCCCAGGCGCAGTCGCTGGCGGCGGCCAACAAGCGCATCGGCAACCTGCTGCGCAAGTCGGGCGAGGCCACCACCGCGGGCCTGCAGACCTCGCTGCTCACCGACCCGGCCGAGCAGGCCCTGGCCGACGAGCTGGCCGCGCTCGCACCCGAGGTCGACAGGCTGATGGCCGCGCACGACTACACCGGCGCGCTCACCGCCATGGCCCGCTCGCGCGAGGCGGTCGACCGATTCTTCGAGCAGGTGATGGTCATGGCCGAGGATCCCGCCGTGCGGGCCAACCGGCTGTGCCTGCTCGCCGGGCTGCACGCGCTCATGAACCGCGTCGCCGACATCTCCCGCCTGTCCGCATGAAGCTCGTGGTGCTCGATCGCGATGGCGTGATCAATCACGACAGCAGCGCCTACATCAAGAGCCCGGCCGAATGGCGCCCGCTGCCGGGCAGCCTCGAGGCCATCGCGCGGCTGCGAAAGGGTGGCTGGCGCGTGGCCGTGGCCACGAACCAGGCCGGCGTGGGTCGCGGCCTGTTCGACATGGCCACGCTGAGCGCCATCCACTCGCGCATGACGGCCGCGGTCGCGGCCACCGGCGGGCACCTGGACGCGATCTTCTTCTGTCCGCACGCCCCCGAGGCGCAATGCGGCTGCCGCAAGCCGCGCCCGGGCATGCTGCACGAGATCGCGCGCCGCTTCGCCGTGACGCCCGCCGACATGGTGATGGTCGGTGACTCGCTGCGCGACCTGCAGGCCGCGCGGGCCGCCGGCGCGCGACCCGTGCTGGTGCTCACCGGCAATGGCGCCGACACCCTGCGCGCGGGCTCGCTGCCCGAAGGCACCACGGTACGCGCCAACCTGATGGCGGTCGCGCGGGAACTGGCCCCATGAGACGGCGCGCGTGCTGGACAAGGGTCCGAGCGTCCAACATCATTGCCGCGGGCCAGGCCACGGCATGCGCCCTTCTCCGGAGACCCTGATGCCGTACCTGCGGTCGATCGCCTTCACGCTGCTGCAGATCGTCACCGTGATCCCGATGAGCGCGCTGTGCCTGCTGTGCGCGCCACTGCCCCGGCCCATGCGCTACCGCATCACGGTGGGCTGGCCCCGCCTCATCGTGTGGGGCGCGAAGACCCTGCTCGGCATCGACCACCGCCTGATCGGTGCCGAGAACTTCCCCGACGGTCCGGCCATCGTGCTCTCCAAGCACCAGTCCACCTGGGAGACGCTCTACTACGTCTCGCACCTGCCGCGCGAGCTGTGCTTCGTGTTCAAGCGCGAGTTGCTGTTCCTGCCCTTCTTCGGCTGGGGCATCTGGCTGCTCGACATGATCCACATCAACCGCTCGCGCACCCGGGATGCCTTCGAGGAGGTGGTGACCCAGGGCACCCGCAAGCTGGCCGAGGGCCGCTGGATCATCATGTTCCCCGAGGGCACCCGCACCCGCGCGGGTTCGCAGGGCCGCTACCGCAGCGGCGGCGCGCGGCTCGCGGTGCGCACCGGCGTGCCGGTGATCCCCATCGCCATGAACTCCGGTGACTTCTGGCCGCGTCGGGCCTTCCTCAAGCAACCCGGCACGATCACCGTCTCGGTAGGCCCGCTCATCCAGACCACGGGCCGCAGTCCCGATGTGGTCATGGCCGATGTCGAGACCTGGATCGAGTCCGAGATGCGCCGCATCACGCCACAGGCCTACGCGCACGAGGCGGCGTCGGCGCCTGGTCTTGCGCCAGCGGCCCGAAACGCAGGGAACCCGCTGGCATGACGCTGCGCAAGCTGCGCGAACTCGCCGACGCGGCGCTGCAGCTGACGCTGCCGCTGTTCGAACCTCACCATCCGCCGGCGGTGCAGCGCGCCGGCCGGCGGATGGCGCGCCTGGGGGGCGAGTACGTCGAATACGAGCTGCGGCGCTCCCGGCGCCGCACCATCGGCTTCGTGATCGATGACCGAGGCCTGTCGGTGACCGCGCCGCGCTGGGTGCCGCAGGAGGAGATCGACGCCGCGCTCGCCGAGCGCGCCAACTGGGTGCTGCGCAAGCTGGTCGAGTGGCGAGACTACTCGCGGCGGCGCGAGCGCATGGCCATTCAATGGCAGGACGGCGGCCTCATGCCCTTCCTGGGCGAGAACCTCACGCTGCAGGTGCTGCCGGGTCATCGTGGCAAGCCGCAGCGCGTGGGCATGGCGCTGCAGCTCGGCCTGCCCCCCGATGCCGGCAGCGAGCAACTGCGCGACCTTGCCCAGGGCTGGCTGCAGCAGCGTGCCCGCGAGCACTTTGCCGAGCGCATCGCGCACTTCTCGCGCGAGCACGGGGTGAGCCCGCGGCGCTGGGCGCTGTCCTCAGCCCGCACCCGCTGGGGCAGCTGCGCCGCCGACGGCTCCATCCGGCTGAACTGGCGGCTGATGCACTTTCCGCCCGAGATCATCGACTACGTGATCGCGCACGAACTCGCGCATCTGCGCGAGATGAACCACGGGCCGCGCTTCTGGAGCGCGCTGGGCGAGCTGTTCCCCAACTGGCAGCATGCGCGCGAGTGGCTGCGCGGCTTTCCTGACGGCGGCGAGCGCTGATCACGCCCGCAAGGCGCACCCCCTGAACGGCCCGCAACGCGGGCCCGGGCGCCGCCGGCACACACGCCGGCGGCAAGCCGTTCAGAGATTGCGGGTGCTGGTCTGGATGAGCTCCACCTTGTAGTGATCGGGGTCTTCCAGGAAGGCGATCACGGTGGTGCCGCCCTTGACCGGGCCGGCCTCGCGGGTGACACGCCCGCCCGCCTGACGCACCCGCTCGCAGGTGGCCGCCACGTCATCGACACCGATGGCGATGTGGCCATAGGCGCCGCCGAGCTCGTACGCCGACACCCAGTAGTTGTAGGTGAGCTCGATCTCGGCGTGGCCGTCGGCATTGCCGCGGCCATAAGCCACGAAGGCCAGCGAATACTTCTGCTCAGGCCGGTCGGTGGTGCGCAGCAGGTTCATGCCCAGCGCGCCGGTGTAGAAGTCGATGGAGCGCTGCAGGTCGCCCACCCGCAGCATGGTGTGAAGCAGTTTCATGTCGATGGCCGCTCGTGTCGGGAAAGCGGCGATGTTAACCCGTCGTCGCGGCCTTCAGGCGACGCGCCAGCGCCACCCACTCGGCCACCGGAATCTCCTCGGCGCGCGCGGTGGGCGGCAGGCCCGGCTCGGTGATGCCGCGCTGCGCCAGCCAGGGCAGCAGCGTGCCGCGCAGCATCTTGCGGCGCTGGCCGAAGCCCGCGGCCAGCAGCGCCGAGAGCTCGGCCAGCGGCACCGTGCCGGCCTCGGGCATCGGCAGCATGCGGATCACCGCCGAGTCCACGCGCGGCGGCGGATCGAAGGCGGCCGGCGGCACCTCGATCAGCGACTCGACGTGATAGCAGGCCTGCAGCAGCACGCCCAGGCGACCGTAGGCGGCGCAGCCCGGCGGCGCCACGATGCGATCGACCACCTCCTTCTGCAGCATGAAGTGCTGGTCGAGCACGCGCGCGTGCCAGTCGATGAGCCGCACCAGCAGCGGGCTGGAGATGTTGTAGGGCAGATTGCCGACCAGTCGCAGCGGGCCGGCCTCGGCCAGCGGCCCGAGATCGACCGTCAGGGCATCACCCTCGATGAGCGTGAGCCGCGATCCGAAGCGCTTGCGCAGCCGGGCGGCGAGATCGCGGTCGATCTCGATGGCGGTGAGCTGGCCGGCGCGCTCGAGCAGCGGCGCGGTGAGGGCCGCGTCACCCGGGCCGATCTCCACCAGGCACTCGCCCGGCCGGGGCGAGACCGCGGCCACGATCGCCTCGATGATGCCGCGGTCGACCAGGAAGTGCTGGCCGAAGCGCTTGCGGGCGACGACGGGCTTCACCAGGCGGCCGATGGCTCAGCGGTCGCGGTACTCGACGAAGGCGCGGTCACGCACCTGGCGCAGCCAGTCCTGGGTCTGCTCCTCGATGAGACGCTCGCGGACCGCCATGCGCGCGGCCTGTCGTTGCCGATCGGGCGAGGCCACGTCGGTGCGCCGCTCGAGCACCTGGATGAGGTGGAAGCCGAACTCCGAGCGCACGGGTTCGCTGACCTCACCGGGCTTCAGATCGTTCATGGCCTTCTCGAAGGCCGGCACGGTGTCGCCCGGATGCAGCCAGCCGAGGTCGCCGCCGCGGCTGGCGGTGCCATCGATGGAGTACTGGCGGGCCATGTCGGGGAACTCGACGCGGCCGGTGAGCACGCGATCGCGGACCTCGCGCAGCCGGCGCAGCACGTCTTCCTGGGGCAGCGTGTCGGTGGGCCGCATGAGGATGTGGCGGGCGCGGGTCTGCAGCACCGGCTCGCCCAGCAGCCCGGGCGCCTGACCGGCGCGCCGCTCCTCCAGGCGCAGGACGTGGAAGCCATTGGGGCTGCGCAGCAGGCCCGAGACCTGACCCGGGTTCAGGCGCTCGACCGCCTCGAGAAACATCGCCGGCAGGCGATCGGCCGGGCGCCAGCCCAGCGCGCCGCCGCTCATGGCCTCGGGGGCGTCGGAGAAGGCCGCCGAGAGCCGGGCGAAGTCGCCGCCGCGCTCGAGCTGGCGCAGGAGCTCCTCGCCGCGCAGTCGCTGGCGTTCGATCTGGGCCGCGCTGGCACCCTCGGGCACCCGCAGCAGGATATGGGCGATGCGGTACTCGGGCGCCACCTTGCCGGCCTGGCGCTGCTCGGCCAGGTAGGCGTCGATGTCGGCCTCGCTCACCACCAGCCGCGCGTCGACCTCGCGCTCACGCAGCCGGGCCATCAGGATCTCGTCGCGGATGTCCTCGCGAAAGCGCGAGAACGACTGGCCATCGCGCTCGACCTGGATGCGCAGCTGGGTCGGGGTGAGGCGGTTCTCCTCGGCCAGGCGGGCGATCGCGCGGTCGAGCTGGGGGTCATCGACCCGCAGGCCGGCCTCGCGCGCGGCCTGGGCCACGGCCCGGTC